>NZ_JBBKTQ010000007.1:0-296879 GCF_037890035.1 Ramlibacter sp. AN1133
GGGGCCCGGGGGGGGGGGGGCGGGGGCCGCGCCCCCCCCCCCCCCCCCCCCCCCCCCCCCCCCCCCCCCCCCCCCCCCGCCCCGGCGTTTGCCGCCTCCCTGGAGCGCCCCCCTCCCAGCCTCCCCCCAAAGGGGGGAGGAGCGAAACCTAGCCCGCGGCCGGGCCGAAGCGCCCTCCCCCTGCCGGCGCCTCGATCTTCCCCAGCTTGATCAGCCGCTGTTCGACCGCGAAGCCGGTGCGACCCAGTTCCTGCGCGACCTGCCTGAGCGGGATGCCGGCATCGAACGCTGTCTCCAGCGCGGAGTCTTCCTGCGGGGACCAGCGCTTGCCCGCGTTGGGCGGCGGCGCCGGCTTCGGACGGGCGCCCTCGGACGGCTCGCCGCCTGCGGACTCCAGTGCGCGCGCGACGGCGTGCAGCGCCCGGATCACCGGCGGGGCGTTGTAGGGGCTGTCTTCCGGCATGACTTCACCGGTGACGGGATGGATGCCCTGCGCCAAGGTGTCGATAATCTGGCGCGCGACCTGCAGTTCCATGCTGTCCTCCTGGTTCGTTGCTCGCTGTATTCACGTACAGTTCTTCCGCAACGCGCCGGCCCCGTTTAGGTTTCTCATCCCGATGGCCGATCCCGACCACCCCTGCCTGCGCTGCGGCGCCTGCTGCGCCGCCTTCCGCGTCGACTTCGCCGTCTACGAGCTCGACGACCACGGAGGCACCGTGCCCGCCGGGCTCGCCGTCGAAGTGACGGGCAACACCTGGCGCATGCGCGGCACCGACCACGTGCCGATCCGCTGCGCGGCGCTGAAGGGCAAGGTGGGCGAGCGAGCCTCCTGCGGCATCTACGAATGGCGGCCCAACCCCTGCCGCGAACTGGAGCCCGGCAGCCACGGCTGCGAGAAGGCCCGCGCCCGCCACGGCCTGCCGCCGCTGGATGCAGCAACCCCGGCCGGATAAGAGTCCATCCGCGGCGCCACTCCAGCAGCGTTCCGCCCCTTCCCCCCCTCGGGGGGGAAGGCTGGGATGGGGGGGTTCCTGAAGCCGCAGCCAGACGAGGCGTCCTTGCGACTACAGTCGCAAGAATGCCTCGTCTCTGGGACATTTCGCCGCCGGTGCGCCCGGGCTCGCCCGTGTTCCCCGGCGATACGCCTTACCGGCAGGAGTGGGCCGCGACCATCGCGCCCGGCTGCCCCGTCAACGTCAGCACGCTGACGCTGTCGCCGCACGTGGGCGCCCACGCGGACGCGCCGCTGCACTACGACCCCGATGGCGCCCCCGTCGGCACCCTGCCCCTTCAGCCGTACCTCGGCGCCTGCCGCGTGATCCACGCCATCGCGCGCGGCCCGCTCGTCACCTGGGACCACATCGCGCACGCCACGCAGGCCCTGCCGCCGCGCGTGCTGGTGCGAACCTACGAACGCGCGCCGGTGGACCGCTGGGACCCGGACCTCGCCGCGTTCGCGCCGGAGACGATAGAGCGGCTCGCGGATGCCGGCGTGCTGCTGGTGGGCATCGACACGGCCAGCATCGATCCGGCCGCAAGCAAGGCGCTGCCCAGCCACCAGGTGGTGCGACAGCGCGGGCTGCGCGTGCTGGAGAACCTGGTGCTCGACGATGTGCCGGAAGGCGACTACGAGCTGATCGCGCTGCCCCTGAAGCTCGTGACCGCCGATGCGTCGCCGGTGCGCGCCGTGCTGCGGGAGCTGCCATGACCAGCCTGCAGGACTGCCGCGCGCTCGATGCGCAGGACCCCTTGCGCGAACTGCGCGACCTGTTCGCGCTGCCCGCCGGCGTGACCTACCTCGATGGCAACTCGCTCGGGCCGCTGCCGAAGCACGCGGGCGAGCGCATCGCGCGCGCCGTGCGCGAGGAATGGGGCGAAGGCCTGATCCGCTCGTGGAACAGCGCCGGCTGGTTCGAACTGCCGCAGCGCGTGGGCGACCGCATCGCCACGCTGGTCGGCGCCCGCGCCGGCGAGGTGGTGGCCACCGACAGCACCTCGATCAACCTGTTCAAGGTGCTCAGCGCCGCGCTGTCCATCGTGCAGGCCGATGCGCCCGCGCGCCGCACGGTACTCAGCGAACGCAGCAACTTCCCGACCGACCTCTATATCGCCGAATCGCTGTGCCGCGAGCGTGGCTTCACCCTGAGGTTGCTCGAGGCGCAGGAGCTCGCGTCCGCGCTGGGCGAGGACACGGCGATCCTGATGCTCACGCACGTCAACTACCGCAGCGGCGCGATGCACGACATGGCTGCGGTGACGCGGGCGGCGCAGGCCGCGGGCGCGCTCGCGGTCTGGGATCTCGCGCACAGCGCCGGCGCGGTCGAAGTCGACCTGCATGCGGCCCGTGCCGACTTCGCCGTGGGCTGCGGCTACAAGTACCTCAATGGCGGTCCGGGCGCGCCCGCCTTCGTGTGGGTGCATCCGCGCCATGCGGACCGCTTCTGGCAGCCGCTGGCGGGCTGGTGGGGCCACGCCGCGCCCTTCGCCTTCGCGAGCGACTACCGGCCGGCCGCCGGCATCGCGCGCTACCTGTGCGGCACGCAGCCGGTGCTGAGCCTGATCGCGCTCGATTGCGGGCTGGACACGGTGCTGGCCGCGCAGCCCCTGGGCGGCATGCCGGCGCTGCGCCGCAAGTCGCTCGCGCTCACGGACCTGTTCATCGCGCTGGTGGAGGAGCGCTGCGCGGGCCACGGGCTCGGGCTCGTGACGCCGCGCGAGCACGCATGCCGGGGGTCGCAGGTCTGCCTCACGCGCGACGAAGGCGCCTACGCGATCGTGCAGGCGCTGGTCGCGCGCGGCGTCATCGGCGACTACCGCGCCGGTCCGCCGGACATCCTGCGCTTCGGCCTGGCGCCGCTGTACCTGCGCTTCGAGGACGTGTGGAACGCGGTGGAGCACCTGCGCGAGGTGCTGGCGGGCGGCGAGTGGCGCCGCGCGGAATTCAACCGGAAGCAGGCAGTGACATGAGCGCCGCACGGCCGCCCGAAGGCGCTCGCCCCCGCCGCTTGCGGAGGGGGGAGGCGCAGCACGCAGTGCGGAGCCTGGGGGAGGTGATCCAATGAGCGGTGAAATGAATTACGGCGACTACCTGCAGCTCGATGCGATCCTGCAGGCGCAGAAGCCGCTCTCGCCGGACCACAACGAGATGCTGTTCATCGTGCAGCACCAGACCAGCGAACTCTGGATGAAGCTGATGCTGCACGAGCTCGCCGCGGCCAGGGCCTGCATCGCGCGCGACGAACTGCAGCCGGCGTTCAAGATGCTGGCGCGCGTGTCCCGCATCATGGAGCAGCTGGTACACGCCTGGGACGTGCTGGCCACCATGACGCCGGCCGAATACAGCGCGATCCGCCCCTACCTCGCCAGCTCCAGCGGCTTCCAGAGCTGGCAGTACCGCTGCATCGAGTTCATGCTGGGGAACAAGAACGCGGCCATGCTGCGGCCGCACGAGCCGCATGGCGAGCGCCTGTCGCTGGTGCGGGCCGCGCTGGAGGCACCCTCGCTCTACGACGAGGCCTTGCGCCTGCTGGCGCGCCGCGGCCTGCCGGTGCCCGCGTCGCACCTGGAGCGCGACTGGACGCAGCCCTACCAGGCCAGCCGCGAGGTGGAGCAGGCGTGGCTGGTGGTCTACCGCGAGCCGACCAGGCACTGGGACCTCTACGAGCTGGGCGAGGAGCTCACGGACCTGGAAGACGCCTTCCGGCTGTGGCGCTTCCGGCATGTGACGACGGTGGAGCGGGTGATCGGGTTCAAGCGCGGGACGGGCGGCACGGGCGGGGTGCCGTACCTGCGCAAGATGCTGGATGTGGTGCTGTTTCCGGAGCTCTGGCAGCTGCGGACGGATTTGTGATGCGGCCCGGATTCGTAGGCTGGTGGTGAGCGCGCGAAGCGCCGAACCCCAGCGCTTCGCGCATCGCTGGGGTTCGCGCAGCTCACCGCCAGCCTACCCGACTCCGCGACCCCTAGCCCCCTAGCCCCCTAGCCCCCATACAACCACGGCTGGTCCAGCAACCCGCTCCCCAGCATCTTCATCGCCGCATTCCTCGCCATGCGCAGCGGCCCGGTCGCATGGAAGACCGTGCCGTTGCGCCGCGAGCGCTCCTGCACCCGGGCGACGCGCTCCCAGCGATTGAGCGCATAGCGCCGCAAGGCGATCGGCACGTCGATCGTGCGCTCGTCCGCCACCGCCAGCACGCGCTGCAGCTCGCGCGCATCCTCGATCGCCATGCCCGCGCCCTGGGCGAGGTAAGGCCGCATCGGATGCGCGGCGTCTCCCAGCAACGCGATGCGGCCGCGGGCCATCGCGTCCGCCGAGGCCACCGGCGGGCGATCGTGCAGGATCCACAGCCGCCACGCGGGCAGTGCCGCGACGCGCTCGCGCACCTCGTCGCACACCGGCCCCAGCGCGGCCTCGAGCTGCGCCTGCGAAGCGGCGTGGTCCCAGTCGCGCGGATCGCCGCGCTGCGTGCCCTGCACCACGCACACCGCATTGAGCCATTCGCCGCCGCGCAGGGGATAGGTCACGAGGTGCATGCGCGGCGCGAGCCACACCGTCACTTCCTCGCTGCGCAGGGACGCCGGCAGGTCCTGCTGGCGCACGAGGGCGCGGTAGGCGAGATGGCCGGTCGGCTGCGGCGGGCCGTCCGCCGCCACCATCGCGCGCAGCTGGCTCCACACGCCGTCGGCGACGACCAGCGCGTCGCCCTCCACCTGCGAGGTGCGCGTGGTCTGCAACCGCACCACGGCATCGACCGGCTCCGCCGATTTCACGCGGCAGCCCGGATGCAGCCGGGTGCCTGCGTCCTCGGCGGCCGCGAGCAGCGCGGCCTGCAGGTCCGCGCGGTGCACGGTGAGGTACGGTGCGCCGTAGCGCCGGGCGATCGCGTCCCCCAGCTCCAGCACGCCGAGCTCGTCGCCGTCGGCGCCATCGCGCACGCGCAGGCGCGGGGGCGCGACGGCCTGCCGCCCGAGCTCGCCTTGCAGCAGCTCCCATTCGCGCAGGATCCGCGTCGCGTTGGGCCCGAGCTGGATGCCCGCGCCGACTTCCGAAAAGGCCTCGGCCTGCTCGAAGAGGCGCGCCTCCCAGCCGGCGCGGCGCGCCGCCACGGCGGCAGCCAGCCCGCCGATGCCGCCCCCGGAAATCAGGACTTCCGAGCTCACCCCGCCAGCAGTTGCCGCAGCACGTAGGGCAGGATCCCGCCGTGCCGGTAGTAGTCGGTCTCGATCGGCGTGTCGATGCGCAGCGTCAGCTTGACTTCACGGCAGTCGCCGTTCGGGTGCTTGATGATCAGCGCGGCCTGGCTTTGCGGCTTGAGCAGCGGATCGACCTCGATGTCGACCAGCTCCTCGCCGGTGAGGCCCAGCGACTGCCAGCTCATGTCGCCCGTGAACTGCAGCGGCAGCACGCCCATGCCCACCAGGTTGCTGCGGTGGATGCGCTCGAAGCTGCGCGCCACCACGGCCTTGATCCCCAGCAGCTGCGTGCCCTTGGCCGCCCAGTCGCGCGACGAGCCGGTGCCGTATTCCTCGCCCGCGAAGATCACGGTCGGCCGGCCTTCGGCGATGTACTTCATCGCCGCGTCGTAGATGAACATCCTCTCGGCGTTGCCCTGCGCGTCGCGGTGGATCGTCAGGCCGCCCTCCTCGCGCGAGCCGTCCGGCCCCGTGGGCAGCAGGAGGTTGCGGATGCGCACGTTGGCGAAGGTGCCGCGCATCATCACCTCGTGGTTGCCGCGCCGCGAGCCGTAGCTGTTGAAATCGGTCTTCTTCACGCCGTGCTCCACCAGCCAGCGGCCGGCCGGCGAGTTCTCCTTGATCGAGCCGGCGGGCGAGATGTGGTCGGTGGTGATGGAGTCGCCGAACAGCGCCATGATGCGCGCATCGCGCACGGCGATCGGCGCCGCCGTGCCCGCCGCGGCGCCGGCCTCGGAGGTCGGGGCCTCCAGCGTGAAGCCCTCGAAGAACGGCGGCTCGGCGATGTAGGTGCTCGTCGGCCAGTCGTAGGTTTCGCCGGTCGCGCCCTGGATGTTCTCCCACAGCTTGCCCGGGTCGCTCTTGACCTTGCCGTAGCTGGCGCGGTAGCCCTTCGGGTTCATCGCGTACTTCATCAGCTTGTGGATCTCGTCGCTGGTGGGCCAGATGTCGCCCAGCCACACGTCCTTGCCGTCCTTGCCCTGGCCGACCGGCTCCGTCATCAGGTCGCGCAGCACCGTGCCGGCGATCGCATAGGCCACCACCAGTGGCGGGCTGGCGAGGAAGTTGGCCTTGATGTTGGGATGGATGCGCGCCTCGAAGTTGCGGTTGCCGGACAGCACCGCGGCGCACACGAGGTCGCTCTGCGCGATGGCGTCGTTGATCTCGGGCGTGAGGTCGCCGGAGTTGCCGATGCAGGTGGTGCAGCCGTAGCCCGCCACCGTGAAGCCCAGCTCCTCCAGGTAGGGCAGCAGCTTCGCGTCCCTCAGGTACTCGGTGACCATGCGCGAGCCGGGCGCCAGCGAGGTCTTGATGTGCGGCTTGACCTTCAGGCCCCGCTCCACCGCCTTCTTCGCCAGCAGGCCGGCGGCTAGCAGCACGCCGGGGTTGGACGTGTTGGTGCAGCTCGTGATGGCCGCGATCAGCACGTCGCCGTTGCCGATGGTGACGTCGCCCCCCTCCACCGGCGGCACCGCCTTGGCGTGCGCGGACGGCAGCGTGGGCTTGTTGGCCTCCATCTCCAGTTCGAAGCGCGGGGCGGCCAGCGGCGTCGGCGGGCTGGCGGGCGTGCGGTCGTCGGCCGTGTCGGGCTTGTCGATCAGGTGCCGGGTGAGCAGCATCTCCTCGGGCTGGTTGAAACCGTTCTCGGACACGGGCCTGGAGAACAGCGTCTTGAAGGTGCTGGCCACCTTGCCGATCTCGATGCGGTCCTGCGGGCGCTTGGGGCCGGAGAGGCTGGGCACCACATCGCCGAGGTCCAGCCGCACCACGGTGGAATAGTCGATCTCGCCCGGCATGGGCACGCCGAACAGGCCCTGGGCCCGGAAGTAGGCCTCGAGCATCTTCACCTGCTCCGGGGTGCGGCCGGTGCCCTCGAAGTAGTCGAGGGTGCGCTCGTCGACCGGGAAGAAGCCCATCGTCGCGCCGTACTCGGGCGCCATGTTGCCGATGGTGGCGCGGTCCGGCAGCGCGAGGCTGCGCGTGCCTTCGCCGAAGAACTCGACGAACTTGCCGACCACCTTGTGCCGGCGCAGCAGCTCGGTGATGGTGAGCACCAGGTCGGTGGCCGTGCAGCCCTCGCGCAGCTGGCCCGACAGCTCGAAGCCCACCACGTCGGGGGTGAGGAAGTACACCGGCTGGCCCAGCATCGCCGCTTCGCCTTCGATGCCGCCCACGCCCCAGCCCACCACGCCGATGCCGTTGATCATCGTCGTGTGGCTGTCGGTGCCGACCAGCGAGTCGAAGTAGCAGACGCCGTCCTCCCGCTGGTGGATGCCGCGCGCGAGGTATTCGAGGTTCACCTGGTGGACGATGCCGAAGCCGGGCGGCACCACGCCGAAGGTGTCGAAGGCCTGCATGCCCCATTTCATGAACTGGTAGCGCTCCTGGTTGCGGGAGAACTCCAGCCGCATGTTGAGTTCGAGCGCATCGCGCGTGCCGTAGTGGTCGACCATGACCGAGTGGTCCACCACGAGGTCCACGGGCACCAGCGGCTCGATGCGGTTGACGTCCTTGCCCAGCCGCGCGGCCGCGCTGCGCATGGCGGCCAGGTCCGCCAGCAGCGGAACGCCGGTGAAGTCCTGCAGCACCACGCGGGCGACCGTGAAGGGGATTTCCGTCGTGCGCTCGGCATTCGGTTGCCAGTTCGCGAGCTGCGCGACGTGCTCGGCCGTGACCTTGCGGCCGTCGCAGTTGCGCAGCACCGACTCGAGCACGATGCGCATCGAAACCGGCAGGCGTTTCACATTGGGGAAATGGTGCGCGAGCGCGGGAAGGGAATAGAACTTTCCTTCGAGGCCGCGACCGGCCTTGAAGCTCTGGAGTGTGTCGGGGAACGCGTGCGCCATGCTCGTGACCTCTCGTTGTTGCTTTGCGGCATTGTGCCGCCAGAAGAGAGGTTGAGGTAAGGACGCGTCGCCGTCAGGCGACCGGCAGGTAGCGGACCGCCAGCACGCCCTCGATCGCGCGGATCTTCTCCAGCACCGGCTCGTCCACCGCGCTGTCCACGTCCACCAGCGTGTACGCCATGTCGCCGCGCGACTTGTTCACCATGTTGTGGATGTTCAGGCCCGCCTGCGCCATCGCGGTGGAGATCTGACCCAGCATGTTGGGCACGTTCGCGTTGGCGATCGCGACGCGCCAGTTCGATCCGCGCGCCATGCCCACTTCGGGGAAGTTCACGGCGTTGCGGATGTTGCCGTGCTCCAGGAAGTCGCGCAGCTGGTCGGCCACCATGCGGGCGCAGTTGTCCTCGGCTTCGCGCGTGGAGGCGCCCAGGTGCGGAAACGCGATCACCTTCGGATGCCCGAGGATGGCGGCGTTGGGGAAGTCGCAGACATAGCAGCCAAGCTTGCCCGCGTCGAGCGCCGCGACGACGGCGGCGTCATCCACCACGCCCTCGCGCGAGAAGTTCAGCAGCACGCCGTCGGCGCGCAGCAGGCGCAGGTTCTCCGCGTTCACCAGGTGGCGCGTGGCAGCGAGCAGCGGCACGTGCACGCTGACGATCTGCGCGTTCTTCAGCACGTCCTGCACGCTCGCGGCGCGCTGCACCTGCGAGGGCAGGCTCCAGGCGGCATCGACGGTGATCTCGGGGTCGAAGCCGAGCACGTGCATGCCCAGCTTGATCGCCGCGTCGGCGACCAGGCAGCCCACCTTGCCCAGGCCGATGATGCCCAGCGTGTGGTTGCACAGCTCGAAGCCGGCGAAGGGCTTCTTGCCCTCCTCGATCAGCTGGTCGAGCCCGGGCTGCTTCGCATCGAGCTGGGCGACGAAGCGCTGCGCGCCACCCAGGTTGCGCGCGGCCATCAGCATGCCCGCCAGCACCAGTTCCTTGACGGCGTTGGCGTTGGCACCGGGCGCGTTGAACACGGGAATGCCGCGGGCGTCGAGCGCGCGCACCGGGATGTTGTTGGTGCCCGCGCCCGCGCGGCCGATGGCCTGCACGGAAGCGGGAATCGTCATCGCGTGCATGTCCGCGGAGCGGACCAGGATCGCGTCGGGCTGCGCGATGTCCTTGCCGACGACGTAGCGGCCCGCAGGCAGCCGCTCCAGACCCGCCTTCGAGATCTGGTTGAGCACCAGCACCGCGAAGGCGGCGGCATCAGCCATGCTGGGACTCGAATTCCTTCATGTACTGCACCAGCGCCTGCACGCCCTCGATGGGCATCGCGTTGTAGATCGAGGCGCGCATGCCGCCCACGGAACGATGGCCCTTGAGCTGCAGCATGCCGCGCGCCTCCGCGCCCTTGAGGAAGGCATCGTTCTTCGATTCGTCCTTCAGCCAGAACGGAACGTTCATGAGCGAGCGGTCCTCCTTCGCGATGCCGTTGCGATAGAAGCTGCTGGCATCGAGCAGGTCGTACAGCAGCTTCGCCTTGGCGCGGTTGTGCGCCTCCACGGCCTTCAGGCCGCCCATCTTCTTCACATGCTGGAACACCAGGCCCGCGATGTAGATGGCGTAGGTCGGAGGCGTGTTGTACATGGAATCGGCCTCGGCCTGCAACTTGTAGTTGAAGGCCGAGGGCGTGATGGGCAGCGCGTGGCCCAGCAGGTCCTCGCGCACGATCACCACCGTGAGGCCGGAGGGGCCCATGTTCTTCTGCGCGCCGGCGTAGATCAGGCCGTACTTGCGCACGTCGATCGGGCGCGAGAAGATGTCCGAGGACATGTCGGCCACCAGCGGCACGCTGCCCGTGTCCGGCGTCCAGTGGAACTGCACGCCGCCGATGGTCTCGTTGGAGCACATGTGCACGTACGCCGCGCCGGGGTCGAGCTTCCACTCGGACTGCTTGGGGATCGCGGTGAACTTGCTGGCTTCGGCGGTCGCGGCCACGTTGATCTGGCCGTAGGTCTTCGCTTCCTTGAACGACTTCTTCGACCAGTCGCCGGTCAGCACGTAGTCGGCGCGGCCGCTGCGGCCGATCAGGTTCATCGGCACGATCGCGTTCTCGCCGATCGCGCCGCCCTGCATGAACAGGACCTTGTAGTTGGACGGGATGTCCATCAGCTCGCGGAAGGTCGCCTCGGCCTCGGCATGGATGGCGATGAACTGCTTGCCGCGGTGGCTCATCTCCATGACGGACATGCCGCTGCCGTGCCAGTCCAGCATTTCGTCGGCGGCCTGGCGCAGGACGGGTTCGGGCAGCACGGCGGGACCGGCACTGAAGTTGAAAACGCGGCTCATGGGGGTCTCTTCTCTCTCGCTCTCGCAGGGGCAGGCGGGCGCGGGCGCGCCCGGACCTGCCAGCATACAAGATGCGGCCCCGGGCTCAGGCGAAGGCAGTCCGACCCACCCGGCGCAGGGCCAGCCATTCGAGTTCGGCCAGCACGCCCACGGCAACGGCCTGCAGCACCAGCCAGCCCGTTCCCAGCGCCGTGAGCGCCCCGCCCGAGAGCAGCAGCTCGAGGCAGCCGAGGACCCAGGCGGCGTTGAGGCCCACGAGTGTGAGCACACCGCCCCGCCGGGGCGAGCGCGCCAGCCACGCAGCGAACGCGGCGACGGCCAGCAACACGCCTCCGGAGGCGAGGACCAGCGCCGGCGGCAGGCCGAACCAGCGGGCCAGGGACGGCGCGGCGACGACCTGCAGCGCTCCGCTGGCAGCGGCGGAGGCGGCGTCGGCCCACAGCAGCAGGAAAAGGAATCGGGACGGATCGGTGCTTCGCATGGCAACTCCTGGTGGAAAGGAGCCGCACTTTGGCGGCCGCCGCGCCGGCGGTCCATGACCTGGGAGGTCATGGCCGGCACGACCTGCCGCGTCTACCATGCGCGCCATGGACCTCCGCGTCGCCCCACTCGCCGCCGCCAGCGCGATGCGCCCGTTCGGCGAACACCTGCGCCACTGGCGCCTGCGCCGCCGCATGAGCCAGCTGGAGCTGGCCAACGAGGCGGACATCTCCACCCGCCATCTCAGCTTCGTCGAGACCGGCCGCTCGGCACCCAGCCGCGAGATGGTGCTGCGCCTGGCCGAACGCCTGGACGTGCCGCTGCGCGAGCGCAATGCCCTGCTCGTGGCGGCCGGCTACGCGCCGATGTACCGCGAGCGGCCGCTGGACGATCCGGCCCTGTCCGCCGCGCGCGAGGCCGTGCAGTGCATCCTGCGCAGCCACGAACCGTACCCGGCGCTGGCGGTGGACCGGCACTGGAACCTGCTGGCCGCCAATGCGATGGTCTCGCACCTGCTGGCGGGGGTCGATCCAGCGCTGCTGCAGCCGCCGGTGAACGTGCTTCGCCTGAGCCTGCATCCGCAAGGCGTGGCGCCGCGCATCGTGAACCTGGGGCAATGGCGGCACCACCTGTTCGAGCGCCTGCGGCAGCAGATCCAGGCGACGGGCGATCCGGTGCTGCAGGCGCTGGAGGAGGAACTGCGCGGCTATCCGGTGCCACCGGAGGCGGAGAGCCCGCACCTGGCGGGCGAGGTGCTGGGGGTGGCGATGCCGCTGCAGATCCGCACGCCGTCGGGCGTGTTGAGCTTCATCAGCACGGTGACGGTGTTCGGCACGCCGATCGATGTCACCCTGCAGGAGCTGGCGCTGGAAACCTTCTTTCCGGCGGACGAGGCGACGGGACAGGCACTGCGCGCGCTCGCCTGACCGCTCTTGCTCCCTCCCGCTGCGGGAGAGGGCTGGGGTGGGGGCACTCCCTCTCCCGCTTGCGGGAGAGGGTCGGGGTGAGGGAGATGTTTCTCGCGCAGAGCGCTGGGCTTCGCGCGCTTCGCGGCTCAGCGCCAGCCTGCGAACAGCCCGCGAATGCCTTCACGTCCGCGCCGGAATCGCCCCTCCCGGCGGTTCCACGTCCGGCCCGTCATGGATCCGGCTCTCGAAGGCGCGCAGGCGCTTGTAGACCGAGATCAGCTCCACGATCGTGCTCCAGCTGTACACGAGGTACTGGAACGATTCCGTCACCTTGTCGAACGCGCGCGAGATCTGCTGCATCACGCCCAGCGTGATCACGCCGGCGACCACCGTGGGGCCGAGGGCGATCAGCGGCACCAGCACGCTCACCTGCAGGTACGACCACTTCACCACGTCGAAGTACAGGTAGTGGAAGAACAGCCGGAAGTAGTTGCGCCGCACTTCCTGGAACAGCGAGCTCACCACCGGCGGCTGGGCGCGCGACGCGTCGTCCTCGCCGTACACCAGCTCCTTGCGGTAGGCCGCCTCGCGCCGCTGGTTCTGGAACTGCAGGCCGGGCAGCAGGATGCCGGTGAACGCCAGCACCACGGTGCCGAACACCGCCCAGCCGATCGACACCCACACCAGCGAATGCGGGATCGACCCGACGATCGGCAGCTGCGTGATCTGGTCCGACAGCGTCCACAGGATGGGCACGAACGCCGCGAGCGTCATGACGCTGCGCACCAGGTCCACGCCCAGGCCTTCCATGATGCTGGCGAAGCGCATCGTGTCCTCCTGCACGCGCTGCGCCGCGCCCTCGATCTTGCGCAGCCGCTCCCAGTACTGCATGTAATAGTCGTTCATCGCCTGGCGCCAGCGGAAGATGTAGTGCTTGACGAAGAAGTCGACGAACACCGCGACGATCACGTAGATCATCGCGATGTGCAGGAAGGTCGAGAGCTGGCTCCAGAACTGCGGCAGCGTCACGCTGCCCTTGGTGCCCAGCGCCTTCTGCACCAGGTCGTAGAAGGTGCCGAACCAGTCGTTGATCTGCACGTCGAGCTGCACCCGGTACCAGGTCGTGAAGAGGATCAGGACCGTGCCGAGGATGGACCAGGGCCACCAGCGGCGCAGCAGGAAGAAGGAGCGGAACATGTTGTTGTTTCCTTTGGGCGAATGCCGCCGTCGGGCATGCTACAAAGAAAACGGCCGTCCTGTGGGCATTGGTGTGACGCAGGCCCAGGGGCGGACAAGGCCGTCCTGGGCCGGCACGGCCCAAGGAACGCGGCGGACGCAAAAGAAAAGCGGCCCCGCGGGGCCGCTCACTGGGTCCCCGCCTGCGCGGGGATGACGAATACAGCGCTTAAACCGCCACTTCCTTGGCCGTCTGCGCGTACTCCTCGATCTGGTCGAAGTTCATGTAGCGGTAGACCTTGTCGCCCTGCTGGTTGATCACGCCCATGTCGGCGTGGTATTCGGCCACCGTCGGGATGCGACCCAGCTTGGAGGCGATCGCGGCCAGTTCCGCCGACGCCAGGAACACGTTGGTGTTCTTGCCCAGGCGGTTGGGGAAGTTGCGGGTCGAGGTCGAAACCACCGTCGCGCCTTCGCGCACCTGCGCCTGGTTGCCCATGCACAGGGAGCAGCCGGGCATCTCGGTGCGGGCGCCGGCGCCGCCGAAGTTGGCGTAGTGGCCTTCCTTGGTCAGCTGCTCGGCATCCATCTTGGTCGGCGGGGCGACCCACAGCTTGACCGGGAGGTCACGCTTGCCTTCCAGCAGCGTGGAGGCCGCGCGGAAGTGACCGATGTTGGTCATGCACGAGCCGATGAAGGCCTCGTCGATCTTCGTGTTCTGCACCACGGACAGCGGCTTGACGTCGTCCGGGTCGTTCGGGCAGCACAGCAGCGGCTCCTTGATGTCCGCCAGGTCGATCTCGATCACGGCGGCGTACTCGGCGTCCTTGTCGGCTTCCAGCAGCTGCGGCTTGGCCAGCCACGCTTCCACGGCGCGGATGCGGCGTTCCAGCGTTCGCTTGTCGGCGTAGCCCTGCGCGATCATGTTCTTCATCAGGACGATGTTCGAGCGCAGGTACTCGGCGACCGGTTCCTGGTTCAGCTTGACCGTGCAGGCGGCGGCGGACCGCTCGGCCGAGGCGTCGGACAGCTCGAACGCCTGTTCCACCTTCAGGTTCGGCAGGCCCTCGATCTCCAGCACGCGGCCGGAGAAGATGTTCTTCTTGTTCTCCTTGGCCACGGTCAGCAGGCCCTGCTTGATCGCGTAGAAGGGAATCGCGTGCACCAGGTCGCGCAGCGTGATGCCGGGCTGCATCTCGCCCTTGAAGCGCACCAGCACGGATTCGGGCATGTCCAGCGGCATCACGCCGGTGGCGGCGGCGAAGGCCACCAGGCCGGAGCCGGCCGGGAAGCTGATGCCGATCGGGAAGCGGGTGTGGCTGTCGCCGCCGGTGCCCACGGTGTCGGGCAGCAGCAGGCGGTTCAGCCAGGAGTGGATCACGCCGTCGCCGGGGCGCAGGGCCACGCCGCCGCGGTTGGAGATGAAGGCGGGCAGCTCGCGGTGCGTCTTCACGTCCACCGGCTTCGGGTAGGCCGCGGTGTGGCAGAAGGACTGCATCACCATGTCGGCACTGAAGCCCAGGCAGGCCAGGTCCTTCAGCTCGTCGCGCGTCATCGGGCCGGTGGTGTCCTGCGAACCCACGGTGGTCATGCGCGGCTCGCAGTAGGTGCCGGGACGCACGCCCTTGCCTTCGGGCAGGCCGCAGGCGCGACCGACCATCTTCTGCGCCAGCGTGAAACCGCGGCCGGAGTCGACCGGCGGCTTGGGCAGGCGGAAGGTGGTGGACGCGGGCAGGCCCAGGAAGGTGCGCGCGTTGGCCGTGAGCGAGCGGCCGATGATCAGGTTGATGCGGCCGCCCGCGCGCACCTCGTCGAACAGCACGTCGGACTTCAGCGCGAAGCGCGAGACCACCTTGCCGTCCTTCTGGATCGTGCCTTCGTAGGGGAAGATGTCGATCACGTCGCCCATCTCGAACTGGGCCACGTCGACTTCGATCGGCAGCGCGCCGGAGTCTTCCTGCGTGTTGTAGAAGATCGGGGCGATCTTGCCGCCCAGCGTGACGCCGCCGAAGCGCTTGTTCGGCACGAAGGGGATGTCCTGGCCGGTCATCCAGATCACGCTGTTGGTGGCGGACTTGCGCGAGGAGCCGGTGCCGACCACGTCGCCCACATAGGCGACCTGGTGCCCCTTGGCCTTGAGTTCGTCGATGAACTTGATCGGGCCGCGCTTGCCCTCTTCTTCCGGCTTGAACGCCGCGCCCGGGCGGCTGTTCTTCAGCATCGCCATGGCGTGCAGCGGGATGTCGGGACGCGACCAGGCATCGGGCGCGGGCGACAGGTCGTCGGTGTTGGTCTCGCCGGGCACCTTGAACACGGTGACCGTGATCTTCTGCGCCACTTCGGGACGCGAGGTGAACCATTCGGCGTCGGCCCACGACTGGATCACTTCGCGGGCGAACCTGTTCCCCGCCTTCGCCTTCTCGGCGACGTCGTGGAAGAAGTCGAACATCAGCAGGGTCTTCTTCAGGCCGTCGGCGGCGATCTGCGCCACCTGCGGGTCGTCCAGCAGGTCGATCAGCGGCTTGACGTTGTAGCCGCCGACCATGGTGCCGAGCAGCTCGGTCGCCTTGGCCTTGCTGATCGCCGCGACGGCGAGATCCCCATGGGCAACCGCGGAAAGGAAGCTGGCCTTCACCTTCGCGGCGTCGTCCACGCCCGGCGGCACGCGGTGGGTCAGCAGGTCCAGCAGGAAGGCTTCTTCCTTGGCCGGCGCGGACTTGATCATCTCGATCACGTCAGCGGTCTGCTTGGCCGACAGCGGCAGCGGCGGGATGCCCAGCGCGGCGCGCTCGGCAACGTGTTCAACGTAGGCTTGCAACATGGGGGTCTCTCTCTCCGATCAAGGGGTCGTCATTTGCCCGGCTCCAGCAGGTTGACGGGCTTCATGTTCTTGGCGAAGTCGGCCTGCTCGGGGCTGACGCATTCGTCGGCCAGGCGCTTGCCTTCCTTCTGGTTCATCAGCATCGACTTGTTCCCGAGCTGCAGCCACAGGGCGCCGCGCTTGGAGTCTTCGAGGCGCAGCGCGCCGGTGCGGCTTTCCACCGGATGCATCACGTACTTGTAGATGCCGCGCGAGACGAAGAAGTACCCTTCGCGCTTCATCGCCTTGACGCTCACCTTCTGGCCCAGCTCGCACTGGATCTCGCCGGTGTGCACGCGCTTGGCAATCTCGAGTTCCGCCGCCGAGAGCTTGTCGGTCGGGTCGTAGTCCTCGGTCGGCGTGGCTTCCTCGATGGCCTGGCGCTTGCTCGCGGGCGGCACCTTCTTGACCGACACCGGCTTCTTGTTCGCGTGCGCCTTGTCGGCGGGCGCTGCCGGCGCCTGCGCGAAGGCGCCGGCGGCGAACAGGGCGGTGACGATCGAGGCAATCAGCAACTTCATGGAGTCTCTCCGTTGGACTGGGAGCGCGCGAACCATTCGCGCGCTTCGTCGGGGAGCGGCCGCCCGGTCTGGTGGGCCCGTTCCAGGACCTGCCAGTAGTAGCGGTAGCTCGCCCTGTCCTCGAGTTTGCCGTCGAAGCTGATCGGCGCCCAACCTGCTTGCTCTGCAGTCCGCAGAAGTTGTGACGCCTTGTGTATTTCGTTTTTCGTGGGTGCGAACAATTCCACGATCGACCGGATCTGGTCGGGGTGGATGCTCCACATGCGCGTGTAACCGAACTCGTTGGCTGCACGCGACGCCGCGGCCCGGAAAGCGGCCTGGTCGCGGAATTCCGTGACGACACCATGCGACGGCACCTTGCCGTGGGCATGGCAGGCCGACGAAATCTCGAGCTTGGCGCGCACCACCAGCGGGTGCGTGAACTGGCCCTGCACGCCCATCCCTTCGGACGGGATCGCGCCGCCATGCGCCGACACGAAGTCCATCAGCCCGAAGCTGAGGGACTGGATGCGGGGATGGGCCGCGATGTCGAAGGCGCGGTGCACCGCGGCCGGCGATTCGATCAGGCCCTGCAGCGGCAGCCCCATCGCGCCGGCGGCATCGACCGCACGCGCGGCCCGCTCGACGTCCTCGGGGCGCTCCACCTTCGGCAGCATGATGTGCACCAGCCGGTGGCCGGCCTTGCCGGCGATCGTGGCGACATCGCCCTCGAAGGCGGGATGGTCCACCGGATGCACGCGCACGGCGACGCGCGCATCGGGCCTGGCACCCAGCGCCAGTTCGACCACCAGCGCCGCATGCTCCTTCTCGCCACCCACCGGCGCGCCGTCCTCGCAGTCGAGGGTGACGTCGAACACGCACGCGCCGAACTCCTGCGTCATCTCCTCCTGGAGCTGCAGGCTCTTGCGCATGCGCGCCTCCACGCCGCTGTAGTGGTCGCACACCGGAATGGATCCGGTGCGCGCCTGGGCGCCGAGGAGGATGTCGCGGGGGTGGCTCATGTCTTGGCTCCCTCCCCGTCGGGGGAGGGCTGGGGTGGGGACGCTCCGTCGCTCCCTTACAGCAGGTGCGCGACGCCCTGCTGCTCTTCCTGCAGTTCCTTGAGCGTCAGGTTGATGCGCTCCTGCGAGAAGGCGTCGATCTCCAGGCCTTCGACCAGCTTGTACTCGCCGTTCTGCGTGGTGACCGGGAAGCCGAACATCGTGTCCTTCGGGATGCCGTACTGGCCGTCCGACGGGATGCCCATCGTGACCCACTCGCCGCTGGAGCCCAGGGCCCAGTCGCGCATGTGGTCGATGGCGGCATTGGCGGCCGAGGCGGCGGACGACAGGCCGCGCGCCTCGATGATGGCGGCGCCGCGCTTGCCCACCGTGGGCAGGAAGGTGTTCTTGTTCCACTCCTGGTCGTTGATCAGGTCCTTGACCGGCTTGCCGTCGATGGTGGCGAAGCGGTAGTCGGCGTACATGGTGGGCGAGTGGTTGCCCCACACCGTGAGCTTCTTGATGGCGGCCACCGGCTTGCCGGTCTTGGCGGCGACCTGCGACAGCGCGCGGTTGTGGTCCAGGCGGAGCATGGCGGTGAAGTTCTTGCGCGGCAGGCTGGGCGCGCTCTTCATCGCGATCCAGGCGTTGGTGTTGGCGGGGTTGCCCACCACCAGCACCTTCACGTTGCGCGAAGCGACCTTGTCGAGGGCCTTGCCCTGCGCGGTGAAGATCTGCGCGTTGGCGGACAGCAGGTCCTTGCGCTCCATGCCGGGGCCGCGCGGACGCGCGCCGACCAGCAGCGCGTAGTCGGTGTCCTTGAAGGCGGTCATCGGGTCGGCGTGCGCTTCCATGCCGGCCAGCAGCGGGAAGGCGCAGTCTTCCAGTTCCATCATCACGCCCTTGAGGGCCTTCTGCGCCTTCTCGTCGGGGATCTCCAGCAGCTGCAGGATCACGGGCTGGTCCTTGCCCAGCATCTCGCCGGAGGCGATGCGGAACAGCAGGGCATAACCGATCTGGCCGGCGGCGCCGGTGACGGCGACGCGAACGGGCTTCTTGCTCATGGAAATCTCCGAATGGAAGTTGCGAGTTGGGGGGTCGAGAGGGGTGCTTGACGGTGATGCAGGTGCCCTGCGGGACAGCGCAAGAGTTTACCCGGGGAAACCCGGGGGAGTCAATTTGTCTTATGTCTTATATAAGATATGATTGCCCTCGGCGTTGCAGTCCCGCAGCGCCCCGAAGCCCATGGCCTTCCCGACCTCCCCTTCCGCCGACACGCTGCCCGCGGCCGACCCCGCCGCGCCCGGCGCGACCCCCGCGTTCAGCCCGCTGTACCAGCAGATCAAGGGGCTGATCCTGCAAAGCCTGCAGGCCGGCGAATGGAAGCCCGGCGAGGCGATCCCCAGCGAGATGGAACTGGCCGCGCGCTTCCGCGTGAGCCAGGGCACGGTGCGCAAGGCCATCGACGAACTCGCGGCCGAGAACCTCGTGGTGCGCCGGCAGGGCAAGGGCACCTTCGTGAGCACGCATGCCGAGCAGCACGTGCGCTACCGCTTCCTGAAGCTGGTGCCGGACAGCGGCGCGCCCGAGGACCAGCCGGCCGAGCGCAAGGTGCTCGAGTGCCGGCGCGTGCGCGCGAGCGCCGAGGTCGCGCGCGCATTGCAGCTGCGCACCGGCGACGCGGTCGTGCAGGTGCGGCGCACGCTGTCGTTCTCCGGCCGGCCCACCATCCTCGAGGACATCTGGCTGCCGGGCAACACCTTCAAGGGCCTCACGGCCGAACAGATGGCGGGGCACCAGGGGCCGACCTACGCGCTGTTCGAACTCGCGTTCGGCGTGCGCATGGTCCGCGCCGAGGAGAAGATCCGCGCCGTGGCCGCCGACGAGCAGCAGGCCGCGCTGCTCGCGACCAGGACCGGCGCCCCGCTGCTTTCGGTGGAACGCCTCGCGTACACCTACAACGACGTGCCGATGGAGCTGCGCCGCGGCCTCTATCGCACCGACTCGCATCACTATCGCAACGACTTGAGCTAACGCAAGCGCACGCGCATCAGGGAGCATCCCAATTGCAACCTCCGAGTCAGCTTGTTGCGTTGAAATAGAATTTTGGGTTGTCCGCGCCTTCTCCCCCACCTCTCCCCCCTCTTCCGCCCATGCGCCATCCTGAAAGAAACAGACATATGACAGAAGCCGACGGGAAGCGTCCTGAGTTCCGGAACATCCACGCGTTCAGGGACCTGCCGTCGTACCGCTGGCCCCTCGCGGCCATCGTCTCGGGGATGCACCGCGCGAGCGGGGTCCTGATGTTCGTGCTGCTGCCGCTGGTGATGTGGATCTTCGACAAGTCGATCTCCTCGGAGATCTCCTTCGCGCGCCTGCGCAGCGCGCTCAACACCGGCGCGGGCGGCGTGCTGCTCAAGCTGGTGGTGCTGGCGCTGATCTGGGCCTACCTCACGCACTTCATCGCGGGCCTGCGCCACGTCTGGAGCGACGTCAGCCACGCCGCGGTGACCAAGCAGCGCGGCGCGACCACGGCGAAGTTCACGCTCATCGCCAGCCTCGTGCTCACGGTGGTGCTCGGCGCCAAGCTGTTCGGCCTGTACTAAGCCTTCCAGGAGTCAAATCAATGGCAGTCAACTACGGCTCCCGCCGCACCGTCGTCGGTGCCCATTACGGCGTGCGCGACTGGCTCGCGCAGCGCGTCACCGCGGTGCTCATGGCGCTGTTCACGGTCGTCGTGCTCGCGCAGCTGATCTTCTTCCGCGGCGAGATCGGCTACGACAAGTGGGCCGGCATCTTCGTGCCGCAGCCGATGAAGATGCTGACCTTCGCGACCATCGTCGGCCTGCTGTTCCACGTGTGGGTGGGCATGCGCGAGGTGCTGATGGATTACGTGAAACCGGTGGGGGTGCGCCTGGTGCTGCAGATCCTCGTCATCGTCTGGCTCGTCGGCTGCGCCGGCTGGGCGATCCAGGTCCTGTGGAGGGTTTGAAGAACATGGCTTCCTATACCAAGAGCAACATCGCGACGCGCAAGTTCGACGTCGTCATCGTGGGCGCCGGCGGCTCCGGCATGCGCGCCTCCCTCCAACTGTCCCTGGCCGGCCTGAACGTGGCCGTGCTGTCCAAGGTGTTCCCCACCCGCTCGCACACGGTGGCGGCGCAGGGCGGCATCGGCGCCTCCCTGGGCAACATGTCCGAGGACAACTGGCACTACCACTTCTACGACACGATCAAGGGCTCCGACTGGCTCGGCGACCAGGACGCGATCGAGTTCATGTGCCGCGAGGCGCCGAAGGTCGTGTACGAGCTCGAGCACTTCGGCATGCCGTTCGACCGCAACCCCGACGGCACGATCTACCAGCGCCCCTTCGGCGGCCACACCGCCAACTACGGCGAGAAGCCGGTGCAGCGCGCCTGCGCCGCGGCCGACCGCACCGGCCACGCGATGCTGCACACGCTGTACCAGCAGAACGTGCGCGCCAAGACCTCCTTTTTCGTCGAGTGGATGGCGCTCGACCTGATCCGCGACGCCGAGGGCGACGTGGTCGGCGTGACGGCGCTGGAGATGGAAACCGGCGACCTGCACGTGCTGCACGCCAAGACCGTGCTGCTGGCCACCGGCGGCGCGGGCCGCATCTTCCAGGCCTCCACCAACGCCTTCATCAACACCGGCGACGGCCTGGGCATGGCGGCGCGCGCCGGCATCCCGCTGGAAGACATGGAGTTCTGGCAGTTCCACCCCACCGGCGTGGCCGGCGCGGGCGTGCTGCTCACCGAAGGCTGCCGCGGCGAAGGCGCGATCCTGTTGAACAGCAAGGGCGAGCGCTTCATGGAGCGCTACGCCCCCACGCTGAAGGACCTGGCGCCGCGCGACTTCGTCTCCCGCTCGATGGACCAGGAGATCAAGGAAGGCCGCGGCTGCGGTCCCAACAAGGACTACGTGCTGCTCAAGCTCGACCACCTCGGTGCCGAGACGATCCACAAGCGCCTGCCCTCCGTCTATGAGATCGGCGTGAATTTCGCCAACGTCGACATCACGCGCGAGCCGATCCCGGTCGTGCCCACCATCCACTACCAGATGGGCGGCATCCCGACCAACATCCACGGCCAGGTCGTGCTGCAGAAGAACGGCGAGGACAACAGCCCGCTCAACGGCCTGTACGCCGTGGGCGAGTGCTCCTGCGTCTCGGTGCACGGCGCCAACCGGCTGGGCACCAACTCGCTGCTGGACCTGCTGGTGTTCGGCAAGGCCGCGGGCAACCACATCGTCGAATTCGCCAGCCGCAGCAAGTCGCACAAGCCGCTGCCGCTGGACGCCGCCGAACGTTCGCTCGAGCGCCTCAACCGCCTCGAGAACGCGACTGCCGGCGAGTACTCGCAGGATGTCGCCAACGACATGCGCAACACGATGCAGACGCATGCCGGCGTGTTCCGCACGCAGGCCATGATGGACGAGGGCGTGCGCAAGGTCGCAGCGCTGCGCGATCGCGTCAACGCCATCACACTGAAGGACAAGTCGCGCGTGTTCAACACCGCGCGCATCGAGGCGCTGGAAGTCGAGAACCTGATGGAAGCCGCGCAGGCCACCATCGTGTCCGCCGCCGCCCGCAAGGAATGCCGCGGCGCCCACACGGTGAGCGACTACGAGCGCCCGGCCGACGATCCGGTCTCGCCGCTCGGCCGCGACGACGCCAACTGGATGAAGCACTCCCTGTGGTACAGCGAAGGCAGCCGCCTCGCCTACAAGCCGGTGAAGCTCAAGCCCCTCTCCGTCGAGTCGGTGCCGCCCAAGGTGCGCACCTTCTAAAGCAGTTCCGAAAGACCCAGACATGCAAAAGCGCACCTTCCACATCTACCGCTACGACCCGGACCAGGACGACAAGCCGTACATGCAGACGGTGGAGATCGAGCTCGAGGGCAACGAGCGCATGCTGCTCGACGCCCTGATGAAGCTCAAGGCGCAGGACCCGACGATCGCCTACCGGCGCTCGTGCCGCGAGGGCGTGTGCGGCTCCGACGCCATGAACATCAACGGCAAGAACGGCCTGGCCTGCCTGACCAACCTGCGCCAGCTGGGCGACAAGCCGATCGTGCTCAAGCCGCTGCCCGGCCTGCCCGTGATCCGCGACCTGATCGTGGACATGACGCAGTTCTTCAAGCAGTACCACTCGATCAAGCCCTACCTCGTCAACGACAGCATCAAGCCGGACCGCGAGCGCCTGCAGTCCCCCGAGGAGCGCGAAGAGCTCAACGGGCTGTACGAGTGCATCCTGTGCGCGAGCTGCTCGACCAGCTGCCCGAGCTTCTGGTGGAACCCCGACAAGTTCGTGGGCCCGGCCGGGCTGCTGCAGGCCTACCGCTTCATCGCCGACAGCCGCGACGAGGCCACCGGCGAGCGCCTGGACAACCTGGAAGATCCCTATCGGTTGTTCCGCTGCCACACCATCATGAACTGCGTCGACGTCTGCCCCAAGGGCCTCAACCCGACCATGGCCATCGGCAAGATCAAGGAGCTGATGGTCCGGCGCGCTGTCTGACGCAGGTCAAAAGACAGTACGCCATAACCGGAGCGACAATGGACGACGAGCTGCTGGATGAGCGGGGCTTGAGCAAGCTGCGGTGGCGCTGCCGCCGGGGACTGCTGGAGAACGATCTCTTCATCGAGCGCTTCTTCGACCGATTCGCGTCGCGCCTGACCATGGTGCAGGCCCGTGCGCTGGGGGAACTGATGGACCTCGCGGACAACGACCTGCTCGACCTCCTGCTCAGGCGCAAGGAGCCGGCGGATGCGCTCGACCGCCCGGACATCAAGGAAGTACTGGAGATGCTGCGCCTGCCCGCGGCCGCATCGCCGGGACGTGGGCATTGAAACCTGAGACAGGAACTACTATGAAACTCGCTGACTACAAGGCCTCTCTGTCGTTCAGCAACGGCAGCCCCAGCGTCGAGATGCCGGTCTACAAAGGCACGATCGGCCCGGACGTCATCGACATCCGCAAGCTGTACGCCCAGACCGGCATGTTCACGTACGACCCCGGCTTCATGTCCACGGCGTCGTGCCAGTCCACCATCACCTACATCGATGGCGACAAGGGCGAACTGCTGTACCGCGGCTACCCGATCGAGCAGCTCGCCACCAAGTGCGACTACCTCGAGACCTGCTACCTGCTGCTGTACGGCGAACTGCCCAACGAGCAGCAGAAGAAGGACTTCGTCTCGCGCGTGACCAACCACACGATGGTCAACGAGCAGATGCAGTTCTTCCTGCGCGGCTTCCGCCGCGATGCGCACCCGATGGCGGTGATGACCGGCCTGGTGGGCGCCCTGTCGGCCTTCTATCACGACAGCACCGACATCAACAACCCGGAACACCGCGAGATCTCCGCGATCCGCCTGATCGCCAAGATGCCGACGCTGGTGTCCATGGCGTTCAAGTACAGCTCCGGCCAGCCGTACATGTACCCGAAGAACTCGCTGGGCTACACGGCGAACTTCATGCGCATGATGTTCGCCACGCCGTGCGAGGACTACGAGCCCAACGACGTGCTGGTGCGCGCGATGGACCGCATCTTCATCCTGCACGCCGACCACGAGCAGAACGCCTCCACCTCCACGGTGCGCCTGTGCGGCTCGTCGGGCACCAACCCGTTCGCCGCGATCGCGGCCGGCGTGGCCTGCCTGTGGGGCCCCGCGCACGGCGGCGCCAACGAGGCCTGCCTGAACATGCTGGAAGACATCCAGAAGATGGGCGGCGTGGCCAAGATCGGCGAGTTCGTCGACAAGGTCAAGGACAAGAACTCCGGCGTCAAGCTGATGGGCTTCGGCCACCGCGTGTACAAGAACTACGACCCGCGCGCCAAGCTGATGCAGGAAACCTGCAAGGAAGTGCTGGGCGAGCTGGGCCTGCAGAACGACCCGCTGTTCAAGCTGGCGATGGCCCTCGAGAAGGTGGCGCTGGAAGACGAGTACTTCGTCTCCCGCAAGCTGTACCCGAACGTGGACTTCTACTCCGGCATCGTGCAGCGCGCCATCGGCATCCCGGTGTCGCTGTTCACCGCGATCTTCGCGCTGGCCCGCACGGTCGGCTGGATCGCGCAGCTCAACGAAATGATCGGCGACCCCGAGTACAAGATCGGCCGCCCGCGCCAGCTGTTCACGGGCTCGGTCAAGCGCGACGTGAAGCCGATCGCGCAGCGCTGATCGCTTTTTCGCGTGAGGCATGAGGCCCGCTTCGGCGGGCCTTTTGCATGGTCGGCCTTCGTCGGAACCGTAGGCTGGCGGTGAGCCTTGCGAACCCCAGCGATGCGGCGAGCGCAGCGAAGCGCTGGGGTTCGCACGGCTCACCACCAGCCTACAGCACCGCCCCCGCGAATCACGGCTTCGCCAGTTCGTACTTCGCCCTCTCCCCCGTCCCCACCATCAGCCAGTTCACCACCCCCATCACATCGTCCACCAGCGGCACCGCCCGCTCCATTTCTTCCTTCTGCGCCGCCGTGCGCACGCAGCCCATGAGCGTCACGATCCGCCGCTCGCCCAGGATCCAGACGCTCGTGTCGTCGAAGCGGCCGTCCAGCCGCAGGTACTGCTGCACCCGCGGGATGATTTCCTGGTCGTACAGGTAGGAGTTCGGCAGCCGGCAGCGGCCGGACCGGTAGCAGCTGGTGCCGTGCTGGGCGCGCACGTGCGCCTCCCTGCGGACCTCCTCCGGCGTGAACCCGGGCGGCCGCGGCACCGGGCAGCCCGGCATGGCCGCCATGACCTGCAGGAAGGGATCGCCGAAGGGGTTGCGCCGCTCCTGCGCCGGCGCGGGGAGCGCCAGCAGGAGCCCCGCCAGCGCAGCGAGACACAAGCGTTGCATGGCCGCGATGCTGGCGCCCGCCGCAGCCCGCCGCAAGCCCCTCGGCACCTTCGGAACTGGACGGTACCGCCCCCGTCAGGTATGGTTGCTTGCTCCTTAAGTAGTTTACTTACTGCAAATGAATGAAGCCTCCCCCGCCCGGGCGCGCAGTCGGCTGGCGTCGACCGCTGCGGGGGTGGCGATGGCGGTCGGTGCGGCCGTCCTGCTCGGGTGGGCCCTCGGCATCGACGCGTTGAAGAGCGTGGTGCCCGGGGCGGTCGAGATGAAGGCGAACACGGCCGTCGGCCTGCTGGTCGCCGGCGCCGCGCTGTGGTTGCGGATCCGCGGGCGTGAATGGGCGACCGCCGCCGCGGCCGGCGCGGCCGGCCTGGTCACTGCCCTGGGTGCCGCCACGCTGGTGGAATACCTGACCGGCGTCGACCTCGGCATCGACGAGCTGCTGTTCCGCGACGGCGCCAGCGCCGTCAGCGGCGCGCCGGGGCGCATGTCCCCGTACACCGCCTGGGCCTTCGTGCTGCTCGGCCCCGGCATCGCGCTGCTGCACCGCAGGCGGGGCAGCTGGATCGTGCTGCTGTGCGCCGCGCAGGTGATCGCCATCGGCGCGCTGTCGGCCCTGCGCCACCTGTGGAACGCGGGCGAATTCGTCACCGACAGCTGGCTGCCGCCGGTGGCCCTGAACACGGCGCTTGCGCTCGCGCTGCTGGGCGCCGGCATCCTGGTGCAGCAGCGCCGGGCCGACCGCCAGCGGCATTCGCGTTCGCGGCGCGGGGAGCGCGCCGTCAGCGCCTTCTTCTGGGCCATGGTGCTGGTGCTGCTCGCCTCCACCGGCTTCACCTACCGCTCCAACGTGCGCTTCGCGGCCGCCACGCAGGACATGGACCGGCTGCAGCAGGCCCGGCTCGAGCTCGCGGAGGTTCGGGCCTGCCTGCGCTCCGGCCGCAACCTGCAGGAGTGCCGCGGCCTGCTCGAGCCGCTCGCGCGCAGCGCCGGCGCAGGCGCGCAAGCCCGCCTGCTCGCGCAGCTCGACGACGCGATGCACGACGAACGCGGCGCGGCCGGCCGCGCGCTGGCCGCCGGCGGCCAGCTGGAACGCGCCCTGCAGGACGCACTGGAGCAGCGCAGGTCCACCCTGGCGAGCGACCGCGCCGCCATGCTGGTCTCGCTGCTGCTCACGCTGGGGCTGTGCGTGCTGATCGTCTCGGTGCTGTCGATCAACGTGCGCACGCAGCTGCGGCGCAGCACCGGCGCACGCGACGAACTGCAGCGCCAGCAGGCCCTGCTGCAGGCCGTGATCGCCTCCAGCCCCGACCTGATCGCCTACCGCGATGCCGACGGCACCTTCCTGGGCTGCAACGACGCCTACGGGGAACTGGTGGGCATGCCCGCCGAAGCGGTCGCGGGGCGCACCGTCGAAGAGGTGCTGGCGCCCGCGGTGGCGCAGCGCGTGCGCGAGGAGGACGTGCAGGTGCTGCAGCACAACGAGGGCTCCACGACGGAGGCCTGGTTCGACTACCCGGACGGGCGGCGCGCGCGGCTGGAGTTCGTGCGCAGCCCGATGCGCGATTCGGACGGCAGCGCCATGGGCGTCGTGGCCGTGGGCCGCGACGTCACGCGCCGGCGCGAGGCGGAGGAGGAGCTGCGCCGGGCCCGCGCGCTGGCCGAGGAGGCCACCGAGATGAAGACGGCCTTCCTCGCCAACATGAGCCACGAGATCCGCACGCCGATCAACGCGATCCTGGGCATGTCGCACCTGGCGCTCAACACCGAGCTCACGCCGCGCCAGCGCGACTACCTGGCCAAGGTGCAGGCGGCCGGCGAGCACCTCGCCGGCATCGTGGACGACATCCTCGACCTGTCCAAGATCGAGGCCGGCAAGCTGGCGCTCGAAAAGGAGGTGTTCGCCCTCGACGCCGTGCTGGAGCAGGTATCCGACGTCGTGGCGGAGAAGGCGCAGGACAAGGGCCTCGAGCTGGTGTTCGACGTCGATGCGCAGGTCCCGCCGCAGCTGGCCGGCGACCCGCTGCGCGTGCGCCAGGTCCTGATCAACTACCTGAACAACGCGATCAAGTTCACCGAGCGCGGCGAAGTCGTGCTGCGCGTGGCGGTGGAGCGGCGGGACGGCCAGCGCGTGCTGCTGCGCTTCGCGGTGCGCGACACCGGCATCGGCCTGACGCCCGAACAGGCCGCCCGCGTGTTCCAGCACTTCGAGCAGGCCGACCGCTCCACCACGCGCAAGTACGGCGGCACCGGCCTCGGCCTGGCGATCTCGCGCAGCCTGGCGGAGATGATGGGCGGCGCGGTGGGCGTGGACA
Organism: Ramlibacter sp. AN1133; assembly: GCF_037890035.1. NCBI lineage: Bacteria > Pseudomonadati > Pseudomonadota > Betaproteobacteria > Burkholderiales > Comamonadaceae > Ramlibacter > Ramlibacter sp. AN1133. The sequence goes on from NZ_JBBKTQ010000007.1 coordinate 27,473, forward strand.
GCCGCTTCGGCGAAGGCAGCACCTTCTGGTTCACCGCCTGGCTGGACGTGGCGCCGCACGCCGCCCGCCCGACCCTGCCCTGGCCGGACCTGCGCAACCTGCGCGCGCTGGTCGCGGACGACAACGCGAGCGCGCGCGAAGCGCTGGGCGAACTGCTGCGGGGGCTCACCTTCCAGGTGGAGGAGGCCTCGTCCGGGGCCCAGGCGCTGGCCCTGCTGCGCGCGGCGAACGAAGCCGGCCGGCCCTTCACCTTCTTCTTCGTGGACGGGCGCCTGCCCGACCTGGAGCCGGCCGATGCGCCGCGCCGCCTGGGCGAAGCGCAGCTGCAGCCGGTGCTGATCGTGACCGCGGGGCACCACGCCGCGGAGGCCGCCGGGCGCGAGCCGGGCGCCTGGGTGCTGCGCAAGCCGACCAGCGCCTCCGCCGTGTTCGACCTGGCGGTGGATGCGCTGCGGGCCCTGCGCGGCGAGCGCCCCGCATCCGCGCCACGCAGCGCGGGACTGGCCGCGTCGGCGCCGCCCGCGCTCGAAGGCGCGCGCGTGCTGCTGGTGGAGGACAACCTCATCAACCAGCAGGTGGCCGGCGAGATCCTGCAGGAGGCCGGCGTCACCGTGCAGATCGCGGAAAACGGCGCGCAGGCCGTGCAGCGGGTGCAGGACGAGCGGTTCGACCTGGTGCTCATGGACATGCAGATGCCGGTGATGGACGGCGTGACGGCCACCGAGCGCATCCGCGCGCTGGGCCTGGACGTCCCGGTGATCGCGATGACGGCCAACGCGATGGCCAGCGACCGCGAACGCTGCCTGGCGGCCGGGATGAACGACTTCCTGAGCAAGCCCATCCACCCGCAGGAGCTGTACCGGGTGGTCGCGGCCTGGCTGCCGGCGGCCGCGCCGGCGCCTGCCCCGGAACCCTCCGCGCCCACGGCGCACGACCCGATGCTCGCCGCGCTCGCTGGCGTTGCCGGGCTCGACGTGGCGCGCGGCCTGGAGTTCACGCCCAGCACGGACCCCGGCTTCTACCTGCAGATGCTGGGCATCTTCGTGGACTCCTACCGCGACTGCGAGGAGCGGCTGGCCGAGTTCCTGGCGACCGGCGACCGCGGCAGCGCGGAGCGCCTGGTCCACAACTGCAAGGGCGCCGCGGCGACGCTGGGGGCCATGCCCCTGGCGGGCCTGGCAGCCGACCTGGAACAGGCCTTGCGCTCGGGGCGCGATCCCGGGGAGATCCGCGGCCCGGTGGAGGCTTTCGGGCGCGAAGTGAGCCGCTTCACCCGCGCGCTGGTGCAGGTGCTTCCCGGCTAGCAGGCGGGCCATCGCGGATCGCGATGGCATCACCCCCGGATTCGGTGGAAAATCGCGTCCTGCCATCGTGCACCGCGATGGCTGCACCCACCGCATGCGCCCCACCGAACGCTCCTTCGCCCGCCGGATCGACCTCACCTCGCTGCAGCTGTTCGTGGCGGTGTGCGAGCTCGGCTCGATCGGCCGCGCCGCCGAACGCGAGTTCATCGCGGCCTCGGCGGTGAGCAAGCGCCTGTCGGACCTGGAAGCGACGCTGGAGACACCCCTGCTCTATCGCCACACCCGCGGCGTGAAGCTCACGCCCGCCGGCGAAAGCCTGCTGCACCACGCGCGCTCGGTGCTGTTCAGCCTGGAGAAGATGCAGGCGGAGCTGTCCGAGTACGCCGACGGCGTGAAGGGCCACGTGCGCATCCACGCCAACATCTCCGCGATCGTGCAGTTCCTGCCCGAGGACCTGGGCGCGTTCAGCCAGCAGCACCCGCAGGTGAAGATCGACCTGGAGGAACACCTGTCCACCGAGGTGATCCGCGCGGTGCAGGAGGGCGCGGCGGACCTGGGCATCTGCAACGTCGGCGCGGTGGCCGCGCACGAGCTGCAGGCGCTGCCGTACCGCACCGACGAACTGGTGCTGATCGTGCCGCGCGGCCACGCGCTGGCCAGGCGCCAGTCGCTCGCCTTCGAGGAGACGCTCGATTTCGACCACGTGGGCCTGCACGCCAACAGCTCGATCCAGCTGGCGATGCGCGAGGCCGCGGCCGCGGCGGGCCGCACGATCCGCCTGCGCATCCACGTCACGGGCCTGGACGCGATGTGCCGCATGATCCACAACGGCCTGGGCGTGGGCGTGATGCCGCGCCGGGCCTTCACGCTGATGCACGGGGTGGGCGACCTGGAGTGCGTGCGCCTGGCCGATGCGTGGGCCACGCGCGACATCCGGCTCGTCGCCCGCGACTTCTCCACGCTTCCCCTTACTGCGCGGCTGCTGGTGGACCACCTGCGCGCCCGCGCCGAAGGGCCGGAAACGCTCGCCGCATAGAATTTCACGCCAAAGGAAAGCCCCCATGGGACGCACCCTGTACGACAAGATCTGGGACGAGCACGTCGTCCACACCGAGGAAGACGGGACCGCCGTCCTCTACATCGACCGCCACCTGGTGCACGAGGTGACCAGCCCGCAGGCCTTCGAGGGGCTGCGCGAGACGGGAAGGAAAGTGTGGCGGATCAGCTCGATCGTGGCCACTGCCGACCACAACACGCCCACCACCGGCTGGGAGCGCGGCTACGACGGCATCACCGACCCGATCTCCAAGGAGCAGGTCACCACGCTGGACAAGAACATCGCGGAGTTCGGCGCGGCGGCCTACTTCCCCTTCCTGTCGAAGCGCCAGGGGATCGTGCACGTGATCGGCCCCGAGGAAGGCGCGACGCTGCCCGGCATGACGGTGGTCTGCGGCGACTCGCACACCTCCACGCACGGCGCCTTCGGCGCGCTGGCGCACGGCATCGGCACCTCCGAGGTGGAGCATGTCATGGCCACCCAGACGCTGCTGGCGAAGAAGGCGAAGAACATGCTGGTGCAGGTGGACGGCAAGCTCGCCCCCGGCGTGACCGCCAAGGACATCGTGCTGGCCATCATCGGCCGCATCGGCACCGCCGGCGGCACCGGCTACACGATCGAGTTCGCCGGCCCGGCGATCCGTTCGCTGTCGATGGAAGGCCGCATGACGGTGTGCAACATGGCCATCGAGGCCGGTGCGCGCGCCGGCATGGTGGCCGTGGACGAGAAGACGATCGAGTACGTGCGCGGCAAGCCGCTGGCGCCCACCGGCGTCGAGTGGGACCAGGCGGTGGCCTACTGGCGCACCCTGCAGTCGGACCCGGACGCGAAGTTCGACACCGTGGTCAAGCTCGATGCCACGCAGATCGTGCCGCAGGTGACCTGGGGCACCTCGCCGGAGATGGTGACCTCCATCGACGCCCGCGTGCCCGATCCCGACAAGGAAAAGGATCCGAACAAGCGCAACGCGATGGAGCGCGCGCTGCAGTACATGGCACTGCAGCCGGGCAAGCCGATGAACGACATCACCGTCGACAAGGTGTTCATCGGCTCCTGCACCAACAGCCGCATCGAGGACATGCGCGAGGCCGCCGCGGTGGTCAAGAAGCTCGGTCGCAAGGTCGCCTCCAACGTCAAGCTCGCGATGGTCGTGCCCGGCTCCGGCGTGGTGAAGGAGCAGGCCGAGCGCGAGGGGCTGCACGAGATCTTCAAGGCCGCCGGCTTCGAGTGGCGCGAGCCCGGCTGCTCCATGTGCCTGGCGATGAACGCCGACCGGCTGGAGCCGGGCGAGCGCTGCGCCTCCACCAGCAACCGCAATTTCGAAGGCCGCCAGGGCGCCGGCGGCCGCACGCACCTGGTGAGCCCCGCGATGGCGGCGGCGGCCGCGGTGCATGGGCATTTCGTCGACGTGCGCCAGTTCGCTTGATACAGCTTTACCAGAGGAGTCCCGCCATGCTGAAAACGATCGCCACCCTGCTCGCCGCCGCTTTCGTGCTGGCCGGCTGCAACACCATCAAGGGCGCCGGCCAGGACCTGCAGAAGGCGGGACAGACGATCGAGGACGCGGCGGCGAAGAAAAAATAATGACCAGGGGACAGACCACAAGCGAAGCGGTGCTCTGTCCCCTCTGATCAGGCTCCCTCTCCCCCTGGGAGAGGGTCGGGGTGAGGGCACTCCGCCCTTCATTCCCGCGCCGAGCTTCGCCGACATCTTCTTCAACAACTGCTTCAAGAACGGCCTGCTGCCGATCGTGCTGCCCGAGACGACGGTGGCGAAGCTGTTCGACGAGGTCCTGGCCTTCCCCGGCTACGCGCTGACGGTGGACCTGGACCGGCAGGTGATCGTCAAGCCGCAGGGCGAGGAGATCCCCTTCGACGTCCAGCCCTTCCGTCGCTACTGCCTCATGAACGGCTTCGACGACATCGGCCTGACCCTGCGCCACGCCGACAAGATCAAGGCCTACGAAGCCGAGCGCCTCGCGAAGAAGCCCTGGCTGGCGCATACGCTGTAAGTACCAAGCCAGACAGTCAAAACAAGACAGCCGAACGCAGAGGGCGCAAAGGATACGCAGAGGACGCAGAAGAGAGACAAGGAAAGAAAGCCGATCTTTGGTTTTCTTCTGCGTCCTCTGCGTACTCTCTGCGCCCTCTGCGTTCGGCTGTTCGGTTGATAGGAAAGACCCCGAATGAAGATCGCAATCCTCCCCGGTGACGGCATCGGCACCGAGATCGTCGACGAGGCCGTCAAGGTCCTGAAGGTCCTCGACCTGAAGTTCGAGATGGAAGTCGCCGACGTCGGCGGCATCGCCTACGACCGGCACGGCCACCCGCTGCCGGAGGCGACGCTCAAGCTCGCCAAGGAGGCCGACGCCGTGCTGTTCGGCGCCGTCGGCGACTGGAAGTACGACAAGCTGGAGCGCCAGTTCCGCCCCGAGCAGGCCATCCTGGGCCTGCGCAAGAACCTGGGCCTGTTCGCCAACTTCCGCCCCGCCATCTGCTACGAGCAACTCACGCACGCCTCCAGCCTGAAGCCGGAACTGGTCGCGGGACTGGACATCCTCATCATCCGCGAGCTCACCGGCGACATCTATTTCGGCCAGCCGCGCGGCCGCCGCGCCGCCCCCGATGGCGCCTTCCAGGGCGCCGAAGAGGCCTTCGACACCATGCGCTACGCCCGTCCGGAGATCGAGCGGATCGCCCACGTCGCCTTCCAGGCGGCGCGCAAGCGCAACAAGAAGGTGACTTCCGTCGACAAGGCCAACGTGCTGGAGACCTTCCAGTTCTGGAAGGACGTCGTCACGGAAGTGGGCCAGCAATACCCCGACGTGAAGCTGGACCACATGTACGTGGACAACGCCGCCATGCAGCTGGTGAAGTCGCCCAAGTCCTTCGACGTGGTGGTCACCGGCAACATGTTCGGGGACATCCTCTCCGACGAGGCGGCCATGCTCACCGGCTCGATCGGCATGCTGCCCTCGGCCAGCCTGAACGCCGCCAACCAGGGCCTGTACGAACCGTCCCACGGCAGCGCGCCCGACATCGCCGGTAAGGGTATTGCAAACCCGTTGGCTACAATACTGTCAGCCGCCATGATGCTCCGCTTCTCCCTCAACCAGCCCGCCGCCGCCGACCGGATCGAGTCCGCGGTGAAGGACGTGCTGTCGCAGGGCCTGCGGACGGCGGACATCTGGTCCGAAGGCACGCGCAAGATCGGCACCCGCGAAATGGGCGACGCCGTCGTTGCGGCCCTCACCACGAAGACGATTACCAAGAGCTAGACCAGCTCCGGTTCGTCGCGTGCCTCCCCCGGCCCCGAGACGAGCCGGGGGAACCAGATTCACCCTGAACTGAAAGGCGCGCACCGATGACTCTCTCCAACGCACAACAACCGCTGGTCGGCCTGGTCGGCTGGCGCGGCATGGTCGGCTCGGTCCTGATGGACCGCATGCAGGCCGAAGGCGACTTCGCCCTGATCGAGCCGCTGTTCTTCTCCACCTCCAATGCCGGCGGCAAGGCCCCGAAGCAGGCGAAGAACGAGACCACGCTGCGCGACGCCTTCGACATCGAGGCGCTGAAGAAGTGCGACGTCGTCATCACCTGCCAGGGCGGCGACTACACCACCGAGGTGTTCCCCAAGCTGCGCGCGGCCGGCTGGAACGGCCACTGGATCGACGCGGCCTCCAGCCTGCGCATGAAGGACGACGCGATCATCGTGCTCGACCCGGTGAACCTGCCCGTGATCAGGAACGCCCTTTCCAAGGGCGGCAAGAACTGGATCGGCGGCAACTGCACCGTCAGCTGCATGCTGATGGGCGTGGGCGCGCTGTACAAGGCCGGACTGGTCGAGTGGATGACCACGATGACCTACCAGGCCGCCTCCGGCGGCGGCGCCCAGCACATGCGCGAGCTGCTCACGCAGTTCGGCACGCTCAACGCCGAAGTGCGCAACCTGCTGGACGACCCGAAGTCCGCGATCCTCGAGATCGACCGCAAGGTGCTGGCGCGCCAGCAGGCCATGACCGCCGAAGAGACGGCCAACTTCGCCGTCCCGCTGGGGGGCTCGCTGATCCCGTGGATCGACAAGGACCTGGGCAACGGGGTTTCGCGCGAGGAGTGGAAGGGCGGCGCCGAAACCAACAAGATCCTGGGCCAGGGCGAGGGCTTCGGCACCGCAGCCACGCCGGTCGATGGTTTCTGCGTGCGCGTGGGCGCGATGCGCTGCCACTCGCAGGCGCTCACCTTCAAGCTGAAGAAGGACGTGCCGGTCGCCGACATCGAGGCACTGATCGCCGGCGACAACCAGTGGGTGAAGGTGGTGCCGAACACGCGCGAAGCGACGCTGAAGGACCTCACGCCGGTGGCCGTCACCGGCACCCTGGGCATCCCGGTCGGCCGCATCCGCAAGCTGGCGATGGGCCCGGAGTACGTGGGCGCCTTCACGATCGGCGACCAGCTGCTGTGGGGCGCGGCCGAACCGCTGCGCCGCATGCTGCGCATCCTGCTGGACGCGTAAGGGCCGTCCCCCGCGCGCTTCCCTGCGTAACCGCGCCCTTGCCTCCGTCACCCCCGCGCAGGCGGGGGCCCAGAACAAAGCGCCGCCTGCGGCGCTTTGCTCCTTGTCGGCCGCCGTGGGTTGCCGCCTGCGCCGGAATGACGGAATCGAGGTCTGTATCGCCCGGTAACGGCGCGTTGCCACGCGACAACAAGGCGAGCGCCCACACGCCCTGCGCAGGAGGCTCGCGGACATTAAGAGGTGTCTCAGCTTGTCAGCCTAAGACGTTGCTGCTATGGTCCTTTTTCGAATATAGCCTCCGGGCAACCTGGCCGCATGAAGAGAACAAAACTGCCTCCCGACCGAGCAGTGGGGACGTCGCCACAGAAGAGCCTGCCGAAGTTACGCCTGTCCACGCTCGCACTCGCGGCAGCGGTGACCTTCGGCCTTGCCTCGCCCGACGCGCTGGCACTCGCACTCGGGCGCGTCTCCGTGCAATCCGCGCTGGGCGAGCCCCTGCGGGCGGAAATCGAGCTCCCCGAGATCACCCCCGAGGAAGTCTCTTCGCTCAAGGCCAGCATCGCCTCGCCCGCGCAGTTCCGCGCCGCCGGCGTCGAATTCAGCCCCGCCCTCAGCAACGTGCAGATCACGCTGCAGCGGCGCCCCAACGGCAGCTTCTTCCTCCAGCTCACGAACGACCGCCCGGTCAACGATCCCTTCGTCGACGTGATCCTGGAGGCCACCTGGGCCACCGGCCGCGTCCAGCGCGATTTCACGCTGCTGCTCGATCCGCCCACCCTGCGCCAGCAGGCGCCGCTGCAGGCCCAGACCGCACCGTCCACGCAGCCCGTGCCCGCGCGGCCGGCCGCGACGCCCGGCGCGATCCCCGCGCCCACGCCGCGCAGCACCGCCCCCGGTCCGCGTTCGCCGGCCCGTGCCGCCGCCGCGCCCGCGCCGTCCGGTGAAGGCAAGCGCGTCACGGTCCGGCCCGGCGACACCGCCGGCAAGCTCGCGTCCGCCGCCAAGCCGGCCAGCGTGTCGCTGGACCAGATGCTGGTCGCGATGCTGCGCACCAACCCCGATGCGTTCGTGGCCGGCAACGTCAACCGCCTGCGCGCCGGTGCCGTGCTCGACATGCCCAGCGGCGAGCAGGCCGCCGCCGTGCCGCAGGAGGAAGCGCACCAGACGCTGGTGGCGCAAAGCCGCGACTTCAACGAATTCCGCCGCCGCCTGGCCGAAGGCGTGCCCACCGCCGCGGCCCCTGCCGCGGGCCGTGCGGCCTCCGGCCGCGTGCAGGCCGAAGTCGAGGACAAGAAGGCTCCCGCCGGCCCCGGCGACCGGCTGACGCTCTCCAAGGGCGCCGTGCAGGGCCGCAGCGCCAACGCCGACCGGATCGCGCGCGAGCGCCAGTCCAGGGACCAGGCGACCCGCGTGGCCGAATTGAACAAGAACCTGTCGGAGCTGAACAAGCTGGCCGGCAGCACGCCGGGCAGCGCGGGCGGCACCGGCGCGCGTCCGGCCGCCGGCATCGCGGCCCCGCCGGGCGTGACCGCACCGCAGCGTGGCGCTTCCGCGCCGGCAGCTTCGACGGGTCCCGTGGTGGGGACGGCACGGCCGGCCTCCGCTCCGGCGGCGGCCACGACTCCTGCCACGGCGGCGCGCCCGGCTTCGGCTCCGGTGGCGACGACGCGCCCGGCCGCCGCTCCGACGGCGGCGACGCCTGCACCGGCCCCCGCCGCGGCGACGGCGGCACGGCCCGCTTCGGCGCCGGCCACGACCGCGCCCGCCGCGACGGCGGCGCGCCCGGCCCCCTCCGCGCCAGCGCCTGCGGCGGCGACAGCCACCCCGACGCCGGCGCCCGCGCCGGCGCCGGTGCCTGCGGCCACCACGGCCACGACGGCCGCCGCACCGACGACACCAGCACCTGCCGCGGCCACCGCATCCAGCCCCGCCGCCACCGCTTCGGCCCCTGCCGCGACAGCGGCTTCCGCCGCGGCCGCCGGCACCGCGCCCGCTGCCAGCGGCGCCGCCGCAGCCGCCAAGCCGCCGGTGCGCAAGCCCGCGCCGCCCCCGCCGCCCGAGCCGAGCCTGGTCGACGACCTGCTCGAGAACCCGCTGGTGCCTGCGCTCGTCGTGGGCCTGCTGGCGGTGCTCGCCGGCTTCGGCTTCTACAAGTTCCGCCAGAAGCGCAAGACGGCCGCCGTCGACAGCTCCTTCCTCGAAAGCCGCCTGCAGCCCGATTCCTTCTTCGGCGCCAGCGGCGGCCAGCGCATCGACACCGCCGAGGCCAACAACCCCACCGGCTCCTCGATGGTCTACTCGCCCAGCCAGCTCGATGCCGCCGGCGACGTCGACCCGGTGGCCGAGGCGGACGTGTACCTGGCCTACGGCCGCGACCTGCAGGCCGAGGAGATCCTCAAGGAAGCCCTGCGCATCAACCCGCAGCGCGTGGCGATCCACGCCAAGCTGCTGGAGATCTACGCCAAGCGGCGCGACATCAAGGCCTTCGAGACCGTCGCGGCCGAGGCCTACAACCTCACGGGCGGCAACGGCCCCGAGTGGGAACACATCTGCGACCTCGGGCGCGAGCTCGATGCGACCAACCCGCTGTACCGCCCGGGCGGCCAGCCCGGTGCCGGCATGGCCGCCGCGGCCGCCGGAGCCGTCGCAGCGCAGGCCTTCACCAGCACGCATCCCAGTGGAGCGCAGGCGGCCCCCGCGCCGGACGTCGACCTGGACCTGGACTTCTCGCTCGGCGACGAACCCGACACCCTCCAGCCCACCTCCGCCGCACCGCTGATGCCCCCGCCGGGTCGCCCCGAACCGGTGGCCGCACCCGTCGTCGCGCGTGCCGAGCCCGAACCGCTGAACATGAACTTCAGCGCGCCGGCGCCCGCTGCCGTGCTGGCGCCGGAGCCGGTGCGCATGGAGGCGCCTCCGGTCATCGAAGACAACAGCCTGGACTTCACGCCGCCGCCGCCGATCATGCCGCCGCCGGTGGCGCAGGCCCCCGCCACGGTGCCCGACAGCGGCATGCTGGAATTCGACCTGGGAGGCCTGAACCTCGACCTGCCCGCCGCCCAGGCGCCGGCGCCGGCCGCGGTCACGCCCGTGCCGCCCCCGCCGGCCGACATCGACATGCCGCCGCTGGCCTTCGACCTGGACCAGCCCTCGACGCAGGGCCCGGACCTGTCCGCCCCGGCCGGCGGCGACGCCGACAGCCCGCTGGCGACCAAGCTGGCGCTGGCCGAGGAATTCAATGCCATCGGCGATGCCGACGGCGCGCGCAGCCTGGCCGAGGAAGTGCTGGCCGAGGCGTCGGGCGACTTGAAGTCGCGGGCGCAGCGCCTGCTGGCGGAGATCGGCTAAGTCGCGGTGAATCCTGTAGCCTGGCGGTGAGCGCCGCAGGCCGACCCCAGCGCTTGCACGCATCGCTGGGGTTTCGCTGCGCTCCACCACCAGCCTACGAAACCCTGACCCTGGCCCCCCCGTGAGGCTCGCCCTCGGCATCACCTACAACGGACAAGCCTACGACGGCTGGCAGAGCCAGCCCTCGGGCCGCACCGTGCAGGATCACCTCGAGTCGGCCCTGCAGCGCTTCGCCACCGTGCCGGTCTCCACCGTCTGCGCCGGCCGCACCGACGCCGGCGTGCACGGCGTGATGCAGGTCGTCCACTTCGACACCGACCTCCGCCGCGAGGACTTCTCCTGGGTCCGCGGCACCAACACCTTCCTGCCGCCGGACATCGCGGTGCAGTGGGCCCGCCCCGTCCCCGACGCCTTCCACGCCCGCAACAGCGCGCGGGCCCGGCGCTACGCCTACGTGCTGCTGCAGGCGCCCGTGCGCCCCAGCGTGGAGGCAGGCCGGGTCGGCTGGGTGTTCCGCCCGCTCGATGGCGAGGCCATGCGCGAAGCCGCGGCCTACCTCGTCGGCGAACACGACTTCACCTCCTTCCGCGCCTCCTCCTGCCAGTCTCCCACGCCGGTCAAGACGCTCGCGCCGGTGCACATCGGACAGCGCGGGCCCTACTGGCGCTTCGAGTTCCAGGCCAACGCCTTCCTGCACCACATGATCCGCAACATCATGGGCTGCCTCGTCCACGTCGGCCAGGGCTCCAGGCCGCCCGGGTGGATGCGCGAGGTGCTCCAGGCGCGCAGCCGCGACGCCGCGGCGCCCACCTTCTCCCCCGACGGCCTGTACTTCCTCGGCCCCGTGTACGACCCCGGGTGGGGGCTGCCGGCGCAGGCGGCTGCGTATGATTGGCTGCCATGAGCCATAGTCCGCTGGAGCACCGCACCCGCATCAAGATCTGCGGCCTGACGCGCGAGCAGGACGTCGATGCGGCCGTGGCCGCCGGCGCCGACGCGATCGGCCTGGTGCTGTACCCGAAGAGCCCGCGCTTCGTGAGCGCCGAGCGCGCCGGCGAACTGGCGCGGCGGCTGCCGCCCTTCGTCACGCCGGTGCTGCTGTTCGTGAACGAACCCGTGGAGGTCGTGCGCGCCGCCTGCGAGCGCGTGCCCAACGCCCTGCTGCAGTTCCACGGCGACGAGACGCCGGAGTTCTGCCGCGAGGCGAGCGCGGGCCGGCCCTGGATGCGCGCCGCGCGCATCCCCGCCGACGAGGCGGTCGCCTTCGACTTGCTAGAATTTGCCGCTCGCCACTCACAGGCGACCGCCATCCTCCTCGACACCCACGCCGAGGGCTACGGCGGCGCCGGACGGACATTCCCTTGGTCACGCCTGCCACCAAACGTCAGCTGTCACGCCGTTTTGTCTGGTGGGCTCACACCTGCAAACGTGGCCGATGGCATCGCGCAGGTGCGGCCGCGCTTTGCCACGCTGGCCGTTGATGTGAGTTCCGGCGTCGAGTCCGCCAAGGGCATCAAGGACGCCGGGTTGATCCATCAGTTCGTGGCCGCCGTGCGCGCGGCCGACGTGCTCCTTTCAAGGTCCCGGAATGCCCTCCTATCAGCAGCCTGACGCCACCGGCCACTTCGGCATCTACGGCGGCAGCTTCGTCAGCGAGACGCTGACCCACGCCATCGCGGAACTGCGCGAGGCGTACGCGAAGTACCGGAACGACCCCGAATTCCTGCGCGAATTCAACTACGAGCTCAAGCACTTCGTGGGCCGGCCCTCGCCCGTGTACCACGCCGAGCGCATGAGCCGCGAGCAGGGCGGCGCGCAGATCTACCTCAAGCGCGAAGACCTCAACCACACCGGCGCCCACAAGATCAACAACGTGATCGGCCAGGCGATGCTCGCCCGGCGCATGGGCAAGCCGCGGGTGATCGCCGAGACCGGCGCCGGCCAGCACGGCGTGGCCACCGCGACGATCTGCGCCCGCTACGGCCTGGAATGCGTGGTCTACATGGGCAGCAACGACGTGCAGCGCCAGAGCCCCAACGTCTACCGCATGAACCTGCTGGGCGCCCGCGTGGTGCCGGTGGAGTCCGGCAGCAAGACGCTCAAGGACGCCCTGAACGAGGCGATGCGCGACTGGGTGACGAACGTCGAGAACACCTTCTACATCATCGGCACGGTGGCGGGCCCGCATCCCTACCCGATGATGGTGCGCGACTTCCAGAGCGTGATCGGCAAGGAGTGCCTCGAGCAGATGCCCGAGCTGGCCGGCCGGCAGCCCGATGCCGTGGTCGCCTGCGTGGGCGGCGGCAGCAACGCCATGGGCATCTTCCACCCCTACATCCCGTTCGAGAACACCCGCCTGATCGGCGTGGAGGCGGCGGGCGAAGGGCTGGACTCCGGCAAGCATTCGGCCTCGCTGCAGCGCGGGGCGCCCGGCGTGCTGCACGGCAACCGCACCTACATCCTGCAGGACGACAACGGCCAGATCATCGAGACGCACAGCGTGAGCGCGGGTCTCGACTATCCGGGCGTGGGCCCCGAGCACGCGTGGCTGAAGGACACCGGCCGGGCCGAATACGTCGGCATCACGGACAAGGAAGCGCTGGAGGCGTTCCACTACCTGTGCCGCACGGAGGGCATCATCCCCGCGCTGGAATCCAGCCACGCGATCGCCTACGCGATGCGGCTGGCCAGGACGATGCGGCCCGACCAGCACATCCTGGTCAACCTCTCGGGCCGGGGAGACAAGGACATCGGCACGGTGGCCGACCTCGCGGGCGTCGATTTCTACGACCGCCCCTCGATGCGCGGCCTCACGCTCAAGGGAGGGCCCAGGGCATGATGAACCCCCACGCTCCGCACTGCGTGTCGTCGCTGCCCCCCGAGGGGGCGTCTGCCTCCCTGGAGGCGGCTCGTCGGGAGGCAGAATGAGCCGCATCGCCGCCACCTTCGAGCGACTGGCCCGGGAAAAGCGCAAGGCGCTGATCCCCTACGTCACCGCCGGCTTCCCGTTCGCCGACATCACGCCGGACCTGATGCAGGCCATGGTGGACGCCGGCTCGGACGTGATCGAGCTCGGCGTGCCCTTCTCCGACCCGATGGCCGACGGCCCCGTGATCCAGAAGGCGGGCGAACGCGCGCTGGCGCTGGGCATCGGGCTGCACCAAGTGCTGGACATGGTGCGCAGCTTCCGCCAGCGGAATGCGGAAACGCCGGTCGTGCTGATGGGGTACGCCAACCCCGTCGAGCGCTACGAGCTCGCGCACGGCCAGGGCGCCTTCGCGCGCGACGCCGCGGCGGCGGGCGTGGACGGCGTGCTGATCGTCGACTACCCGCCGGAGGAGTGCGAGGCCTTCGCCGCGCAGCTGAAGTCGCACGGGCTGGACCTGATCTTCCTGCTCGCCCCCACCAGCACCGACGAGCGCATCCAGCAGGTCGCGCGGGTGGCGAGCGGCTACGTCTACTACGTGTCGCTCAAGGGCGTGACCGGGGCCGGCCACCTCGACACCGCCGCCGTGGAAGAAGCGCTGCCGCGCATCCGCAGGCACGTGAAGATCCCGGTCGGGGTCGGCTTCGGCATCCGCGATGCCGTGACGGCGAAGGCGATCGGCCGCGTGGCCGATGCGGTCGTCATCGGCAGCAAGGTCATCCAGATCGTGGAAGACCAGCCGCGCGACCAGGTCCTTCCTGCGATTTCGTCCTTCCTGCGCGAGATCCGCGCGGCGCTAGACTCCTGAGGGATTGGCCCACCCCCGAAGCGCCTTCGGCGCCTCCCCCTCAAGGGGGCGCCACCCGCGGCCCGGCAAAGCCGGTTCCGCGGTGGCACTGGATGATGCCCTGCGAAAATTTGCGGCGCGCCCCGCGCAGACCGCGTTGGAGAACTGAACGATGAGCTGGTTGGAAAAACTGCTGCCCCCGAAGATCCAGCCGACGGATCCGAACGAGCGGCGCAGCGTGCCGGAAGGCCTGTGGATCAAGTGCCCCAGCTGCGAGACGGTGCTGTACAAGACCGACCTCGAGCAGAACCAGAACGTCTGCCCCAGCTGCAGCCACCACCACCGCATCGGGGCGCGCGCGCGCCTGAACGCCTTCCTCGATCCCGAGGGCCGCTACGAGATCGGCCAGGAGGTGGTGCCGGTCGATCCGCTGAAGTTCAAGGACAGCCGCAAGTATCCCGAGCGCCTGAAGGAGGCGATGGAGAACACGGGCGAGACCGACGCGCTGGTCGTGATGGGCGGCGCCGTGCACAGCATCAACCTGGTGGCCGCCGCCTTCGAGTTCGACTTCATGGGCGGCTCGATGGGCAGCGTGGTCGGCGAGCGCTTCGTGCGCGGCGTGGAAACCGCCATCGAGCAGAAGGTGCCCTTCCTGTGCTTCACGGCCACCGGCGGCGCGCGCATGCAGGAGGGCCTGCTGTCGCTGATGCAGATGGCCAAGACCAATGCCTCGCTCACGCGCCTGGCCAAGAAGGGCCTGCCCTACGTCAGCGTGCTGACGGACCCGACCATGGGCGGGGTGAGTGCCGGCTTCGCTTTCGTGGGCGACGTGGTGATCGCCGAGCCCAAGGCACTGATCGGCTTCGCGGGGCCGCGGGTGATCGAATCGACGGTGCGCGTGAAGCTGCCGGAGGGCTTCCAGCGGGCCGAATTCCTGCAGGAAAAAGGCGCCGTCGACCTCATCTGCGACCGCCGCGAACTGCGCAAGACCGTGGCGAACGTGCTTGCGATGCTCACGCGCCAGGCCGCGGACGCTGTGGAGTAATCAAAAACCAAACGGCCGGACGCAGAGGACGCGAAGGGTACGCAGAGGGCGCAGAAAAATCCAAGAAAACTTGAAAGGGTTTTCTTTTGCGTCCTCTGCGTACCCTTTGCGTCCTCTGCGTCCGGAAGTCCGGTTTTTCGGATTTACCTGATCACCGCATCCTGCAGATGCGCCACGATGATCGCCGCGATTTGCAGCACCACCAGCAGCGCCAGCGGGCTCAGGTCGAAGCCACCGATCAGCGGGATCATGCGGCGGAAGGGGCGCAGGACCGGGGCGCACAGGCGGTCGATCACGTCGGCGATGGGGGAGTCCGCCTGCACCCACGACAGGATCGCGTAGACGATCACCAGCCCGATCAGGCCGGAAATCACCAGCCGCACCAGCCCGAACACTGCCAGCACCGGCACCAGCAGGCCGCCGCTGCGGCCGGCCAGCAGCCACAGGAGCCCGAACTGCGCCAGTTCGATGAGATAGGCGGCGATGATGCTGGCCGTATCCCATTTGCGGTAGGAAGGCAGCACCTTGCGCAGGGGCAGCACGATCCAGTCCGTCAGCGCAAAGATGAAGCGGCCGACCGGGTTGCCGAAGGGAATGCGCTGCACCTGCATGTAGAGCCGCAACAGGCAGGCGCCGCCCAGCAGGCCGGCGACGACGTCGAGCAGGAAGGAAATGATCTGGAAGAACATGGATCAGGTGAGTCGTGGGATCATAGCGGCAGCCACTGGAATCGCCCGTGCCCGCAACCCTGACCCTGCAATCGCTGCCCCTGTTTCCGCTCAGCGCGGTGCTCTTTCCCGACGGTCTGCTGTCGCTGCGCGTGTTCGAGGTGCGCTACCTCGACATGATCTCCAAGTGCCGCAAGGCTGGCGCGCCGTTCGGTGTGGTTTCCCTCACGAAAGGCAACGAGGTCCGGCAGCCCGGCGCCCAGGAAGCCTTCTCGCAGGTCGGCACCCTGGCCACCATCCACGACTACGAGCAGCCCCAGGCGGGCCTGATGCTGGTGCGCGCCACCGGCACGCAGCGCTTTCGCATCACCGCCAGCGACCAGCTCCGGCACGGCCTGTGGGTGGCCGACGTCGAGCGGCTGCCGGCCGACATGAGCGTGCCCATCCCGGAGGACCTGCAGGGCACGGCGGAGGCGCTGCAGCGCCTGATCCAGTCGCTCCAGCTCAAGGCTGACCAGCCCGGCCCGATGCCGCTGCTGCCGCCCTGGCGGCTGGACGACTGCGGCTGGGTCGCCAACCGCTGGTGCGAGCTGCTGCCGCTACCGGTGGCGCTGAAGCAGCGGCTGATGGAGCTGGACAACCCCCTGGTCCGGCTGGAGCTGGTGAGCGACGTGCTCACGCGGACCGGGATCACGACCTGAACCCTCGGCCGCGGGGGTGAACTCCGGCACGCGCCGGCGCAGCCAGGCGCGCACCTCCGTCGGCGCCGGGTGCGCCCCGGCCTCCTCCAGCCAGCCCAGCACCTCGCCCACCTCGGGCAGCGGCCCGCCGGTCTTGGCGATGCGCAGCTTGGGATGCGGCGTGGGCTCGGTGGTCTCGTCGTCGGCGAGCAGTTCCTCGTAGAGCTTCTCGCCCGGGCGCAGTCCCGTGAAGGTGATCGGGACGTCATCCTCGGTCTTGCCCGAGAGCCGGATCAGCATGCGCGCCAGCTCGACGATCTTCACCGGCTCGCCCATGTCCAGCACGAAGATCTGTCCCGAGCGCCCCATCAGGCCGGCCTGCAGCACCAGTTGCGCGGCCTCGGGAATGGTCATGAAGTAGCGCACGATCTCCGGGTGCGTCACCGTGACCGGCCCGCCGCGCGCGATCTGCCGCGTGAACAGCGGCACCACCGAGCCGCTGGAGCCCAGCACGTTGCCGAAGCGCACGGACACGAATTCGGTGCCCGGTTCCTGCGCCGCGATGGCCTGCACCATCAGCTCCGCCAGGCGCTTGCTCGCCCCCATCACGTTGGTGGGATTCACCGCCTTGTCAGTGGAGATCATGACGAAGCGCCGCGCCCCGCAGGCCGCCGCCGCCCGCGCCGCGTGCACGGTGCCGGCGACGTTGGTGCGCAGCGCCTCGATCGCGTTGTGGTCCTCCATCAGCGGCACGTGCTTGTAGGCGGCGGCATGGAAGACGACGGTGGGCTGGTGCTCGCAGGCGATCGCCCGCAGGCGCTCGACCTCGCGCACGTTGCATGTGTAGTACACGGCGTCCATCTGCGGATGCGCCTGCCGCAGCTCCTGTTCCAGCTCGTAGATGCCGTATTCGGAGAGATCGACGCAGACCAGCCGGCCGGCGCCGAAGCGCGCGATCTGCCGGCACAGCTCGGAGCCGATGGAGCCGCCCGCGCCGGTCACCAGCACGGTCTGGCCGGAGAACATCTCGGCCAGGCTGCCGACATCCAGCGCCACCGGGTCGCGCCCGAGCAGGTCGTCCAGTTCCACCTGGCGCGCGCCCTCCGGCTGGGGGCTCAGCCACTGGTCCGCGCGGGGCATGTGCAGCAGCGTGATCCCGGCGTCGGCGGCCAGCATCAACGCCTCCCGCCGTTCCGCCGAACCGGGCGGGCTGGCCACCAGCACGCTCTGCGCATGGACGAACTCGCAGACCTGGGGCAGTTCGCCCACGCTGCCGGCCACGCGCACGCTTTGCAGCGCGCGGCCGACTTCCGCCCGCAGCGGCGAGACGATCGCCACCGGATCCCACTGCGAAGAGCCCTTGAGCGCCCGCAGCGCGCCGGAGGCATCCTGCAGGCTTCCGACCACCACCAGCGGGCGGCGGCCGCTGCGCACCGCCCCCGGGTGTTCCGCCGCCGTGCGCCACGCCGCTCGGACCGCCCCCAGGAGCACCAGGGCCAGCACCGGGTGCAGCAGCATCACCGAGCGGGGAAAGTTCGTCAGGCGCAGCATGAGCACGCCGAAGGACGTCAGCACCGCCCCCAGCAGCACCCCGATCGCCAGCTGGCGCAGGTCCGGCAGGCCGATGAAGTCCCAGACCTGGCGATGCACCCGCAGCAGCCCCAGGCCCAGCGCGTACCCCAGCACGCACACCGGCGCCGTGACGAGCGCGACGTGCTGGAACTCCTCCGGCATGTCGAGATTGAAGCGCAGCCAGAACGCCAGCCCCCAGGCGAGCAGGAGCAGGAACGCGTCCACCAGCGCCTGCAAGGCGTTGGTCAGGACGAGGGGCGAAGGGCGGCGCAAGGGCATGGAGGTATCCTATTGTCCTTCAGGCGCGAGGCCGAGCCCTCCGCGAGACTCCGCGAGGCGCCGCACTTCCGATGTTCAACGACAAATCCATCCTCATCACGGGCGGCACCGGCTCCTTCGGCCAGCGCTACGTGCAGACCCTGCTGGCGCGCTGGCAGCCGGCCCGCGTGATCGTCTTCTCGCGCGACGAGCTCAAGCAGTACGAGATGCAGCAGCGCTTCGACGCGCCCTGCATGCGCTATTTCATCGGCGACGTGCGCGATCCGCAGCGCCTGCTGCAGGCCATGAACGGCGTCGATTACGTGATCCACGCCGCGGCGCTCAAGCAGGTGCCAGCGGCCGAATACAACCCCATGGAGTGCATCAAGACCAACGTGCACGGGGCCGAGAACGTGATCCAGGCGGCCATCGCCAACAAGGTGGACAAGGTGATCGCCCTGTCCACCGACAAGGCCGCCAACCCGATCAACCTGTACGGCGCGACCAAGCTGGCCTCCGACAAGCTGTTCGTCGCGGCCAACAACATGGTGGGCACGGCCCGCACCCGCTTCGCGGCGGTGCGCTACGGCAACGTGGTCGGCTCGCGCGGCTCCGTCGTGCCGCTGTTCGAGCGGCTGGTGCGCGAGGGTGCCAAGAGCCTGCCGATCACCGATCCGCGCATGACGCGCTTCTGGATCAGCCTGCAGCAGGGCGTCGACTTCGTGCTGGAGAACTTTGCGCGCATGCGCGGCGGCGAGATCTTCGTGCCCAAGATCCCGTCGATCCGCATCACGGACCTGGCCGAAGCCGTCGCTCCGGGGCTGCCCACGCACACCGTCGGCATCCGCCCGGGCGAGAAGCTGCACGAGATCATGTGCCCGTCGGACGACTCGCACCTCACGCTGGAATTCCCGAAGCATTTCGTGATCCGGCCGACGATCCGGTTCTTCACGGTCGAGACCGACTACACCGAGGACGGCCTGGGCGAACGCGGTGAGCCGGTCACCACCGGCTACGAATACAACTCGGGCAACAACACGCACTTCCTCACGCCCGCCCAGATCCGCGACTTCCACCGGGCGGCGCAGGCGAGCGCGGCATGATCCAGTACGGCCGCCAGCAGATCGCTCCCGAGGACATCGAGGCGGTCCGAGCGGTGCTCGCGTCGGATTTCCTGACGCAGGGACCCGCCGTGCCGGCATTCGAGCAGGCGGTGGCGCGCTACGTGGGCGCGCCGCACGCGGTCGCGGTGAACAGCGCGACCTCGGCCTTGCACGTCGCCTGTATCGCACTGGACGTGGGCCCCGGCGACGTCGTCTGGACCAGCCCCAACAGCTTCCTCGCCTCCGCCAACTGCGCGCGCTACTGCGGCGCCGACGTCGACTTCGTCGACATCGACCCCGTCGACCTGAACATGTCCGTGCCCGCGCTGCGCGAGAAGCTCGCGCGCGCAAAGGCCGGCGGCCGGCTGCCCAAGGTGCTCATTCCGGTCGACTTCGCGGGCCGCTCGGCGCAGCTCGCGCCGATGCGCGAACTGGCGGACGCATATGGGTTCGCGATCGTGGAGGACGCCTCGCACGCGATCGGCGCCACCTACCATGGCGCCCACGTCGGCGGCCACGGTCTCGCGGACGTCACGGTGTTCAGCTTTCATCCGGTCAAGATCATCACCACGGCCGAAGGCGGACTCGCCCTCACGCACCGCCCGGAACTGGCGCGCCGCATGGAGCTGGCGCGCTCGCACGGCATGACGCGCGACACCGCGGAGATGAGCGGGACGCCGGACGGCCCCTGGTATTACGAGCAGCACAGCCTCGGCTGGAACTACCGCCTGACGGACCTGCAGGCGGCGCTGGGCACGAGCCAGCTGCTCCGCATCGAGGAGTTCCTGGCGCGTCGCCACGCGGTGCGCGCGCGTTACGACACGGCGTTTGCCGGCCTTCCGCTCGTGCTGCCGCCGCCGGACGCGGAAGGACGCTCCGCGCTGCACCTGTATCCCGTGCAGCTCGCTCCGCAGGTCACGCGCGATCGCCGCGCCGTGTTCGAAGGCCTGCGTGCGCGCGGCATCGGCGTCAACGTGCACTACATCCCGATCCACACGCAGCCCTATTACCAGGCGCTCGGCTTCCGACGCGGCGATTTCCCGGCGGCCGAGGCCTACTACGCCCGCGCCATCACGCTGCCGCTGCACGCGGGGATGAGCGATGCGGACGTGGAGGCGGTGATCGCCGCCGTCCGCGCGGAGCTGGCTTGAAGCAGCAGCTGGCGCTGGGTACCGCGCAGTTCGGCCTGGACTACGGGATCACGAACGCGCACGGACGCGTCGCCGCGGAGGAGTCGCTGCGCATGCTGCAGTGCGCCTGGGAAGGCGGCGTAGGCATCCTGGACACCGCGCCCGCCTACGGCGACAGCGAACGGGCGCTGGGGGAGGTGTTCACCGCCGGCCCGGCGCGGGCCTGGCGGATCGTGACGAAGACACTGCCGCTGCGCAGCGTGCAGGTCGACGCCCAGGCGGTGAGCCGGGTCGACACGGCGTTTCGCGATTCCCTCGCGCACCTGCGCGCCGCGAGCGCGGACACGCTGCTGGTGCACCACGCCGACGACCTGCTCGTGCCCGGTGGCGAGGCCCTCTACCGGTGGCTGCGCGGCGAACAGGACGCGGGCCGCGCGGCGCGCATCGGCGTCTCGGTCTACGACGGCGAACAGGTTCGGGCCCTGCTGGCTCGTTACCGGCTCGATGCCGTGCAGCT
The DNA here is from genome assembly GCF_037890035.1 of Ramlibacter sp. AN1133. NCBI lineage: Bacteria > Pseudomonadati > Pseudomonadota > Betaproteobacteria > Burkholderiales > Comamonadaceae > Ramlibacter > Ramlibacter sp. AN1133. The sequence continues at coordinate 48,380 of NZ_JBBKTQ010000007.1, forward strand.
GCCGGCCAGCATCGCCGACCAGCGACTGCTGGCCGACGGAACGGTGCAGCGACTGCGGGACGCCGGCGTCGAGATCCACGTCCGCTCGCTGTACCTGCAGGGGCTGCTGCTTGCGGATCCCTCCTTCATCGCCCGGCGCTTTCCGGACCATGGGGCTTGGGCGCAACGCCTGCATGAGGAATGCCGCACGCGCGGCATGAGCGCGGTGCAGGCCTGCCTGTCCTTCTTCCGCTCGCAACCCGCCTTCGATGTTGCGGTGATCGGCGCGGCTTCCGCTGGGGAAGTACGCGCCCTGGTCGACGCCTGGCAAACCATCCCCGCGATGGACTGGTCCGGATGGGCAGTGGACAATCCGTCCTTCACGGATCCCCGCCAGTGGAACCAGACCTGAATCCCCCGCCAGGCCGCACCGTGGCCGTGCTGCAGGCGCGCATGAGCTCCACCCGGCTGCCCGGCAAGGTGCTGCTGCGCACCTGCGGCAAGCCCCTGCTGCAGCACCAGATCGAACGCGTGCGCCGCTGCGGCGCGCTCGACACGCTGGTGGTGGCGACCAGCGACAGCCCGGACGATGCGCCCATCGCCTCGCTGTGCGAACAGCTCGGCGTCCCCGTCTTCCGCGGCGACCTGCACGACGTGCTCGATCGCATGGTGCGCGCGGCGCGGCCGCACGCGCCCGCTTTCTTCGTGCGCCTGACCGGCGATTGCCCGCTGGCCGACCCCGCCGTGATCGACCAGGTGGTGCAGGCCTGCCGCGCGCCGGGCGTGGACTACGCCTCCAACGCGCTGCACCCCAGCTTTCCGGACGGCCTGGATGCCGAGTGCATGCGCTTCGCGGTGCTGGAGGAAGCCTGGCGCGACGCACGCAAGACTAGCGAGCGCGAGCACGTCACGCCCTTCATCCACTCGCAGCCGCGCCGCTACGCACTGCGCGAGGTGCGGCACGCGCCGGACCTGTCGGGGCTGCGCTGGACGGTCGACGATCCGGCCGATTTCGTGTTCGTGTCGCAGGTGTACGAGCACCTGTACGCGCGCCGTCCGGACTTCGGCATGGAGGACGTCCTCGCCCTGCTGCGCGCCCACCCGGAGCTGGCCGCCATCAACGCCGGCACGCAACGCAACGAGGGCTACCTGCGCTCGCTGCGCCAGGACGCGCAGGCATGACCCAGCGCGACATTTTCCTCGCCGGTGAAGGCGATGCCTACTTCCGGCGCAACGCCGCCGGCTACGCCCCCTCGCAGGCCGCGGCAAGCCCGCTGCCGCTGGAGGTGATCCGCGGCTACGTGCGGCCGGGCGCGCGGGTGCTGGAGATCGGCTGCGCCAACGGCCTCAATCTCGAGCGCCTGCGGCGCGACCCGGGCTGCGCGGGCAGCGGCATCGATCCTTCGGCCGCCGCCGTCGAGGCGGGCCGCAAGGAATTCCCGGCGCTGGACCTGCAGGTGGCCACGGCGGACCGCCTGCCCTTCGCCGACGCAAGCTTCGACCTCGTCTGGTTCGGCTTCTGCCTGTATGTCGTCGACCGTCCGCTGCTGCCGCGCGTGGTGTCGGAGGCGGACCGGGTGCTCAAGGACGGCGGCTTCCTCGCGATCGTGGACTTCGACCCCGACGCGCCGGTGCGCCGCCGCTACAGCCACGCCGCCGGCGTGAGCAGCTTCAAGACCGACCACGCCCGCATGTTCCTGGGCTTCCCGCAGTACGTGCTTGCGGAGAAGCGCCCCTTCTCGCATGCCGCCGCGCGCTGGGACGCCGACCCCGGCGAGCGCCTCGCCGTGCAGGTGCTCGCCAAGGACAACTCGGGCGGCTACGCCCCCATCGACCCCGCATGAACCGCTACCAGAACTCCGAGGCCATGCTGGCCCGCGCCGAACAGGTGATCCCGCTCGGCGCCCAGACCTTCAGCAAGAGCCGCACGCAATTCCCGCTCGGCGTCTCGCCCTACTTCGCCACCCGCGCTCAAGGCAGCCGCGTCTGGGACGTCGACGGCAACGAATACGTCGACTTCATCAACGCCCTGTGCTCCGTCACGCTGGGCCACTGCGACCCGGACGTCACGCAGGCGGTGCAGGAGCAGTTGCACCGCGGCACCATCTTTTCGCTGAGCAGCGAGCTGGAGGTCCAGGTCGCCGAGAAGATCGTGGAGATGGTGCCCTGCGCGGAAAAGGTCCGCTTCGGCAAGAACGGCTCCGACGCGACGGCCGGCGCGATCCGCGTGGCGCGCGCGTTCACGAAGCGCGAACGCGTCGCCGTGTGCGGCTACCACGGCTGGCAGGACTGGTACATCGGTTCGACCGCGCGCCACCTCGGCGTTCCCGAGGCCGTGCGCGCCCTCACCCACACCTGGGCCTACAACGACGCGGACTCACTGCAAGCGCTGTTCAAGGCGCACCCAGGCGAATTCGCCGCCGTGATCCTGGAGCCGATGAACGTCGTGGAGCCGAAGCCGGACTTCCTGCAGGAAGTGCAGGCGCTGTGCCGGCGCGAGGGCGCGCTGCTGGTGTTCGACGAAACCATCACCGGCTTCCGCTACGCGATGGGCGGCGCGCAGGAGTTGTTCGGCGTCACGCCGGACCTGGCCACCTTCGGCAAGGGGCTGGCCAACGGCTATCCCGTGTCCGCCGTCGCCGGGCGTGCCGACGTGATGAAGATGATGGAGGAGGTGTTCTTCTCCTTCACCTTCGGCGGCGAGACGCTGTCGCTCGCCGCGGCGCTCGCCACGCTGCGCAAGCTGCAGCGCGAGCCGGTGATTCCCACCATGCGCGCGCGCGGCGAGCGGCTGCTGCGCGACACGCAGGCCGCGATCGATCGCCACGGGCTGGGCGACGTGCTGGCGCTCTCGGGCCACCCGACCTGGTCCTTCCTGCAGTTCCGGGACGGTCGCGGCCACACGCTGTGGGAGATCAAGACCCTGTTCATGCAGGAAGTCTTCCGCCGTGGGGTGCTGGCCTACGGCACGCACAACCTGAGCTACGCGCACTCCGAAGCGGACCTCGACCGGCTCGCGGCCGTCTACGACGAGGTCTTCGGCGTGATCGCCGGCGGTCTCGCCAGGGGTATCCGCCCGCTGCTGCAGTGCGAGGTGCTGCAGCCGCTGTTCAAGGTGCGCTGAGGCCATGCGGGTGGCGCTGCGCACCGACGCTTCCGTGCGCATCGGCACCGGGCACGTGCGGCGCTGCGTCTCGCTGGCCCGTGCCCTGCAGGACGAGGGGGTCGAGACGCTGCTGGTGTGCCGCGCGCACGACGCGGTGAGCGAGGACGCCATCAGCGATGGGGTGCGTGTCGCCTGGTTGCCGCGCGCCGAACCCGGCTTCGCGCCGCCTCCGGACGATCCTGCCCATGCCGCCTGGGCTGGCGTGGCCTGGCCGCAGGACGCGCGGGAGACCGCGCAGGCCCTCGCCGGCTTCGCCCCCGACTGGGTGCTCGTGGACCACTATGCGTTCGACGCGCGCTGGCAGCAGGCGATGGCGCAAGCCACGGGTGGGCGCATCGCGGCCATCGACGACCTGGCGGATCGCCCGCATGCGGTCGACCTGCTCATCGACCAGAACCTGCAGCCGCCTGCCGGGAACAAGTACGTCGGCCGCATCGCGCCGCACGCGCGCGCGCTGCTCGGCCCGCGCTACGCCCTGCTCGCCCCCGGATACGCGAGCGCGCCGCGCTACCGGTTCCGCCGCACCGTTCGCAGCATCGGCATCTTCCTCAGCGGCGCGGACGCGAACGATGCGTCCAGCGCGGCCCTGCGCGCCTGCCGGGAGGACGCCGGGTTCGCCGGCGACATCGAGCTCGTTTCCAGCGCGCGCAGCCCGCATCTGGCGCGGCAGCGGGAACTGGCGCAACGCTGGCCCGGCACGCGCGTGTCGACGGACCTGCCGGACCTGCGGGCCTTCTTCGCCCGCCACGACCTGCAGGTCGGCTCCGGCGGCGGGGCGGCGTGGGAGCGCTGCTGCATCGGCGCGCCTTCGGTGGCCGTGCAGATCGCCGCCAACCAGCAGGCGGTGCTGCCGCACCTGGCTGCGCTCGGTGCGGTCGAATGGGTGCAGGATCCGCAGCGCCTCGGCGAAGCGGTGGCGCGCCTGGTGGCGCAGCCGCGGCAAAGGCTGGCCCTGGCGCGCGCCGCCCGCGCGCTGGTGGACGGACGCGGCAGCGCCCGCGTCGCCGCCGTGCTGGCGTTGGCCGTGCAACCCACGCTGGCCTGGCGCGACGCGACCGCGGCCGACGAAGCCCTGCTGCTGGAATGGGCCAACGACCCGCAGGCGCGCGCCCTGGCCTTCCACCCGGAGCGCATCGCGCCGCGCCAGCACCACGCCTGGTTCGCGGCCCGCCTGGCGCATCCGGACGCGTGCCTGATCCTGGTCGCCACCTCGCCTGCGGGCACGCCCGTGGGCACAGTGCGCTTCGAGCGCGAGGAGGCGCAGTGGGTGATCAGCTATTCGCTCGACCCCGCGTTCCGCGGCTGGGGCCACGGCACGCGGCTGCTGGCCGGCGCCCTGGAAGTGCTAGGCCGACGCTTGGGGGCTTCGCAGGTGCTGGGCTGGGTGCGGCGCGACAATGCGGCATCGGTGCGCATCTTCCGCGCCCTCGGCTTCGAAGAGACCCGCGTGGACCGCGGCGGCGAGCTCTGTCACCTGTTCCAGCGGCACATAGGCACATAACATGGGTTTTTCGCTCGCGGGCCGGCGCATCGGCCGGGATGCCGCCCCCTTCGTCATCGCGGAGATGTCGGGCAACCACAACCAGTCGCTGGAGCGCGCGCTGCAGATCGTCGACGCTGCCGCCGCGGCCGGCGCGCACGCGCTGAAGATCCAGACCTACACGCCGGACACGATGACCATCGCGGCGCCGCAGCGGGAGTTCTCGATCCAGGATCCCGCCAGCCTCTGGGCCGGCCGCAGCTTCCACGACCTGTACAGGCAGGCGCAGACGCCGTGGGACTGGCACGCGCCCCTCTTCGAGCGCTGCCGGCAGCACGGCATGCTCGGTTTCTCCTCGCCCTTCGACGACACGGCGGTCGACTTCCTCGAATCGCTCGACGTGCCCTGCTACAAGATCGCGTCCTTCGAGAACATCCACCTGCCCCTGATCGAGAAGGTCGCGAGGACGGGCAAGCCCGTGATCATGTCCACCGGCATGGCGAGCGTCGCTGAACTCGATGAAGCGGTGCGCACCGCGCGCGCGGCCGGTTGCAGGGACCTCGTGCTGCTCAAGTGCACCAGCACTTATCCGGCCACGCCGCTGGACTCGAACCTGCTGACGATACCGCACCTGCGTGACCTGTTCGGCTGCGAGGTGGGCCTGAGCGACCACACGATGGGCATCGGCGTCGCCGTCGGCGCGGTGGCACTCGGCGCGGTGCTGGTGGAGAAACATTTCACGCTGCGGCGCGCGGACGGCGGCGTGGACAGCGCGTTCTCGCTCGAACCCGACGAACTGAAGTCGCTCGTCACCGAGACCGAGCGTGCCTGGCAGGCGCTGGGCGCGGTCCATTACGGGCCCACCGAGGCCGAGCGCCAGTCGCTCGCCTATCGCCGATCCGTCTACGTCGTCGCGGACATGACGGCAGGCGAGGCCTTCACGCCGGAGAACCTGCGCATCATCCGCCCCGGCCATGGGCTCGCACCGAAGTACCAGGCCATTGCGCTGGGCAAGAAGGCCACGCGCGACATCGAACGTGGCACGCCCCTGGGCTGGGACCTGATCGGCTGAACGGGCCATGGGAAAATCCTTCCCATGACACAACTGAGGGTCGGATTCGCCAGCGTCTATGCATGGCGGCCGCACGTGGAGCACATGATGTTCCTCGCGCGCCTGGTCGAACAGGCCGGGCATGCCGCGTTCTTCCTGGCCTGCGACGCCGATCTTCCGTCCTGCTACACGCGCGAATTGCGCGACGTCCGCCCCGACTGGATGGAATGCCTGCTGTGCCGCGCCGGCGGCGTGCGCTCGTACACCGGGCGCAACGTGGCGGCGATCGGCAGCCTCGTGGCTGCGCCGGATGCAGACGCGCTCGCGCGCGGCGCCGAGTGGGCGGCGTCGAGCGCCAGCACGCTGGGCCGCTTCGAATCCCCGGCGGATTACGCCAGTCCCGAATTCGCCCAGTTGCGCGACCGCCTTGCGCCAGGCGCGGCGATCGCGTACGAGGCGGCCAAAGCGTGGATCCGGCGCGAGCGGCTCGACGCGATCTGCCTGTTCAACGGCCGCATGGACGCCACGCGCGGCATCTTCGAGGCCGCGCGTGCCGCCGGCGTGCGGGTCGTCACTTTCGAGCGCACGTGGTTCGGCGACGGCATCCAGCTCCTGCCCGACGAACACTGCCTCGGCCTCGCGACCTGGCACGCGACCATCGCGCGCTGGAGCACCGTGCCCCTGTCGCAGGCACAGGCACGCAAGGCCGCCGCCTTCGTCGCTGCCCGCCTCACGCGCACCAACGCGAGCGAATGGCGCGCCTACAACGTCGACGCGCGGGACACCGGCTGGCCCGTGGCAGGGGGGAAGCGCCGCATCCTCGTGCTTCCCAGCAGCCTCAACGAGATCTGGAACATGCCGGGCTGGGAGTCGCCCTGGGGCGATGCGACGGCCGGCTTCGACGCCGTGATGGCGCATCTGGGCCTGCAGCCGGAGGACCTCGTCCTGCGTTGCCATCCGAACTGGTCGGAGCGCATCGGCAAGCGCGATGGCCGCCTGCCCGAGGCGCACTACACGGCTTGGGCCCGTTCGCGCGGCATCCACGTCATCGGCAGCGCCGACAAGGCCAGCACCATGTCGCTGATCGCCCACTGCGATGCGGTGCTTCTGGCCAGCGGGAGCGCGGCCCTGGAAGCGGCCGCCATGGGCAAGCAGGTGATCTCAATCGGCCCGTCGCACTACCAGGAGGCGGGCCTGCGCACCGATGCGACCACGCCCTCGGCGCTGGCGGGCGTGTCCCTCGATGTGGACCTGCCGCCGCAGGAGCGCGCCGCCGCGCAGGACCGCCTGCGGCGCGCCGTGCTGCGTTTCCTCTACACCGTCGCCTGGCGGCTGCCGCAGTACGTGCAGCACGTGAAGGCGGTCTCCACCACCTCCTATCGGTACGTGCCGGGTGCCGACCCGCATCGGCTGGTGGACCTTCTTCGCACCGGCCGCCTCGAAGCCGACGATGCCTGCGCGAGCCCCGATGCCGCCGGCGAGGACCGGGTCGTTGCGCTGCTGCAGTCCGGCGAGTGGGAGAGCCTGCGCCAGCCCGCGGCGGAAGGGCCGGCTGCCTCCGACCGCCTGCGCCGCCGCTGGTTCCTGCAGCCGGTGGACTTCATCCGCGAGAAGATGCCCGTTGGCGACCGATGAGACCGGGGCGGTGAAGACGCCTGCCATGCGCCGCCAGCTGTGGTACCTGCCCGTGCTCGGGGCGGGCATGGCGCTGCTGATGCTGCGCGTGCTGCTCATGGCACGCCTGCTCGACGTGCCGGGTTTCGCCCGCTACAGCATGGGCCTGGTGGTGGCGACCGTGTTCTGCATGCTGGGCGCCCTGGGTCTCTATCCGCTCCTGCAGCGGGAGATGCCGATCCAGCTCGCGCATGGGCAGCGGCGCCGGGCGCTGCTGCTGCTCGCGCAGGCCCTGCTGGTCGCCACGGGCTGCGCGCTCGTCGGCATGCTCGCCGCGCTGCTGCCCCGGGCGATCGCAGGCCTGTCCGGCATCGCCTTCGCGGTGGCGGTCCTCAATGGCCTGTCGCAACAGGCCTTCCTGGTTGCCACCACCGAAAGCCGCAGCGCCGGCGAGCCGCTGCGCTATGCGTGGCAGAACTTCGGGCGCGCAGTGGCGATCGTGGTGGCGAGCGGGCTCGTCGCCGAATGGACCGGCTCGCCGAACCTGGTGCTCGGGGTGGAGGCGGCGCTGTCGCTGGCGGTGTCGTTCGCGATCGTGCGACGCGCCGCCCGGCGCGCCCGCCTGCCGCTGGGCCTGCTGTGGCGCGCCGGCGCGGCGCGGCTGGGCCGAGCGCCATGGCACACGGCCCTGGTGTTCCTGGGCATTTCGATCGTCGCGAGCCTACTGACGAACGCCGACCGCTGGATCGGCGCCGAACTGCTGGCCGTGGACGGTTTCGCGCAGTACGCCTTCGCCGGGACGGCCCTCGTGCTGGCGCAGGCCGTGCAGAGCATGGTCAGCGCCGCCGTTTATCCCCTGGTGGCACGCCGCTTCGCCACGGCGGGGCTGGCAAGCGCCTTCCGCCTCGCGGCAACCACCTCGCTGGGGCTGCTCGCCGCAGCCGCCGCGGCGAGCGTGCCGGTCTATTTCGCTGCAGCCTGGGCGATCGCGCGCTGGTATCCCGCGTACCAGGCCTCCACCGCGCTGCTGCCGGTGCTGCTGGCGGTGTGCTGCCTGCGCGTGTCGGACTTCTGGTCGGCGTTCCTCGCCGCATCGCGCCACGAGCGCCTGCTGCTGGCCCTGCACCTGGCGGTGGCGATCGTCGGTTGCGGCGCATGGCTCGCATGGGCGGCGCGCTCCGGCCTGAAGGTCGACCCGCAGGCCATCGCCTGGCTCGCGCTGGTCCTGGGCACCGGCAGTTACGCTTCGGCGTTGATCGCCTCCGCCTGGATCCGCCGCGCCGCGCCGCCGGTGCCCGCTGTCGTCGCCCTGGATCCCTCCGCCCCATGAAGCAGGACCTCGTCTCCATCATCACCCCAGCCTACAAGGCGGCCGCAACCATCGGGCAGACCATCGCCTCGGTGCAGGCGCAGACCCACGGCCACTGGGAGATGCTGGTCGCCGACGACTGCTCTCCCGACGACACCCGCGCGGTGGTCGCGGAATGGGCCGCGCGCGATGCGCGCGTGCGGCTCATCCCGATGGCGAAGAACGGCGGCCCCGCCGCCGCCCGCAACGGCGCCCTCGCGCAGGCACAGGGACGCTGGATCGCCTTCCTGGACAGCGACGACCTGTGGCTGCCGCCCAAGCTCGAACACTCGATCGCGCATGCGCAGGCGAACGGCGCCGCGCTGGTCTTCACCGGGTTTCGCCGCATCAGCTTCGACGGCACGCGCACCGGCGAATACATCGGCGTGCCGCGCACCCTCACCTACCGCCAGCTGCTGGGGAACACGGCCATCGCGACGTCGACCGTGCTGCTCGATCGCGCGCAGTGCGGCGAAGTGCGCATGAAGCCGGTCTTCTACGACGACTTCGCCTGCTGGCTGGAGATCCTCAAGCGCGGCTTCGTCGCCCACGGGCTGGACGAAGACCTGATGCGCTACCGCGTGATGCCCGCTTCGGTGTCGCGCAACAAGAAGCGCTCGGCCCAGGAGGTATGGAAGGCCTACCGGCAGGTGGAACACCTCGGGCCGATTGCTTCCGCCTGGCACTTCACCGGCTATGCCTTGCGCGCCCTGCGCAAGTACCGGCAGTTCTGATGGCAGCGCGCCCCGGCCTCGACGCGGCGCCCGTGGCGGTCACGGGCGCGGGCGGCTTCGTCGGCCGCGCGCTGGTGCGCCACCTGCACGCGCAGGGCCGCAGCGTGACGGCCGTCGCCCGGCACGCCTGGGAAGCACCCGCCGGGGTGCGCCAGGTCACGGTGGCGAGCTACGAGGATGCGGCGGCGCTGGACGTCGCGCTGCGCGGCGCCGGCTGCATCGTGCATCTCGCCGCCCTCGCCCATCGCGCCGGCAGCGCGGCGGAATTCGATGCGAGCGTGCGTGCGGCGCAGGGCGTGGTCGCCGCGGCCAAGCGCTGCGGCGCGCAGCGGCTGGTGTTCCTCAGCTCCATCGGCGTCAACGGCCACCGCACGGAAGGACGGGCGTTCACCGAGGAAGACCCGCCGCAACCCGTGGAAGCCTATGCCCACAGCAAGCTGCAGGCGGAACAGGCAGTGATCGCCGCTTGCGCGGCCAGCACGCTGGACTACGTGATCGTGCGCCCTCCCCTCGTCTACGGCGCCGACGCGCCCGGCAACTTCGGCCGCCTGGTGCGGCTGGTGCGGCGCGGCTGGCCGCTGCCGCTGGGGGCGATCCGCAACGAGCGCAGCTTCATCGCGCTGGACAACCTCGTCGACCTGCTGGCCCTGTGCAGCCACCACCCGGCCGCCGCGAACCAGCTGCTGCTGGCGGCCGATGCCGAGGACCTCTCGACCCCCGACCTGGTGCGCGGCATCGCCGCGGGCCTGGGCCGCCCCGCGCGCCTGGTGCCGGTGCCGCCGGCGCTGCTGCGCCTCGGCGCGAAGCTCCTGCGCCGCGAGCGGCTGGCCGACAGCCTGTGCGCCTCGCTGCGGGTGGATGCCTCCAAGGCCCGCCGCCTGCTCGGTTGGCAGCCGAGGGTGCGCGCCATGGAGGGCGTGCGGCGCGCGGTCCTCGCAACGCACTCGCCATGATCAAGCGCCTGTTCGACATCCTCGTTGCCACGCTCGCCCTCCTGCTGCTGGCGCTGCCGATCGCGCTCGTCGCGCTGGCGGTCAAGCTCACTTCGCCGGGGCCGGTGCTGTACTGGTCCGACCGCGTGGGGCGCGACAACCGCATCTTCCGCATGCCCAAGTTCCGCAGCATGCGCATCGACACGCCCGTGCTCCCCACCCACCTGCTGACCTCGCCCGAGCGCTGGCTCAGCCCCATCGGCAGCCTCCTGCGCCGCACGAGCCTGGACGAACTGCCGCAACTGTGGAGCGTGCTCAAGGGCGACATGAGCCTGGTCGGCCCCCGCCCCGCCCTGTTCAACCAGGACGACCTGATCGAGCTGCGCACGCGGCGCGGCGTGCACGTGCTGCGCCCGGGCATCACCGGCTGGGCCCAGGTCAACGGGCGCGACGAGCTGCCGATCCCGGTGAAGGTGGACTTCGACGCCTGGTACCTGGAGCACCGTTCGCTGGCGCTGGACCTGCGCATCCTGGGGCTGACCGTGCTGAAAGTCGTGGGACAGCACGGGGTGGCCCACTGACCTTCGCGGCCCGACCTGCCCGTCCGAACTAAAATAGAGGGTTTTCCCCTCCAGCAGCGCCTTCGCGCGCCCGCCGCATGTCCGACGACCGCACCACCCCCATCGACGAAAACCAGCTGATCGCAGAACGCCGCGAGAAACTCAAGGCCCTGCGCGACGCGCAGCGTCAGGGCGGCGGCCCCGCCTTCCCGAACGACTTCAAGCCCGGCGACCAGAGCGCGGCCCTGCATGCCGCCCACGGTGCCAAGCCCGCCGAACAGCTCGAAGCCGAGGGGGCGACCGCGCGGGTGGCCGGCCGCATGATGCTCAAGCGGGTGATGGGCAAGGCGAGCTTCGCCACGCTGCAGGACGGCGGCGGCCGCATCCAGGTCTACGTCACGCGCGACGCGGTCGGCGAGGAGGCCTACGGCGAGTTCAAGCGCTGGGACCTCGGCGACATCGTCGGCGCCGAGGGCAAGGTGTTCAAGACGCGCACCGGCGAACTCTCGCTGCACGCCACCTCCATCCGCCTGCTCACCAAGAGCCTGCGGCCGATGCCGGACAAGTTCCACGGCGTCGCGGACCAGGAGGTGAAATACCGCCAGCGCTACGTCGACCTGATGATGGACGAAGAGGCGCGCAAGCGCTTCGTGGCGCGCAGCCGCGCGATGTCTTCCATCCGCGACTTCATGGTCCAGGCCGGTTTCCTGGAGGTCGAGACGCCGATGCTGCACCCGATCCCCGGCGGCGCCAACGCCAAGCCCTTCATCACCCACCACAACGCGCTGGACCAGGAGATGTACCTGCGCATCGCGCCCGAGCTCTATCTGAAGCGCCTGTTGGTGGGCGGTTTCGAGCGCGTGTTCGAGATCAACCGCAACTTCCGCAACGAAGGCATCTCGGTGAGGCACAACCCCGAGTTCACCATGATGGAGTTCTACGCGGCGTACTGGAACTACCGCGACTTGATGGACTTTACCGAGGCGCTGATCCGCGACGCGGCCACCAGGGCGGTGAATACGCTGCAGCTCTCGTACAGCGGCAAGGAAGTGGACCTCGCCAAGCCGTTCGCGCGCCTTACGATCCCCGAGGCCATCGTGCAGCACACCGATGCCGGCGACAACGTGGGCAACCGCGACTGGCTGATCCAGCAGCTGCGCAAGCTCGGAATGACCGAGGAGAAGCAGCGCCTGTCCGGCCGTTCGCTCGCCTCGCTGCAGGTGCTGTACTTCGAGGAGAAGGTGGAGGAGAAGCTGTGGCAGCCGACCTTCATCATGGAGCACCCGACCGAGATCTCCCCGCTGGCCCGCGCCAACGACGAACGGCCCGAGGTCACCGAGCGCTTCGAGCTGTACATCACCGGCCGCGAGATGGCCAACGGCTTCTCGGAACTCAACGACGCCGAGGACCAGGCCGCGCGCTTCATGGCGCAGGTGAGCGCCAAGGACGCGGGCGACGACGAAGCCATGTTCTACGACCACGACTTCGTGCGCGCGCTGGAGTACGGCATGCCGCCGGCCGGCGGCTGCGGCATCGGCATCGACCGCCTGATGATGCTGCTGACCGACAGCCCCAGCATCCGCGACGTGATCCTGTTCCCGGCGCTGCGCCGCGAGGGCTGATGGCGCGGACGCGGCGGAGCGAGCCCGCCGTCGGCATCGATTTCGGCACCTCGAATTCCGCCGTCTCCTTCATCGGCCCGGACGGCCTCGCCCGGCTGGTGCCGCTGGAGGGCAGCACGACGGCCATGCCGACGGCGGTGTTCTTCAACCAAGAGGACCACGCGACCTACTTCGGGCGCGAGGCGATCGCGCTGTACCTCGCGGGTGTCGAGGGCCGCTTGATGCGCTCGCTCAAGAGCCTGCTGGGAAGCAGCCTGCTGGACGAGGAGACGGCGGTCGGCACCGGCACGCTGAGCTTCCGCGCGATCATCACGCGCTTCCTGCGCGAGCTGCGTGCCCGTGCGGCCGCGCACCTGGGCCACGAACTGAAGCGCGTGGTGCTGGGACGGCCGGTGCACTTCGTCGACGACGACGCGGTGCGCGACGCCAGGGCCCAGGAGGCGCTGGCGCAAGCCGCGGCCGAGGCGGGCTTCACGCAGGTGGCCTTCGAGCTGGAGCCGATCGCCGCGGCGCTGGACTACGAGCGGCGCATGGACCGCGATGGCGCGGTGCTGATCGTCGACATCGGCGGCGGCACGTCCGACTTCACGGTGGCGCGCCTGGGGCCGGGGCGCTTCGCGCGCGCGGACCGGCGCCAGGACATCCTGGCAACGACCGGCGTGCACATCGGCGGCACCGACTACGACCAGAAGCTGAACCTGCGGCGAGTGATGCCGCTGCTCGGTTTCGGCCATGTCGGGCCCACGGGCCGCGAAGTGCCAAGTCCCACCTTCATCGATCTCGCCAGCTGGCACCTGATCCACCGCGTGTACGCGCCCAAGGTGATCCGGCACGTGCGCGAGCTGCGGGTGAACTACACCGACACGCGCCTGCACGATCGCCTGATGACGGTGCTGGAACACCATCTGGGGCACTTGCTGGCCAGCGAAGTGGAGCAGGCGAAGATCCACAGTTCCACGTCCGGGGAACTCGCGACGATGGACCTGTCCACCGTAGAGGGCGGTCTGTCGGCGTCGTTCGGGCCGGCGGAGATGGCGCAGGATCTTTCTTCCCTGCTGGAGCAGGTCGTGGACTGCGCCGCGGAGTGCGTGCAGCGCGCGGGGCTGGCTTCGGGGCAGGTGGATGCGATCTACCTCACCGGCGGGTCGTCGGCGTTGCGGCCGTTCCAGGTGTTGCTGCAGGAGCGGTTTGCGGGAACGCCCGTGATGGAGGGGGATTTGTTCGGAGGGGTCGCGTCGGGGTTGGCGTACGCGCCGCGTTGAGCGGCACCGCCACGCGCGGGGCGCGGTACGATGGCCGGGCTGTGAGCTTGGCTGCAATGCGTGTCCCTCGATGGCTTCCATGGGTTCTCGCGCCTGGCGTGCTGGCGGGAGGCGGACTCTGGGCGCTCCTGGCCTTCAATGACGACGTGTACGAGGTACGCGCGGAGTTGATGCCGGCAGGCGATCAGCGAGCCTCCGGTGTCATGAAGTTCGAAGTCGTTGTTCCGAAAAATGCGACTGGGGGCGTGCAGGAGGACGAATTCCAGACGCGCGTGAGCTACCGGTTTACCCATCTGCAGCCGGGAGAGAAGTACTCGATCTCATTCTGGGAAACGTCAGCCTGCGATCGGGATGCTCCCCCCCCTCGCCCGCTTGGCAACAAGCCTTGGGCAGAGCGAGCCCCAATGGAGACGGCGTCCATGTATTTCCTGGAGCCGCTGCCGGCTTTCGTCGCCGACCCCGATGGGACTTTGCAGGCCTCCATTGTCGTAAGGGGCCGGCCCGGCCGCGTGGAGCTTGTTCCGGCAATCACCACGCTCTCGATCGGCGCGGCGCCAATTTCCTACTCGCGCGACAGCATGGTGGCTTGTGGCCGGGTAGAAATGATGAAGTTGCGCAGTGGGTGGCATCTCATCCGCGTCCACTTCTGACGCGCACGGTGCGGCCGCTCAAGGGGTACCGATGAGAACATCAGTGACGCGGGGACGTCCGAAGCCGTCGCAACCGGCCCCGTCAGGCAGGTAGAAACTCAGTTTCGCACCAGTCGCTTGCGCCGTGAGCAGGATGGCGAGCGCCTGCTTCGGGTTGTCCGTTGCCAGAATGCCGTAGAACTCCGCCGTCGGACAGTTGTTCGGGTTCTGCACGGGTTCGTTCGTGACGAAGGTCACCGCTCCGGTCGCAGCGCTCGATCGCACATTCTTCACCGTCATCGAGAAGACCCAGCCCGCTTGAACTTGCGCGGCGAGAGCCATCGCACATGCGAAGACGAGTGCATGCCGTGTGCTCCCCTGCGGGGATCCTGGCGTGAGTGGCATTCCTTCCTCCAAGAAAGAGTGGACATTGCGCGTGCGGTCCCTGCGGCTTGCGTCGGCATCGACGGCCCGAGGCGGACCCGCGCGCCATGATGCCTCATGCGCCGGCCTGCACCACCGCATCCCGGGAGCACTGGTGCAGATGTCACAAGACTCGCACCCATGCGGCATCTAAAGTCTGGCTCGGTCGAAGCGGTCGACGTGACGCAGGCGTCCCGCTGCGCGTACGCAGTCACCCAACTCGGAGTCTCTCATGACAAAGCGATTGCGCGCACTGCTTGTCGTGCTCGTGTGCCTGACGATCTCCAACGTGGGCGCCTGTCCGTGGAGCGGCACGTCCTTGCATGCCTGGAATGCCGACACGAACGGCGACGGGCAGTTGGATGTCGTGCTGCAGGGTCGCCCGAAGATCGTGGTTCTCGATTCCGAAGACATGCTCCTTCTTCCGCTCCCCAGCAGCTTCACCCCGCTGCTCCTCGAATCCTCCCCGATCGGCTACCTCCCGCGCCCCCTTTCCCAGGCCGAGGCGCTCGCTCTTAATCCCGTGGAAGGCCAGTACACCGCCAACGTGCTTGCGGCAACGGGGGCAATGTGCGGTTCCCTGTTGCTGCGGTCCCTCGGCGCCGGCCCCAGCCTGATCGTCGGCTACGCGGATTCCGGCGCGGTGAGCGCGGTCGAAGTCCTGACCGCGAACCAGGTCGGCTTCCCTATTGAGCAGTATTCCCTGATTCCCGGTGACCTCAACGGCGACGGCGTGGCCGAGATCCGCGTGACCCAGGGCGCCGTGGTTCGCGGCGTGATGGTCCGCGCACCGGACGGCCGCTACAACCTCGATCCGAGCGCCTCGGCGATCGCGGCGTGGAACAGCTTCGTTGAGGCGCTGCGCACCGGCAACGCGGAGCTTGCGATCGCGCACCTGAGCACCGGTGCTTCCCAGGCCCTGGGCGGCCGCATCATGTCAGCAGGCCCGATGCTTCCCGCCATCGTCTCCGACATCGTAAACACGCATCTCGACTCCGTCACGCCGGATGAGGCGGTCGTCAATACCATCGTGCAGATTTCCGCGGACAGCCACCGTTTGTATCGATCGCGGATCGTCCGCGAGGGCGGCGTGTGGTTCGTGGATTCCATCTGAGGCATCCATGCTCTCCAATATCCTCAACCTGTTCGATGCACCCAAGGTGTGCGCCTGGTGCATTTCCAGGCGCCTGCTCGCACTCGCGTTGGCGGCGCCAGCCGTGGCGTTCGGCTATGAGGAGAGCACGCACGCAATGCTCACGGAAAAGGCTGCGGCGCGCTCGAAGGTGGTCCAGCGTGCCGGCTTCTTCCTGGCGTCGGGTCTGCGCTCCCCCAGCGATCTGGTCTACTCCGGGATCGGCAGCGGTGCGCCACTCCAGGTCGACGCCGTCAAGCTCATGAGCTTCGGGGCGACCTGGGAAGACGGGTTCTACCCGGCCATCGCCCGCAATCACTTCTTCGATCCGCAATTCCAGAACGGGATTGGGCGTGGCTTGCAGGTTGCCTTCCTCCGAGAGGGCCTGGCATCTCCAGACTGGGCCCTTGAAGACACCGGAGTCTTCACCGACCCGGACTCGCCCAACGTTGGGCAGGTGCATGGGTTTTCGCTCCGCGATGCAGGCGAGGCGTTCTATGTCGCGCTCAAGAGCCCCCTTCCCGGCGACCGCCTCGCAGCCCAGAGCCGGATGTGGCAAACGCTGGGTCATGTGGTGCACCACGTCCAGGACATGGCGCAGCCACAGCACGTACGCAACGAGCCGCACCTCCACACGGACATACTTGGCGTGACCGTCGTCGTTCCACCCAAGTCACGTTCGTTCTACGAGCTGTACACCCAGTCGTTGAACGTCCAGCTTTCCAGCTTCCTCGAGACACACTCGTATACGCTGGCGCCAGGGACGATCCGCACCGCGCGCCAGTTCTTCCGCACGCCCTCAGCGCCCTTCTCTCGCCGCGGCATGGCGGAGTTCACCGCGGAAAACTTCGTCACGACGACGACCTCGCCCGCGCTCACGACAGGTGGCGTTCCGGTCCCGTCTTCCGAGTTTCCGCTGCCAGGAAGCGCCGACATGTACTTCCGCCAAATGCCAGTCCTGCTACTCAAGTTCTTTCCGGGGCTGCACCAGAATTACCTGTATGGCCGCATCGTCGACGGTGTCAACAATGCGTACCTCGGGGACGCTTTGCTGGGAATCGAGTCGCTGTGGTTCCGTCTCGGCGGCGGATACGTGGACGACGACCCTGCCGTCGCCAACGACAGGCACAAGTTCCTGCTGCCTCGGGCCGTGGCGTTCTCTGCGGGGCTCATCGACCATTTTTTCCGCGGCTCCATGACGCTGGTGTCCGCCAGCAGCGACGGCAAGCAATGGACGCTGACCAACGGGGGCGAAGATCTCGAGGGCATTCTCGAGTTCTATGGCGAGCAAGCCGACGGGCAGCGGTCGCTGCTTTCCCAGCAGGGATTTTTCCTTGGCAGTGGCGTGTCGGCGGCTTTGGCCGTGCCGATCGCACCGTCGTACGCCCGCTTGCTTGCCGTCTTCAAGGGTCGCATAGGGGCGGAGGGGAATTCACTCGGCAGAGGCTATTACAGCGTCGCCGGTGCGATCGCGGCGGTGCCTGCAGCCCCCGTCGCCAGTTGCCCAGGCGATGTGCTGCTGGACAACAGCATGGGGACCAACTCGAATCTGGACATGACGTTCCAGCTTGTCGGTTCCGGAACCGTGCAAACGGCGATGGAGAACTACTCGATACCGGATTCGCTCACGATCAGCATCGCGAACTCCGTTGTCGTCAACACGGGGATGTTCGCGGGAGAGCAACGCCCCAGCTTCGAGTACCGGTCAGGGCAGTCCGTGCGAGTGCAGGTGCAGGCTACTTCGAGCGACTTGTGGAACCTTCGGCTCAGCTGCCCGGGGCAGGGCCTGCAGGGCGACGCCGTGCCGAAGAAGCTCGTTTCCATTACGGTGACGAACCCTACGGGCGCCTTCCTTTGCAGCGGCGCATTCTGGGACATCTGGATCGACGGATCGATTCACCTGACGGGAAGCGGCAGCAGCGGCTGGTTCGTGCGACTGTCGGCGGGCGGAGAGCCGCACTCTGTGCGTTCGTCGGGGTCATGCCCTTCGATCGGCGCCCTAAACCAGACCGCCGGCCAACTGAACGTCAACGGGCAGCCCCTGTCAAACGGCCCGTTCCTCGTGCGATAACGGTCAGGCGGAAAGCAATACCTTCTCAACCCAACTATCGATCCGGAGGAATCATGAGGTTCTATGCTCGATGGATCCTGGCAGCGGCCTTGGTCAGCCCCGGTCTTGCATACGCTGCCTGTTCAAGCTCTTTAGGTGATGCCGGCTATTGCGACCAGGTCTTGGTGAAGAGGGTCTACATGGACGCGACGTCAAACGCCTACGTCGAAGTAGACGGCAACACATCCGCACTTGGCTGTAAGCTGGATGGCCCCTGGATCATGCTTCCCATGAACCTGCAGAATTCGAAGGCGGTTTATGCCACGCTTCTTGCGGCGCAGGTGGCCGCCAGGCCTGTCCAAGTTAGGATGGTGCCAAGTGCCGCGGCGTGTACCGTTGCGTACGTTCTGATGTACTGATCTTCGGGAGACGCCGCCGTGTGGATTCCCGCCTGCGCGGGAGTGACGGAGAACGGGAGTGCGGTCTACGTGCTTCCCGAACCTACCTTCAGGGCAGCAACTGCAGCGCCCGCATGTACCGCGGCTCCGTCATCAACGAATCCCACGACACCGACGGACCGCAAGGCAGCAGCGCCAGGCGGCGCTGCTCGCTCACCTCATTGAAGCGCCATTCGCCCCGCGACTGCGCCCCGGACAGGCCGTCGAGCATCTCGTCGATCGACTTGCCACCGTCGCTGTGCACCGACTCGTTGCACAGCAGCACCATGTCGCAGCCCGCGCTCAAGGCCGCGACCGCCGCTTCGGTGAAGGTGACCGGGTGGCCCTCGATCTTGCGCGCCCCCTCCATGCTCAGGTCGTCGCTGAAGATCGCGCCCTGGAAGTGCAGCTTCTCGCGCAGGATCTCGTTGAGCCATTTCGGCGAGAAGCCGGCCGGCAGCGAATCCACCTTCGGGTAGATCACGTGCGCCGGCATCACGCTGGTCAGCGTGGCGCCGAGCCACTCGTACGGGATCGCGTCCTCCTCCAGGATCGCCTTGAGGCCGCGCGTGTCCACCGGCACCTCGAGGTGCGAGTCGGCCTTGACGAAGCCATGCCCCGGGAAATGCTTGCCGCAGTTGGCCACGCCCGCCTGCAGCAGGCCCTGCATCAGGCTGCGGGCCAGCAGCGTGACGACGCGCGGGTCGCGATGGAAGGAGCGGTCCCCGATCACCGAGCTTTCGCCGTAATCCAGGTCCAGCACCGGTGTGAAGCTGAAGTCGACACCGCAGGCCCGCAGCTCGGCGCCGAGCACGTACCCCGCCGCGGTGGCGGCCGCCATGGCACGCATGGCGCCCGAGCCTTCGCGGCCCTTCGCGTCCTTGAACCACAGGTCGCCGAAGCGGCGCATGGGGGGCAGGTGGGTGAAGCCGTCGCTGCGGAACCGCTGCACGCGCCCACCCTCGTGGTCGACGCAGACCAGCAGGTCTTCGCGGATCGACTTGATCTCGGCGCACAGGTTCGTGAGCTGCTCGCGGCTTTCCCAGTTGCGGCCGAACAGGATCATGCCGCCCACCAGCGGATGCGCGAGGCGGCGGCGGTCGTCGTCGCCCAGGGCCAGGCCCGCGACGTCCAGGATCACCGGGGCATGTTCACTCATGGTTCTTCTCTTTCTGTTCGATCACCACGAAGCTCGCGGCGTAGTCGCTCTCGTCGGTCACGCTCACCTGCGCCTGCAGGCCGCGCGCGTCGCACCAGGCCTTGAGCGTGCCGTGCAGCACGATCACCGGCTTGCCGCTGGCCAGCTTGCCCACCTCGCAGGCCCGCCAGGTCATGGGCATGCGCATGCCCATGCCGATGGCCTTGCTGAAGGCTTCCTTGGCGGAAAAGCGGGTGGCGAGGTAGCGCACGCCACGTTCCGGCCAGCGCGCGCTGCGCGCCTTCCAGGTGGCGAATTCGCCGTCGCTCAGGATCCTGCGGGCGAAACGGTCGCCGTGCTTGTCGAGCGAGGCGCGGATGCGGCGCACGTCGCAGATGTCGGTGCCGATGCCGTAGATCACTGGTCGTGCATCCGGCTGCCCCGCGACAAGGCGGCGAGATAGGCGCGCACGGTGGCCGCATAGCCCAGCTCCAGCGCATCGGCGATCAGGGCATGGCCGATCGAGACTTCCAGCAGGTTCGGCAGCGACTGCACGAAGTCCGGCAGGTTGTCGCGATTGAGGTCGTGGCCGGCGTTGACGCCCAGGCCCGCGGCGTGCGCGGCCTGCGCCGCGGCGGCAAAGCGCCGCAGCTGCTCGACGTGCTGCGTCGTCCCCCAGGCGGCCGCGTACGGCTCGGTGTAGAGCTCGACCCGGTCGGCGCCCACCATCCTGGCCAGCGGAATGCTGCGCGGCTCGGCGTCCATGAACAGGCTCACGCGCACGCCCAGCGATTTCGCTTCGGCGATCAGCGGCTTCACGCGCTCGCCGTCCTTCTCCAGGTCCCAGCCGTGGTCGCTGGTGAACTGGCCCTCGGCGTCGGGCACGAAGGTGCACTGGTGCGGCCGCACCTCGCGCACGAAGTCCATCAGGTTGTGGAAGGGGTTGCCCTCGATGTTGAATTCGGCCTCGGGCCAGGCCTTCAGCAGCGCGGCCAGCTCGCGCACGTCCTCGCCGCGGATGTGGCGCGCGTCCGGCCGCGGATGCACCGTGATGCCGTGGGCGCCGGCCTGCAGGCACAGGGTGGCCGCGCGCGTGACGCTGGGGATGCCCAGGTGGCGCGTGTTGCGCACCAGGGCGACCTTGTTGAGGTTGACCGACAGCGCGGTCCGTTGGGAAGTCATAGGGCCTGCAGGTCCATCATCAGTTGCCGCGTGCGCAGCGTCGATACGCCGCAATGGTAGTGCAGCAGCGCACGCAGCTGCGGCTTGAGCTCGCCCATCGCCGCCGCGGCGCGCAGGGTGGCCTCGAAGGGCGCCGGATCGTCCAGGGCCTGCTGCAGCGCCAGCCAGTGCGCGCCGGGCAGGCTGGCCCGCGGATCCTCCTCGTCGGCCTCCAGCAGCCCGCCTTCCGCGTGCAGGGCGTAGCGCGCCTGCGGTTCCAGCGCGGCGAGCGTCGCCGTCTGCAGGTCGAGCGAGGGCAGCAGCCCGATCTCGCGCAGCAGCAGCAGCTCGAAGGCGCGCAGGGCGGGTTGCAGCAACTGCGGCTGCTCGCCGGCCAGCACGCGCACCGTCGCGCCGTACACGTCGAACAGCGGCGGATGCGGGTCGTCCCGGGCCAGCAGCCGCAACAGCAATTCGTTGAGGTAGTAGCCGGAGAGCAAGGCGTCGCCGGTGGGCATCACCTGCCCGCCCTGCCACTCCGCCGACTTGAGCGTGCGGATCTCGCCGTCGCCGCCGAAGGCGACGTGCAGCGGCTGCAGGGGCAGCAGGACGGGGCGGAAATTGGAGCTGGGCTTCTTGGCCCCCTTGGCGACGACGGCGATGCGGCCGTGCTCGCGCGTCAGCAGTTCCAGGATCAGGCTGGATTCGCTCCAGTCGTAGCGGTGGAGCACGTAGGCCGGCTCGTTGGCGTAGCGCTTCATCAGGTGGACCGGACGATGTATTCCGCCAGCACCCCGGGCACCCCCATCTTGGCCTGGAACAGTCGCTCGTCGGTGTCGCGCAGCCGGCGGCTGACCTCGCGCCCCATGTTCATCTGGATCAGGGTGAACTGCTCCAGGTCCCGCTCGTACAGCTTCAGCAGGCTCGTGCCGGGCAGTTCGATGGCCCGGCACGCTTGCACGGCGATCACGGAGGCGCTGCGGTGGTGCAGGTCCATGAGCGACATCTCCCCGAAGCAATCCCCCGGCAGCAGGTGCATCAGCACGTACTGGCTGCCCTGCCAGCGCTTGAGGACCGCGCCTCTCCCCTCCTCCAGGACGTACATGGACTGCGCATCGTCGCCCTCGCGGAAGAAGAATTCGCCGGCTGCGACCGAGACCTCCGTGCACAGCCCGAGCAGGAAGGTCAGCGTGTCCTCGGCGATTCCGCCGAAGAGGGGCATGGCCTGCAGGAGTTCGATCCGCGCGTTCATGCGGCCGCAGGGTGGGTCACACCGGCGTCACTCGTAGCCGAAACTGCGCACCCGCGCCTCGTCGTCCGCCCAACCCGAGCGCACCTTCACGAACAGCTGCAGGAACACCTTCGCGTCGAACAGCGTCTCCAGCTCCTGGCGCGCCTCGGTGCCGATGCGCTTCAACTTCTCCCCGCCTTCGCCGATCACCATGGCCTTGTGGCTGTCGCGCTCCACGACCACGGTGGCGGCGATGCGCACCATGCGCTTGAATTTCGGGCTGGGCTCTTCCTCGAACTTCTCGACGACCACCGTGGAGGTGTAGGGCAGCTCCTCGCCGGTCAGGCGGAACAGCTTTTCGCGGATCATCTCGCCGGCCATGAAGCGCTCGCTCTTGTCCGTGAGCTCGTCATCGGCGTAGAACCAGGGCTGCTCGGGCAGGTACTTGCCGCACACCTGCAGCAGCCGCTCGACGTCCTTGGCGTTCTTGGCCGACACCGGCATGAACTCGGTGAAGGGATGGCGCGCCTGCATGTCGCGCAGCCAGGGGGCGAGGTCGCCGCGGCGGTGCACCAGGTCCAGCTTGTTGGCGACCAGGATCGCCGGGATGCCGGGCTTGAGCAGGGCCAGCACCTTGGCGTCGCCAAGCGTGAAGTTGCCCGCCTCCACCACGAACAGCACCACGTCCACGTCGCCGACCACGCCCGTGACGGCGCGATTGAGCGAGCGGTTCAGCGCCGAGCTGTGCTTCGTCTGGAAGCCCGGCGTGTCGACGAAGACGAACTGCGTGTTCCCCTCGGTGCGCACGCCCGTGATGCGGTGGCGCGTGGTCTGCGCCTTGCGCGAGGTGATGCTGATCTTCTGCCCGACCAGCGCGTTGAGCAGCGTGGACTTGCCCACGTTCGGCTTGCCCACGATGGCGACCAGGCCGCAACGCTGCCCAGCGCCGGCCGCGGCGGCTTCGCCTGGGGGTTCTCCTTCCCCTTCCGGGGGAAGGTCGGGATGGGGGCTCTGCGTCATTTCAACCTTGATTTCAGCACGTTCAGCATCGCCTGGGCGGCTTCCTGCTCGCCGGCACGGCGCGACGCACCGATGCCGCGCTCCACAAGGCCGAGCTCCGAGACCTCGCACTCGACCTCGAAGGTCTGCCGGTGCGCCGCGCCCAGCGTGCCGACGACGCGGTACACGGGCAGTTTCATCTTGCGCCCCTGCAGCACCTCCTGCAGTTCCGTCTTCGGGTCCCTGGCGGCCGCCGACATCCCGGGGTTGATCTCCACCTCTGCGAACAGGCGGTGCACCAGCGCCTCGGCCGCGGGGTAGCCGGCATCGAGGTGCACGGCCCCGATCAGCGCCTCCAGCGCATCGGCGAGGATGGAAGGCCTCTTGTGGCCGCCGGAACGCGCCTCGCCCTCGCCCAGCCGGATCAGCCCGGGCAGGCCCAGGCCGACGGCCAGGCGGTGCAGCGTGTCCTGCTTGACCAGGTTGGCGCGCACGCGCGAGAGATCGCCCTCCGGCAGCTCCTGCAGCCGCTGGTACAGCAGCGCGGCCACGGCAAGGTTCAGGACCGAGTCGCCCAGGAATTCCAGCCGCTCGTTGTGCTCGGCCGAGAAACTGCGGTGGGTGAGCGCCCGGGCCAGCAGGCGCGGGTCCTGGAAGCGGTGCTGCAGCCGCTGCTGCAGGCCCGCGAGCGGGTCGGTCACGGCCTTCGCGCTAGCGCCCGGGATGGGAGGTTCCCGCGTACTTGAGGGTCAGCCAGGCCGGGCCGAACAGCTGGAATTCCTTCTCGTACGCGAAGGACACCACGACCTTGTCGCCGTCCTTGGTGATTTCCAGGTCCTTGCTGGTGATCGAGGTGATGTTGTCGACCTGCGCGGCGCGGTCGAAGGCGTTGCGCACGCCGGCGACCGTGGCCTCGTCCTTCGCGCGGTTGATCGCCTTGAGCGCCGCCTGGTATTCGAGGATGGACGGGAAGGCGCGCATGCCCACCGCCCCGACGACGCCGATCACCGCGAGGAAGAAGATCAGCGTGAACAACGAAACCCCGCGCTGCCGCGACTTGCCTGCCATGGAACCCCTCCGACTCATGCCCTATTCGAATGACCCGACGCGCGACAGGTTGGCGAAGTTCATCCAGATCAGGAACGCCTTGCCGACGATGTTCTTGTCCGGGACGAACCCCCAGTAGCGCGAGTCGAGCGAATTATCGCGATTGTCGCCCATCATGAAATAGTGCCCCTCGGGCACCTTGCACACCACGCCTTCCACGCTGTAGCGGCAGTTCTCCTTGTACTGGAAATCGTCCACGCCGGCGACGAACGCCGGGCGCTCGTCGTCGTTCAGCAGGCGGTGCTTCTTGTCGCCGAGGCGCTCCTCGAACTGCTTGAAGTAGCGCATCGCGTCGGGGTCGAAGAAGTCCGGCAGCTTGTTCGTCTCGACCGGCCGGCCGTTGATGGTCAGCCTCTTGTTCAGGTACGCCACCTCGTCGCCCGGCACGCCCACCACGCGCTTGATGTAGTCCAGCGTCGGCTTGGGCGGGTAGCGGAACACCATCACGTCGCCCCGCTTGGGCGGCGTGCCGGCGGTGAGCTTGGTGTTCACCACCGGCAGGCGCAGCCCGTAGGTGAACTTGTTGACCAGGATGAGGTCGCCCACCAGCAGCGTGGGGATCATCGAGCCGGACGGGATCTTGAACGGCTCGAACAGGAACGAGCGCAGCACGAACACGGCCAGGATCACCGGGAACAGGCCGGCCGTCCAGTCCAGCCACCAGGGCTGCGCCAGGATCCGGTGCTTCGCCTCGGAGACGTCGTCCTGCACCGGCGCCACGCCCTGCGTGGCCAGGCGCGCGTTGCGCTCGTCGGCATGCGACTCGAGTTCGGCGGCGGCGCGCCGCCGCCGCGGCAGGTACCAGAGGCGCTCCGCGACCCAGTAGATCCCGGTGACCACGGTCGCCAGGAACAGCAGGAGCGCGAAGTTGCCTTCGACCATTTCGAAGTACCAGGCGCCGGCATAGCCGACGAAGGCCGCGAGGATCGCGGCCGTCAGGAAAGGCATCATCGTTTCTTGAGTTTTATTCTTCGACCTGGAGGATGGCGAGGAACGCTTCCTGCGGCACCTCCACGGAGCCGATCTGCTTCATGCGTTTCTTGCCGGCCTTCTGCTTTTCGAGCAGCTTGCGCTTGCGGGTGATGTCCCCACCGTAGCATTTTGCCAGCACGTTCTTGCGCAGCGCCTTGACCGTCTCGCGGGCGATCACGTTGGCGCCGATCGCCGCCTGGATCGCCACGTCGAACATCTGGCGGCTGATGATCTCACGCATCTTGGCCACCACGGCGCGGCCGCGGTATTGCGACTGCGAGCGGTGGACGATGATCGACAGGGCGTCGACCTTGTCGCCGTTCAGCAGGATGTCGACTTTCACGACGTCCGAGGCGCGGTATTCCTTGAACACGTAGTCCATGGAGGCGTAGCCGCGGCTGACGGACTTGAGCTTGTCGAAGAAGTCCAGCACGATCTCGCCCAGCGGCAGCTCGTACGTCAGCATCACCTGGCGGCCGTGGTAGGCCATGTTGATCTGCACGCCGCGCTTCTGGTTGGCCAGCGTCATCACCGAGCCGACGTACTCCTGCGGCATGTACAGGTGCACGGTCACGATCGGCTCGCGGATCTCCTGGATCTTGCCCTGCTCCGGCATCTTGGCCGGGTTCTCGACCATGACCACCTCGCCGTCGTTCTTCACCACCTGGTAGACGACGCTGGGGGCCGTGGTGATCAGGTCCTGGTCGAACTCGCGCTCCAGGCGCTCCTGCACGATGTCCATGTGCAGCAGGCCCAGGAAGCCGCAGCGGAAGCCGAAGCCCAGGGCCTGGCTCACTTCCGGCTCGTAGTGCAGCGAGGAGTCGTTCAGCTTGAGCTTCTCGAGGCTGTCGCGCAGCGAGTCGTACTGGTTCGCCTCCACCGGGTACAGGCCCGCGAACACCTGCGGCTGGATCTCCTTGAAGCCGGGCAGCGGCTCGGCGGCGGGTGCCACGTTGGTGTTGCCCGCGCGGGTGCGCGTCACGGTGTCGCCCACCTTGGCGGCCTGCAGTTCCTTGATGCCGCAGATCAGGTAACCCACCTCGCCCGCCTCCAGCGCCTCGCGCGAGACGTTGCTGGGGGTGAACACGCCGAGCTGGTCGGCGTCGTACTGGGAGTCGGTCGCCATCAGCTTGATGCGGTCGCCCTTGGCGATCCGGCCGTCGACCACGCGCACGAGCATCACGACGCCGACGTAGGTGTCGAACCAGCTGTCGATGATCATGGCGCGGGTGGGCGCGTCGGGGTTGCCGCGCGGCGCCGGGATGCGCTCGACGATCGCCTCGAGGATGTCGTCGATGCCCATGCCCGTCTTGGCGGAGCACGGGATCGCACGGCTCGCGTCGATGCCGATCACGTCCTCGACTTCCTCCTTCGCGCGCTCGGGGTCCGCCTGCGGCAGGTCCATCTTGTTCAGGACCGGCACCACCTCCACACCGAGATCGAGCGCGGTGTAGCAGTTCGCCACGGTCTGCGCTTCCACGCCCTGGCTCGCATCCACCACCAGCAGCGCGCCCTCGCATGCGGACAGCGAGCGACTGACCTCGTACGAGAAGTCGACGTGGCCCGGCGTGTCGATCAGATTGAGGTTGTAGACCTGTCCGTCGCGCGCCTTGTACGAGAGCGCAGCGGTCTGCGCCTTGATGGTTATCCCACGCTCCTTTTCGAGATCCATCGAGTCGAGCACTTGCTCTTCCATCTCGCGATCGGAGAGGCCGCCGCAACGCTGAATGAGTCGGTCAGCGAGTGTCGATTTGCCGTGATCGATGTGCGCGATGATCGAGAAGTTTCTGATGTGGTTCATCAACGGGAACGTACAAGTGATTGATTCGCAAGGGCGCGCACAAGAAAAAAGGGCGCGTCATGAAGGTGACGCGCCCTGAACCAACAATCTATGGCAACTGCGATAGTTGGAACTTCATTGTAGGCAAAACGGGCCGGGCGTACAGCCGGCAGGTCACCCCGACTCGGCCGTTGCAGGCCTGCAACTGGAATGTTGTTCACAGCTTCTCCACAATTCCGGTGGGCATTCGCGAGGACAACATGTGGGCTAGATGTGGATCGGCGGTGAATGCCTGCCGGGCATCTCGCATGGTGGTGGACCGGCGGTCCGATATGACCGGTTGGGCGCTGTCGCCGTCGATTCTACCGAATCCGGTTCTTAGGCAGCAGGTCAAGTTAGCAAGCGCAAACTAGAAATCCGCGTTTTACGGCCGAGCAGAGGGGCTGCGAGCCCTGTCTTTTTTGGGCCACCCGGCCACGAAAAAGCCCCAAACCCGAGCGGGGGCTTGGGGCTTTGCTTGCCTGGCGAACCCGTGCGGGATCAGCCCCGCGGGGGGCGGATCACGAGGTAGCTGGCGAGCTCGCCGCGCCGCAGCAGCAGCGGGATCGGCTTGCTCTTGTCCAACTTCGCGACCGCGGCCTCGAAGTCCTTCACGCTGTTGATCTCGGTGTTGCCGATGGCCGTGATGATGTCGCCCTCGCGCACGCCGGCGCGCGCCGCCGCGCCTTCGGCGACGGATTCGACGCGCACGCCGCCCTTCACCTTGGACTCCTTCTTCTGCGCTGGCGTCAGCTCCGTGACCACGATGCCGATCTGCTGCTGCGCGGGCGAGACCTGCGGCTTCATCTCGGGCGCCGAGGGCTTGCTGCCGCCCGCACGCGCGGTGGCTTCCTGCTCGAACTCGGCCACCGTGATCTGCAGGTCGCGCGAGCCGCCGCGGCGGAAGACGGACATGTTCACCTTGCTGCCCGGCTTGGTGTTGCCCACCATGCGCGGCAGGTCGGAGGCGCGTTCGATCGCCGTGCCGTTGAACCTGGTGATGATGTCGCCGGCCTCGATGCCCGCCTTGTCCGCCGGCGAGCCGCTTTCCACGCTGCGCACCAGCGCGCCCTGCGGGCGGCCGAGGCCGATGGATTCGGCGACGTCGCGCGTGACCTGGTCGATCTGCACGCCGATGCGCCCGCGCTGCACGCGGCCCGACACGCGCAGCTGCTCGGCGACGCGGCTGGCCTCGTCGATCGGGATGGCGAAGGAGATGCCCATGAAGCCGCCCGAGCGCGAGTAGATCTGGCTGTTGATGCCGATCACCTCGCCGCGCATGTTGATCAGCGGGCCGCCGGAGTTGCCGGGGTTGATCGCCACGTCGGTCTGGATGAAGGGCAGGTAGTCGCCGGTGTCGCGGCCCTTGGCGCTGACGATGCCGGCGGTGACGGTGTTCTCCAGCCCGAAGGGGGAGCCGATCGCCATCACCCATTCGCCGACCTTGAGCTTGCTCACGTCGCCCACCCGCACGGCGGGCAGGCCCGTCGCCTCGATCTTCACCAGGGCGACGTCGGTGCGCTTGTCAGCGCCGATGGGCTTCGCCTTGAACTCGCGCTTGTCCGGCAGGGTGACGATCACTTCGTCGGCGCCTTCGACCACGTGCGCGTTGGTCATCACGTAGCCGTCCTGCGTGAGGATGAAGCCGGAGCCGACGCCGCGCGGCTGCTCCTCGTCGCCGCCGCCGCCGTTGCCGCCGCCGCGCGGCGGGGTGGGCCGCTGCCCGCGCGGGGCATTGGGCATGGGAACGCCGAAGAAGCGGCGGAAGAACTCCTGCATCTCCTCGTCCATCTCGCCGTTGCCGCCGGCCCCCGGACGGGCCCCGGAGCGCGCGCGCTCCAGCGTGCGGATGTTGACCACCGCGGGGCCGACCTGGTCGACCAGCTCGGTGAAATCGGGCAGGCCGGTGCGGGGCTGCGGCGCCGACTGCGCCAGCGCCGGCGACGCGGGAGTGAACGCAGCCACGCCGGCGAAGGCCAGGGCCATCGCCAGTCCGCAGCCGCGCAAGTTGTTCTTCCAATCCGTGCGGGACATAGGGGACCTCTCCAAAGGGCAGCCAGACAAGACCAATAGCTGAGAATACGCCGGCGCGAAAAGTTTCCGCGTCAGCCAAAGACGAAAGTGCTCTTTACGCACCGGTTACGCCGCCGAACGGTGGACGGGTGCCGGCCCCAGATGGGGGCCTATTTGCGCCGCTCAAGGCTGAGCGAGAAGGCCTTCAGCGTGGCCGGCGGGACCTCGCCGACCGCGGTGACCCACCATTCCTGCACCCGGCGGGTGAGCGTGTGGGTGGCGCCGCTGGCGAACACGCCTTCGCGCAGGTGGCGCTCGCGGTCGAAGTCCTCGACGAACAGCGAGACCGACGCCAGCCCGTCGGAGAAGATCCACTGCAGCACGCCTTCGGCGCGGCGCTTGTAGCAGTTCAGGGACTTGAAGCCCGCCACCTGCTGGCGCAGCGTCCAGCCTTCGGCCGCGGCAGTGGTCTTGACGGCGTCCGTCTTCTCGACGCGCCAGCCCTCGGGCACGATCATCATGTGGGACAGCCGGTCCATGCGCACGGGGGCATCGAGCTGCAGTTCGGAGAACGCGGCCTGCTCCAGCACGTGGCCCTGGTCGTCCAGCGTCTGCAGCTTGATGACCAGCCCGCTCTTCTTCTCGCTCCAGATCCGGTAGCCGAAGCGCAGGCCGTCCCTGGGCAGCACCTGCACGATGTCGGCGTCGAAGCCGGCCACGCGGTCGCTGCCGACGCGCCGCGCCGTATAGAACTCGGGGATTGCGCTGTCGTCCGCCTTTGCCAGCTCGGGGAACAGGCCCAGCGCCTCGCGCCGCTCGCTGCGCACCGTGCGGGATTCGGGCAGGAAGGTCAGGACTTCGTCGTCGCGGCGGAAGGTGGAACGCTTTTCGCCGGAAAGGCTGTCGATGCGCTCGACCTGGCGCTGGCCGTCGCAGGCGTGCCAGATGCGGGCGCTCGCCATCGCGCCATTGCTGGACGACACGACGAAGGTGCCCACGTAGCTGCGCTGGAGCGAGGCCTCCTGCATGCGGGAGAGCCATTCGGTGACGCTGCGCTCGTGGCGATCGGACGGGCGCGGATCGGGCAGCGCCGGCCCGGCCAGCGCCTGCGAGACGATCAGCGTGAAGGCGCCGGAAGCGAGTGCCAGCGCGCCACGCGCCAGGCGCCGGCGGACGAGGGCGGGTGCGTCGCGGGTCATCCTGCGGCGGTCAGCGGCCCTGGGCCTCGAACGTGGCGTTGCGCAGGAAGCCCGAGGGCGTCTGCAGCACCGAGGCGCCCGCGAGCTGGCGGTGCGCCTGCAGCAGCTGGTCGAGGCGCGGGTCGCGCATCATCGTGGTGGTGCTGGCCTCCACGATGGCCGGCGAGGCAGCCGCCGGCGCCGCCGCCAGCTGCGGCTGCACCCCTTGCGAGGCGCTGCCGCCCCACATGTTCCAGCCGACCGCCGCCACGGCGGCGACGGAGGCCACGCCGGCCGCCAGCTTCCAGATCCAGTCGTTGGCGGCGGGGCGGAGTTCCTGGCGCGCCAATGGCGCTGCGGGCAGCGCGGGCGCGGCGACCGGGGCTTCTTCCTGCAGCCGCTCGCGCAGGCGCGCGAGGAAGACCTCCGGCGCGGTGCCGCCGGCGCTGCGGCCGGTGCGCAGGACCTCGCCCACGACGTGGTAGGCGCACCAGGTTTGCCGCGCACGCGCATCGGCCGCGGCCGCCTGCACGCCCCGGGCGAACGCCTCGCCCTGCAGCTGCCCGTCCGCCAGTGCCGAAATCAGTTCCTGGTTGTCCATCTCGTTGTCCATCACTTCCGTTACCGAGCCTGTCACCAACGCTTGCCCGACTGGTTCTCCAGCATGGGCTTGACCTTCGCCGAAATCGCCTCCCGGGCCCTGAAGATGCGCGAGCGGACCGTTCCGATCGGGCAATTCATCACTTCCGCGATCTCCTCATAGCTCAGGCCCTCGATCTCGCGCAGCGTCACCGCCTGGCGCAGTTCGTCGGGCAAGGCCTCCATGGCCGAGTTGACCGTGGCGGCGATTTCCTTGGCCGCGAGGACCGTTTCCGGCGTTTCAGCGCTGGTTAGTTCGTTCTCGACGCCGGAAGTTTCTTCCTCATCATCGCCGCCTTTGAGCGAGCTCTCGGAAACCACCGGATCGCGCTTGAGGTCGACCAGGGCTTTTTTCGCGGTGTTGACCGCAATCCGGTACAGCCAGGTATAGAACTGCGCCTCGCCGCGGAACTGGGAGAGGGCGCGGTAGGCGCGAATGAAGGTTTCCTGCGCGATATCCTCGACCAGGTCGGTATCGCGCACCATGCGCCCGATCAAGCGTTCGATGCGGCGCTGGTACTTGATCACCAGCAGCTCGTAGGCCTTCTGGTCGCCGGCCACCGTGCGCTCCACCAGCATCAGGTCGGTGTCGCCGGATGAGGGTGCGGGGGCGGCGGGAGGCGTCTTGGTCATTGTTCGGCCGTCGGCGGCTCGCTCGCTGGCGGTGGCTCCTTCCCCCTGGGGGGGAAGGTCGGGACGGGGGCGCTGGCGCGCGAATATACCGCACGCCGCAGCGCCTCCCAGTGGGCGGGAGCGCGCGCGCTTTCCAGCCACAGCCAGCGCACGCGCCCGGTTTCCGGCTGCCAGCGCAGCAAGATCCGATTCTGCAGGTCGAAGGCGATTCCGGGGTGGCCGCAAGCCACGGTCGCGCCCTCCTCCCACGTCCAGCCGAGGCCGTCCCAGCGCAGCACGCCGGTGGGCGAGCGCCGCCAGGCCCCCAGCGCCAGCGATCCGCAGGCGGCCACCGCCCCCAGCGCCAGGGCCTGGCGCCAGCCGAAGGCATCGGATTGCACGCTCCAGGCCACGGCCACGCCCAGCCCGGCGATCCCGGCCAGGGCGTAAAGCCGGGCCGCGAACGGGCTGCGCCCCACCGGGTAGGTCACCGATGGGGCCGCATGCATGTCGGGCCGGGCGCTAGATGCGCTTGAAGACGAGCGATCCGTTGGTTCCGCCGAAGCCGAAGTTGTTCTTCAGCGCCACGTCGATCTTCATGTCACGCGCCGTGTTGGCGCAGTAGTCCAGGTCGCATTCCGGATCCTGGTTGAAGATGTTGATCGTGGGCGGGCTCTTCTGGTCGTGGATCGCCATCACCGTGAAGACCGACTCGATCCCGCCGGCGCCGCCCAGGAGGTGCCCCGTCATGGACTTCGTCGAGTTGACCACGACCTTCTTCGCGTGGTCGCCCAGCGTGTTCCTGATCGCGTTGGTCTCGTTCACGTCGCCCAGCGGCGTGGAGGTGCCGTGGGCGTTCAGGTAGTGGACCTGGTCCGGGTTCATGCCCGCGTTCTTCAGCGCCGCCGCCATGGCGCGGCGCGGGCCGTCCACGTTGGGCGCCGTCATGTGGTACGCGTCGGCGCTCATGCCGAAGCCGGCCACTTCCGCGTAGATCCTGGCGCCGCGCTTCTTCGCGTGCTCGTACTCTTCCAGCACCAGCACGCCGCCGCCCTCGCCCAGCACGAAGCCGTCGCGGTCCTTGTCCCAGGGGCGGGACGCGGTCTTCGGGTCGTCGTTGCGGGTCGACAGCGCGCGGGCGGCGGCGAAGCCGCCGATGCCCAGCGGCGAGACGGTCGACTCGGCACCGCCGGCCACCATCACGTCGGCGTCGCCCGCCTCGATCAGGCGCGCGGACAGGCCGATGGCGTGCAGGCCCGTCGTGCAGGCCGTCACCACGGCGATGTTGGCGCCCTGGAAGCCGTACTTGATCGACACGTGGCCCGAGATCATGTTGATGATCGAGGCCGGCACGAAGAACGGCGAGATGCGGCGCGGGCCGCGGTTCATGTATTCGGCGTGGGTGGCCTCGATCATCGGCAGCCCGCCGATGCCCGAGCCGATGTTCACGCCGATGCGGGTGGCGAGCTCGGGGTCGAGCTGGTCACCGGTTGGCAGGCCGGCGTCCTGCACCGCCTGCGCGGCAGCGGCCATGCCGAGGTGGATGAAGCGGTCCATGTGGCGCGCTTCCTTCTCGGGCATGTAGTCCGCCACGTTGAAGTTCTTCACTTCCCCGGCAAACCTCACCGACAGGGCGCTGGCATCGAAGGACGTGACCAGGTCGATGCCGCTCTTGCCCGCGAGCAGGTTGGCCCACGATTCGGCGACCGTATTCCCCACCGGGCACACGCAGCCCAGTCCCGTCACGACGACGCGGCGACGCATCTTCTATCAGGCCTTCTGGTGGGCGTTGGCGTAATCGATGGCGTTCTGCACCGTCGTGATCTTCTCGGCGTCTTCGTCCGGGATCTCGATGCCGAACTCGTCCTCGAGGGCCATCACGAGTTCCACCGTGTCCAGAGAGTCCGCGCCGAGGTCGGCGACGAAGGCCTTTTCATTGGTGACCTGGGACTCTTCGACGCCGAGTTGCTCGGCGATGATTTTCTTGACACGTGCTTCGATATCGCTCATGGGTTCCCTCTAAGGGTTTGGTTTGAATCCGCGATTTTAAGCCGGGCGGAGTTTCCGGCTGGGGTGGCTCAATGCCGCCGTGGCCCTGCAGGCCGCGTCAGGCCATGAACATGCCGCCGCTGACGTGGATCTCCTGGCCGGTCACGTAACCGGCCTGGGGCGAGGCGAGCCACGCCACCGCGTGCGCGATGTCGGCCGGCTTGCCCAGGTGGCCCAGCGGGATCTGGCCCAGCAGTGCCTTCTGTTGTTCCTCGGGCAGCGCCGCGGTCATGTCGGTCTCGATGAAGCCGGGGGCCACGCAATTGACGGTGATGCCGCGGCTGCCGAGTTCGCGTGCCAGCGCGCGGGTCATGCCCGCCACGCCGGCCTTCGCGGCGGCGTAGTTCGCCTGGCCCGGGTTGCCCGAGGCGCCGACCACGCTGGTGATGCTGACGATGCGGCCGTAGCGCTGCTTCATCATCGTACGCATCACGGCGCGGCTCATGCGGAAGACGGCCTTCAGGTTGGTGTCCAGCACCGCGTCCCAGTCGTCGTCCTTCATGCGCATGGCGAGCGTGTCGCGCGTGATGCCCGCGTTGTTCACCAGCACGTGCAGCCCGCCGTGCTCCTTGGCGATCGCATCGATCAGCGCTTCGGCCGCGGCGGCGTCGTTGACGTCCAGCTTCGCGCCCTTGCAGCCGGCGTGCTGCGCCAGCGCTGCCGTGATCTTCGCCGCGCCGTCGTCGGTGGTGGCGGTGCCGATCACCTTCATGCCGCGCGCCGCGAGTTCCTGCGCGATGGCCTGGCCGATGCCGCGCGAGGCGCCCGTGACCAGGGCCACCTGGCCCTGCATCGTCTTGTCGTGGCTCATTTGGAATCCTCCCCCAGGCTGGTCCGCTTCGCGTCCTTCTCCTCCCCCCTCCGCAAGCGGAGGGGGCCCGCGCCTTCGGGCGGCCGTGCGGCGCTCATTGGAGCAGCGCCTTGGCTTCGTTGAGGGAGGCGGGGTCGTACACCGCGCCGGCGGGGATCGTCGCATCGATGCGCTTGACCAGCCCGGCGAGCACCTTGCCCGGGCCGCATTCGAGGATGGCGGCGACGCCGCGCGACTGGATCGCGCGCACGCATTCCACCCAGCGCACCGGGCCGAAGGCCTGCTCGTACAGCGCCGCGCGGATGCGGTCGGGATCGGTCTCGGCCTTCACCTCGATGTTGTTGATCACCGGGATGCGCGGCGGCCGGAAATCCACCTGCGCCATGCGCTCGCGCAGCTTGTCGGCCGCCGGCTTCATCAGGCTGGAATGGAAAGGCGCGGACACGGGCAGCGGCAGCGCGCGCTTGGCGCCCATGGCCTTCAGCACCTCGCAGGCCTTGTCCACCGCGGCCTTGCTGCCGGCGATCACGGTCTGCGCGGGATCGTTGAAGTTCGCCGCTTCCACCACTTCGGCCGTGCCGGTGCCGAAGCTGCGGACCGCTTCGGCGCAGCCTTCGATCACCTTCTGCGCGTCCAGGCCCAGGATGGCGGCCATGCTGCCGGTGCCCACGGGCACGGCCTCCTGCATCGCCTGCGCGCGGAAGCGCACGAGGGGCGCCGCGTCCGCCAGCGAGAGCGTGCCGGCCGCGACCAGCGCCGCGTATTCGCCCAGCGAATGGCCCGCGACCACCGCCGGTTCCGCGCCGCCCTCGGACAGCCAGGCGCGGTAGGCGGCGACGCCGGCCACCAGCATCGCGGGCTGCGTGTTCGTCGTCAGCCCCAGCGCCTCTTTCGGGCCTTCGTGGATCAGGCGCGCGACGTCCTCCCCGAGCGCCTCGGAGGCTTCCTCGAGCGTCTGCACCACCGCGGGATGGTCGTCCCACGCATCGAGCATGCCGACGGCCTGCGAGCCCTGGCCGGGAAAGACGAAAGCGAACGGTTTCATGTTTGATTCTTTGTCGTTTCGGAAAAGACGGGAGCCGGCGCCCGCCCTTTTCAGAAGTCCAGCAGGACCGCGCCCCAGGTGAAACCGCCGCCGACGCCTTCGAGCATCAGCGTGTCGCCCTTCTTCACCTTGCCGGTGCGCACCGCCGTATCGAGCGCCAGCGGGATCGAGGCGGCCGAGGTGTTGCCGTGCTCGTCGACGGTCACGATCACCTTGTCCTGCGCCATCTTCAGCTTGCGCGCGGTGCCCATCATGATGCGGATGTTGGCCTGGTGGGGGATCAGCCAGTCGATGTCCGCTTCCGTCTTGCCCGCCTTGGCGAGCGCGGCGCGCGCGGATGCTTCCAGCACGCCCACGGCCAGCTTGAAGACGGCCTGGCCGTCCATGCGCAGCAGCGGGTTGCCGTGCACCTTGCCGCCGGACACGCCGCCGGGCACGCACAGGATCTCCACGTGCTTGCCGTCCGCATGCAGGTCGGTGGCGAGGATGCCGGGCGTGTCGGAGGCTTCCAGCACCACCGCGCCGGCGCCGTCGCCGAACAGCACGCAGGTCGTGCGGTCCTCGAAGTCGAGGATGCGCGAGAACACTTCGGCGCCGATCACCAGCGCGCACCTGGCGGTGCCGGTGCGGATCAGGGAATCGGCCACCGTCAGGCCATAGACGAAGCCGCTGCACACCGCCTGCACGTCGAAGGCGGGGCAGCCGGCGATCCCGAGCTTGTTCTGCAGGATCGTCGCGGTGGACGGGAACACCATGTCCGGCGTGGACGTGGCGACGATGATCAGGTCGATGTCCGAGGCCTTGCGGCCGGCCGCTTCCAGCGCCTGGCGCGCCGCGTGCACGCCCAGCTCGCTGCTGGGCACGTCGGGCTCGGCGAAGTGGCGCGCGCGGATGCCCGTGCGCTCCACGATCCAGTCGTCGGAGGTCTCGATGCCTCGGGCGGCCAGCTGCTGCGCCAGGTCCGCGTTCGTCACGCGCTTCGGGGGCAGGTAGCTGCCGGTCCCCGAGATCCGGGAGTATCGGGTCATTTCTAGTAGGTGGTGACCGGTTGCGGCAGCGCCTGTTCGTCGGCGCCGACCAGCAGCGGGCGGGCGTGGGCGATGCGGGCCTGCACCCGGTCCAGCAAGTTGTGCCGGGCCGCATCATAAGCTCGGATCAGGGCCTGCTCGAAAGCGAGCTCATCGGCCGAGCCATGGCTCTTGAACACCAGCCCGCGCAAACCCATCAGCGCCGCGCCGTTGTAGCGGCGGTGGTCCACGCGCTTCTTGAAGGCGGCCAGCACGGGATAGGCGGCCACCGCGGCCAGCTTGGTGAGGGGCGTGCGGGCGAATTCCTGCTTGAGGAAGCCGCCGATCATGGAGGCCAGGCCCTCGCTGGTCTTGAGCATCACGTTGCCGACGAAGCCGTCGCACACGACGATGTCGGTGGTGCCCTTGAAGATGTCGTTGCCCTCGACGTTGCCGAAGAAATTGAGGTCGCCCGCGCTGCCCGCCGCCCGCAGCAGTTCGCCGGCCTTCTTGATCATCTCGCTGCCCTTGATCACTTCCTCGCCGATGTTCAGCAGGCCCACCGACGGGTTCTCGTTCTCGGTGAGCGCCGACACCAGCGCGGAGCCCAGCACCGCGAACTGCAGCAGGTGCTGCTCGGTGCAGTCGACGTTGGCGCCGAGATCCAGCACCGTGGTCGCGCCACCCTTCGCATTGGGCAGGCCGGAGGCGATGGCCGGGCGGTCGATGCCTTCGACCGTCTTGAGCAGGTAGCGCGCGAGCGCCATCAGCGCGCCCGTGTTGCCGGCGGAGACCGCCGCCTGCGCCTGGCCTTCCTTGACCTGCTGGATGGCCACGCGCATCGACGAATCCTTCTTCTTGCGCAGGGCCACTTCGACGGCGTCGTCCATGGTCACGACTTCGGTGGCCGCCACGATGCGCGCGCGCGGGTGCTGCAGGGCCGCGAGCGCGGCCGGCGCGCCCACCAGCAGCAGCTGGGCGTCGGGGTGGGCCTCGAGGAAATGGCGGCACGCGACCAGCGTGACGCGGGGGCCGTGGTCGCCCCCCATGCAATCGACTGCCAGGGTGGTCGTCATGGCCTCAACTTTAGGGCCTTCACGGGGCCCATCGAAGGGAACGGGTACGCACAAGAAAAAAGCCCGGCCTGCCGCAGCAAACCGGGCCCGTTGCCGGATGCAGCAATCAGGCGTCGTTCTTGGTCTTGAGCACCTTGCGGCCGCGGTAGAAACCCGTGGGGCTGATGTGGTGGCGCAGGTGGGTTTCGCCCGTGGTGGGCTCCACGGCGATGCCCGGCACGGTGAGCGCGTTGTGCGAACGGTGCATGCCGCGCTTGGAGGGCGACTTCTTGTTTTGCTGGACGGCCATGGCGGGCTCCTGGAATTTCTGTGCCGCAGCCTGCGCAGGCGGGCGGCAGCGGGTTGTACGGTTGGACGAAGCGCGCGCGGCGTACCGGCAAAAGCCGTTGCCTTCTGGCGCGAAGCCCGCAATTATAGCCCAAGATGGCGCCTCCGCTACTTGCCGGGCTTGAGGCGGCCGAGGAGGGCGAACGGGTTCTCCTTTTCCGCGGCGGCCGCCTCGAAATCCGCGTCGGCCGCGGACATCTTCACGGGTTCCGGGCAGACGTCGTGGCGCGGGGCGACCGGCAACTCCATCAGCAGCTCGTCCTCCACCAGTTCCACCAGGTCGAAACTGCGGCTCAGCGCCAGCAGGTCCTCTTCCGCCTCGTCGTCCTGGGCCGCCGCCGTGGCCTCGTCGGAGACGAAACGGAAGGAGCGATCCACCCGCAGCTGCACGTCCACCGGGGTGAGGCAACGCTGGCAGACCAGGGGCATGCTCGTTTCGGCCTCGAGGTGGACCCAGACCTGCGGCGCGAGGTGGTGCGGGTTCAGCAGTTCGCCGCGGGCGCGCCAGCGCACGTTGCGGGCCAGGTCGGCATCCTGCGTCTCCGCGACCAGCCGGTGGAAGCTGCGCAGGTGCTCGCTGGCGTCGATCTCGCCTGCCTCCTCGGCGAAGCGGCGTACGTCCAGGCGATGCGGGTCGAAGTCCTTGGCCATGAATCAGTGTAAGAGAATCGGCGCCATGTCCCTGTCTGCCGCCACCCCGTCCAGCCGTGCGCTCGTTCTCGGATCGACGTCGGTCTATCGCCGCGAACTCCTGGCACGGCTGCGGCTGCCGTTCAGCGTGGAACCGCCGCACGTCGACGAGTCACCGCTGGTCGGAGAAACGCCGGAGCGCCTGGCCCGGCGGCTCGCGGCGGCGAAGGCCGCTGCCGTGGCACGGCGGCATCCGGCCGCCATCGTGATCGGGTCCGACCAGGTCGCCGAGCTGGACGGCGAGCCGCTCGGCAAGCCCGGCAACCACGCCAACGCCACGGCGCAATTGAGGCGGATGAGCGGGCGCACGGTCATCTTCCACACCGCGCTCACCGTGCTGTGCGAGGAAAGCGGCTTTGCCCAGCACGAGCTCGCGCCGGTGAAGGTACGCTTCCGCGCGCTGGAGGACGCCGAGATCGACGCCTACCTGCGCGCCGAGCAACCTTACGACTGCGCGGGCAGCGCGCGCAGCGAAGGCGCGGGCATCGCGCTGCTCGATGCGATCGAAAGCGACGACCCGACCGCGCTGGTGGGCCTGCCGCTGATCCGCACCTGCCGCATGCTGCGCGCCGCGGGCCTGCGCGTGTTCTGATGCCCGGCCGCCTCTACCTCGTGCCGGCGCCGCTGGACTTCGGCTGCGACGAGACAGTGCCGATCGCCGACGTGCTGCCGGCCGCCACGCTGGCCGTCGCGGCGCGGCTGGTGCACTGGATCTGCGAGAACGCCAAGAGTGCGCGCGCCACCCTCAAGCGGGTCGGCGAAGTGCAGCCCCTGGCGCTGCCGCTGCAGCAGCAACGCATCACGGAGCTGCCGCGCGAGGTGCACAAGAAGGGCGACCACCAGCCCTCGTCCTTCGATGCGCGCCCGCTGCTGCAGGCGGCCGTGGAGGGCGAAGACATGGGCCTGCTCAGCGAAGCGGGGATGCCGGCCGTGGCGGACCCCGGATCTTCGGTGGTGCGCGCCGCGCATGAACTCGGGCTCGAGGTGGTGCCGCTCGTCGGGCCGGTGTCGCTGCTGCTGACGCTGGCGGCCAGCGGCCTCAACGGCCAGAACTTCGCCTTCGTGGGCTACCTGCCGCAGGAGGCCGCCGCGCGCGCGCAGCGCCTGCGCGAGCTCGAAGCGCTGGTCCTGCGCACGGGCCAGACGCAGATGTTCATCGAGACGCCGTACCGCAACGAGGCGGTGTGGCAGGCGCTGCTGCAGGGCCTGAAGCCGCAGACGCGGGTGGCTGTGGGGATGGGGTTGACCTTGCCGGGGGCGAACTGCCGCTGCGCCAGCGTGGCGACGTGGAAGCATCGCGGCGCACCGGTGAAGAACGACACGCCGGCGGTGTTCGCGATCGGGGCGTGAGCCCACCGCCGTCATTCCCGCGACCGGGCCGCCACGGCGGCGTAGTCCTGCGAATGCAGGCCAGGCGGGAATCCAGGGCGTTCGATGGACGCCGCAGCGCCCCCACCCCAGCCCTCCCCCGGAGGGGGAGGGAGGCAGAAGGTCAGCGCAGCGCCGGCATCACCCGCATTGCCTTCACCGCGCCTTCGCCGATCGCCGCGCCGAAGCGCTTGGCGAGTTTCTCCGCCACGTTCTCGTGGCGCGTGTAGTCGACGAGGTCCTCTGCCTTGATCACCTCGCGGGCGACGAAATCGAGGTTGCCCAGCTGGTCCGCCAGGCCCAGGTCGATGGCCTGCTGGCCGGTCCAGAACAGGCCGCTGAACAGCTCCGGCGTTTCCTTCAGGCGCTTGCCGCGCCCCGTGCGCACGACGTCGATGAACTGGCGGTGCACCACGTTGAGCATCTGCTGGGCGTGCTCGCGGTGCCGCTCGGTCTGCGGGCTGAAGGGATCCAGGAAGCCCTTGTTCTCGCCGGCGGTCAGCAGCCGCCGCTCGACGCCCAGCTTCTCCATCGTGCCCACGAAGCCGAAGCCCTCCATCAGCACGCCGATGCTGCCCACCATGCTCGCCTTGTCGACGAAGATGCGGTCCGCCGACACGGCGATGTAATAGGCCGCCGAAGCGCACGACTCCTCGACCACGGCGTACAGCGGCTTCTTGTACCGGGCCTTGAGCCGCCGCAGTTCGTCGTTGATGATGCCGGCCTGCACCGGGCTGCCGCCGGGCGAGTTGATCAGGAGCACCACGCCCTGCGCGCCGGCGTCCTCGAAGGCGGCCTTGGCGGCGGCGACGATGAACTCCGCGCTCGCCTCGCTCTTGGGCCCGATCTCCCCGTCGATCTCGATCACCGCCGTGTGCGGCGTCGCCTTGTCGGCGCCGGGCGTGCCCCGGGACGTGAGCGCCCAGATGATGAAGATGAAGAAGGCGAGCCACGCCAGCCGCACGAAGGTGCGCCAGCGCCGCTGCGCGCGCTGCTCCTCGATGGTGGCGAACAGCAGCTTCTCCAGCGTGTTGCGCTCCCAGCCCGGGGCGCCCTCCGGGCCGGCGACCGGGGAGGCGGGCGCGCCGGCCCAGGGCGCATTCGACGGCGGCAGGTCGGATTCGTTGTTCATGTCAGAAGGTGACCGGTTGCAGGTTGAAGGCAGTATGCCAGTGCACCACGCCCTCGACTTCGCTCAGCGCGATGGGAACGAGGGGCCCCCGGCACGGCCCGCCGGCGCACGCGCCGGTGTCGGGCTGGTAGACGGCGCCATGCGTGCCGCACAGCAGCCAGCGGCCGGTGTCGTCGAAGAAGCGGTCCGGCTGCCAGTCCAGCTCCATCGCCACGTGCGAGCAGCGATTGAGGTACGCGTGCACCTGGCCCTTCCAGCGGATGGCGAAGGCGCGGCAGGTCTGCCCGCCGTACACCACGTCGAAGGGCACGGCGAGCCCGCCGTCGACCAGGTCGGCGGAGTTGCACAGGGGGATGCGCGCTTCGTCCACGGCCTCAGGCATGCCGCAGCAGCCACTCGTGCAGTTCGCCCACCGAATGCACCACCGCGCGCGGGCCCAGCGCCTCGAAGCCGTCGGTGGCGTGCGCGCCGTAGCTCACGCCCAGGCTCGCGCAGCCGGCGTTCAGCGCCATCTGCAGGTCGTGCGTGGTGTCGCCGATCATCAGCGTGCGTTCCGGCGCGGTGCCGAACTCGCGCATCAGCTCCACCAGCATGAGCGGGTCCGGCTTGCCGGCCGTCTCGTCGGCGGTGCGGGAGCCGTGGAACATGCCCGCGAGCTGCGCGGACTTCAGCGCTTCGTCCAGGCCGCGGCGCGACTTGCCGGTGGCCACGGCCAGCCGGTGCTGGCGCTGGCGCAGGTCGGCGAGCATGGGCAGCACGCCGTCGAACAGGCTGATGTCGTCCTGGTGCTGCAGGTAGTGCCTGCGGTAGCTGGCCCCGAGCTCCGCGTAGCGCTCCCGCGGCACGTCGGGCGCGGCGTGCGCCAGGGCCTCCATCAGCCCCATGCCGATCACGTAGGCGGCGTCGCTGTCGCTCGGCACGGCGCCGCCCACGTCCACCACCGCCTGCTGGATGCAGCGCACGATGATCTTCGTGGAGTCGAACAGCGTGCCGTCCCAGTCAAAGGCGATCAGGTCGTACTGGCGGGCTCGGGATGCGGGCATGGTCGGTGAATTTCTG
Organism: Ramlibacter sp. AN1133; assembly: GCF_037890035.1. NCBI lineage: Bacteria > Pseudomonadati > Pseudomonadota > Betaproteobacteria > Burkholderiales > Comamonadaceae > Ramlibacter > Ramlibacter sp. AN1133. The sequence goes on from NZ_JBBKTQ010000007.1 coordinate 90,232, forward strand.
CAGTTCCGCCGGCAACGGCGAGAGCAACGCGATGCGTTCGCCGGTGGCGGGGTGATCGAACTGTAACCGCCACGCATGCAGGAACATGCGCTTCAGGCCCTGGCGCGCCAGTGCCTTGTTCAGGTCGAAGTCGCCGTACTTGTCGTCGCCCAGGATCGCGTGGCCGGCGGAGGCGAGGTGGACGCGGATCTGGTGGGTGCGGCCGGTCTTGATGGTGACTTCGAGGAGGGTGGCTTCGGGAAGGGCGCCCCCACCCCTGCCCTCCCCCGGAGGGGGAGGGAGTGAAATCCGCTGGGCCACCTTGACCAGGGTAATGGAACGCATGCCATCGGGATCGTCCTTCGTGACCACCTTGACCCGGCGCTCGCCATCGGCCTGCAGGTACTTGTGCAGCGGCTGGTCGATCACCTTGCGGTTCGCCGGCCAGGCGCCGGCCACCAGGGCCAGGTAGGTCTTGCCGGTTTCGCGCTCGCGGAACTGGTCCTGCAGCTTCGTGAGCGCCGAACGCTTCTTCGCCACCAGCAGGATGCCGGAGGTCTCGCGGTCCAGCCGGTGCACCAGTTCGAGGAATTTCGCCGCCGGCCGGGCCTGCCTCAACTGCTCGATCACGCCGAAGCTCACGCCGCTGCCGCCATGCACCGCCACGCCGGCAGGCTTGTCGATGGCGATCAGGTGGTCGTCCTCGAAGAGGACGGGAAATTCGCGTGCCGGCGCCGGCTTCTCCGCTTTCGCCGCGACGGCCTCGGAGATGCGCACCGGCGGCAGCCGCACCACGTCGCCCAGGGCCACCCGCGCATCGGCGGAAGCGCGCCCCTTGTTCACCCGCACTTCGCCGGAGCGGATGATCCGGTAGACGTGCGTCTTCGGCACGCCCTTGAGGACGCGGATGAGGAAATTATCCAGACGTTGGCCGGCCGACTCTTCCCCGACTGTCAGAAATTGGACCTCGGCGCTTGCAGGGGACGAGCCGCCCCCTATAATCGGTTTCACCAGGGTTACGCTGTAAGTGGTTGATTTGGCTGGCAGTTTAGTCCACGCCCCGACCCACGCAGCCCTGGCAGGTCGATGCCACCGGCGCCGGCGCACGCGGAACAAGGGCCTCTTGCCCCCCAGCGCGCACCCGACACCGGTACGGTCCGGCTCTTCGAAACACTGAACGGAATACAAAGTCCGCCAGCACGGCGCTGGCGGACGGATCAAAGCGAGACAACGCGGTGCTCATGGTGCTCCTCCTGGCTTTCTGGCGCTGGCTGCTGCCGGCGCCCGCCATGCAGGTTCCCTGGCCCCTCGTCGGCACCATCCCCACCGCAATCCTTGCGGTGCACCGCCGTCCCCGGCTCGCCCCCATCCCTGTGCCCTTGCGTCGGTTGCTGAGCTAGAGAGCTCCGGCAGTCCTGTCGCGTCCGGCCCATTCCCTCCGTTTCGAAGCGTCCGTCCGGCATCGTTGGGGTCCCTCGCAAGGGCCCCGCATGTTTGACAAGAAAAAGGTGACGCTAATGAAGCGGATGCTGATCAATGCCACCCAGGCCGAAGAGCGCCGGCTGGCCATCGTCGACGGGCAGAAGCTCCTCGACTACGAAATCGAGATCGAAGGGCGCGAACAGCGCAAGGGCAACATCTACAAGGCGGTCGTGACGCGCGTGGAGCCGTCGCTCGAAGCCTGTTTCGTGGACTACGGCGAGGATCGCCACGGTTTCCTGCCGTTCAAGGAAATTTCCAAGCAGTACTTCGCGGCGGGCGTGTCGCCCTCGCAGGCCCGCATCAACGAGGCCATCAAGGAAGGCCAGGAGCTGCTGGTCCAGGTCGAGAAGGAAGAGCGGGGCAACAAGGGCGCGGCCCTGACCACCTTCATCTCGCTGGCGGGCCGCTACGTGGTCCTGATGCCCAACAACCCGCGCGGCGGCGGCGTCTCGCGCCGCATCGAGGGCGACGACCGGGCCGAGCTCAAGGAGGCGATGGACCAGCTGGAGTATCCCAACGGGATGTCCATCATCGCCCGCACGGCCGGCATCGGCCGCAGCGCGCCCGAGCTGCAATGGGACCTGAACTACCTGCTGAAGCTGTGGGGCGCGATCGAAGGCGCGGCCAAGGGCACCAAGGGCGCCTTCCTGATCTACCAGGAGTCCAGCCTGGTGATCCGCGCGATCCGCGACTACTTCAACAGCGATATCGGCGACATCCTGATCGATACCGACGATATCTTCGACCAGGCGCACCAGTTCATGTCGCACGTCATGCCCGAGCATGCCGCGCGCGTGAAGCGCTACCGCGACGATGCGCCGCTGTTCAGCCGCTTCCAGATCGAGCACCAGATCGAGTCGGCCTACGCCCGCGAGGTCAAGCTGCCCTCCGGCGGCGTGGTCGTGATCGACCACACCGAAGCGCTGGTCTCCATCGACGTGAACTCGGCCCGCGCCATCAAGGGCGGCGACATCGAGGAAACCGCCACCCGCACCAACCTGGAGGCCGCCGACGAAGTGGCCCGCCAGATGCGCCTGCGCGACCTCGGCGGCCTGATCGTGATCGACTTCATCGACATGGAGGAGTCGAAGAACCGCCGCGAGGTGGAGAACCGCCTGCGCGACGCGCTGCGGCAGGACCGCGCCCGCGTGCAGTTCGGCTCGATCAGCAAGTTCGGCCTGATGGAGATGAGCCGCCAGCGCCTGCGCCCGGCCCTCTCGGAAGGCGCGTCCATCCCCTGCCCGCGTTGCGGCGGCCACGGCCACATCCGCGACACGGAAAGCTCCGCGCTGCAGATCCTGCGGATCATCCAGGAAGAGTCCATGAAGGACAGCACCGCCGCCGTGCAGGTGCAGGTGCCGGTGGAAGTCGCTTCCTTCCTGCTGAACGAGAAGCGCACCGAGATCGCCAAGATCGAGCTGAAGCAGAAGATCAGCGTGCTGATGATCCCGAACAAGACGCTGGAGACGCCGAACTACCGGCTCGAGCGCCTCAAGCACGACGATCCGCGCCTGGACAACCTCAAGGCCAGCTACCACATGGCCGACGACTTCGACGAGGCGACGCAGGTCACGCGCCGTTCGCACGAGCGCACCAACAAGCAGGAGCCGGTGATCAAGGGCGTGCTGCCCGACGCCCCGGCGCCGATGCCGGTGGCCAAGCCGGTCGTGCCGGAGCCCGTGGCCAAGGCCGCGCCGGCGCCCGCACCCGTCGCTGCACCGGTGCGGCCGCAGGCGCCCGCGGAGAAGGGTTTCTTCTCCTGGTTCAAGAGCGTGCTGGGGCTGGCCCCGGCCGCGGAACCGGCGCCGGCGCGCCCGGCTGCCGCTGCCGCACCCGAGGCGAAGAAGGAAGAAAAGCGTGGCGAAGGCCGCGGCGAGCGCCGCGATGGACGCCGCGGTGACGGCCGCGGCGAGCGCGGCGAGCGCGGTGGCCGCGATCGCCGCCGCGAAGGCGAGCCGCGCCGCGACCGTGCGGTGGCGGAAGGTGCCGAGCCCGGCGCGCAGCGCCCCGAGGGCCAGCAGCGCGGCGAGGGCCAGCAGGGCCGCGAACAGCGCGATGGCCGCCGCGAGCGCGGTGGCCGGGGCGAAGGCCGCGAGCCGCGCGAAGGTCGTGAACAACGCGAGGGCCGCGAGCCGCGCGAATCCCGCGAGCAACGCGAGGCCCGCGAGGGCCGGGAGCCCCGCGAAGCACGCGAGCCGCGTGAAGGGCGGGAGCCCCGTGAAGCGCGCGAGCCCCGCGAAGGCCGTGAGCCCCGCGAAGGCCGCGAGCCGCGTGAAAACCGCGAACCGCGGGAAGCGCGCGAGCAGCGCGAGGGGCGTGAGCCGCGCGAGAACCGCGAGGCGCGCGAACAGCGCGAACCTCGCGAGCCGCGCGAGGCGCGCGAAACCCGTGAGCCGAACGAGGCCCGCGAACCGCGTGAGGCCCGCGAGCCGCGTGAGGGCCGTGAAGGCCGCGAACCGCGCGACGACCGCGAACCGCGCGAAAGCCGCGAACGCTTCGAGGCGCGCCAGCGCCGCGAATCCGAGCGCCAGGCGCGCGAGGCCCGTGATGTGCTGGAAGGGCGCGAACAGCCCGAGGAAGGCCAGCTGCCGCTGGAAGGCGTTGCCGAAGGCGTCGCCCCCGAACAGCGCGACGACCGTGAGCAGCGCGAGGACCGCGCGCCGCGCGGCGAACGCGGCGATGGCCGCCGGCGCGACCGAGGGGAGCGGCGCGAGCGCGGTCCGCGCGAAGCCGCTGCCGGCGAGAACACGCCCGCCGATGCCCTGGCCGGTGCCGCGGGTTCCGTCGGAGCCGTCACCGAATCGGGCGAGCCGCAGCAGCCGCCGCAGGCGGACCCGGTGCTCGAGTCGCACACGCACTTCGACGAGCGCCGCGCCCCCGAGGGCGAGAACGGCGAGCGCCGCGAGCGCCGTTCGCGCGACCGCTACGGCCGCGACCGCCAGCGCGGGGAGCGCGAGGAGCGTCCCGTCGACGAAGCCATGGTGGCCGGCGGCGCCGAAGTCTCTCCGGCCGAAGCGGAAGTGTTCGCCGGGCATGCCCCCATGCCCGAGGAGCACCATGCGAGCCGGCCGGCGCAGCAGCCCGCCCAGCCCGCCGTCGCCGCGGCGCCGCAGGCTCCGCACGCCAGGCCCGTGCCGCACGTGCAGCCCTTCCAGCTGCCGGTGGACGACCTGATGAACGTCGCCCAGGGCTCGGGCCTGCAGTGGGTGATGTCGGACGCGGAGAAGATCGCAGCCGCCCAGGCCGCGATGGCCGCCGAACCCAAGCCGGTGCACGTGCCGCGCGAGCGGCCGCCGGTGGCGGAGTCGGACGAAGGCCCGCTGGTGCTGGTGGAAACGAAGCGCGACCTGCGCAACCTGCAGCTGCCGTTCTGAGGGCGGCTGGCTACGAACAAGGGCGCCTCAGGGCGCCCTTTGTTCTTCCTGTCGCTGGGGTGGATGCCGGGATGAAAACCAGACAGCCGGACGCAGAGGACGCGAAGGGTACGCAGAGGACGCAAAAGAAGCCGAAAGGAAAAAGGAAACAGGAAGGGCCTTCCTTCCTTCTTTCTCTTTTCTGCGTCCTCTGCGTACCCTTTGCGCCCTCTGCGTCCGGCTGTTCGGTTTTCCGATCGCCCCGCCCTACGCGTCCCCCGCCGCCTTCTTCCACGCCAGCGCCGCCGCCGACGCGTCTTCCCGCTGCTCCGCCAGGGCCGCCAGGGCCCGCCAGGCATTGCGATGCAGTGCCCCGTCCTGCAGGCCCAGTGCCGCCTGCGTCAGGAGCTGCTGCGCCTTGCCCCACAGCTGCCGCTTCATGCACGCCATGCCCGCCAGGTATTGCAGCGTCGCGTCGCGCGGATGCGTCTTCTGCGCCGCCTCGATGCGCGCCAGCCAGCCGGCGTCGATCGAATCCAGGCCCTCCTCCAGCGCGCCCACCAGCTTCACGCGCAGGTTGTCGCCCAGTTCGCCCTGCGCTTCCCACACCGGCAGCAGCCAGTCGCGCGCCAGCCGAGCATCCCCGCGCAGCGCCATCAGCCGCTGCGCCGCATGGATGGCGACCTCGGGCATCAGCTGCTCACCGGGCTCCAGGCCGCTCCAGGCGCGCTGCAGCTGCGCGACGTCGTAGGCGCCATTGAGCAGGTCGATCGCCAGCCCGCGCAGGATGCTGCGCGCGGCCACTTCCGAGAAGGCATGGTGCTTGGCCAGCAGGCGCGCCGTCTCCAGCGCCTCCAGCGGCTGGCCGGCCTGGCGCGAAGCACGCAGGCGCGTGCGCAGCGCCAGCGTGCGGCGCGCGGCGCCCTGCGGCAGGCCCTGCAGCAGCTTCATGGCGCCCTCGGGCTCGCGGTCCTCCAGCGCCCAGCGCGCCGCCCGCAGGATGGCGCCGTCGCGCGTCTCCTGCGCGTCGCGGGCGGATGCCTGTTCCAGCGCGCGCTGCAGGTGCTCCTCGCGCGCGGCGCGGTCCTGCAGGGCCTGCGCGGATTCGGCGGCCAGCACGTGCGCGATCGCGCGCAGCTGCGCCGCGTTGGCCGGCCTGTGGCCGGAGGCGGTGAGCGAAGTCTCCTGCTCCAGCACGGCCTCCGCCGACTTGCGCGCGCGGATGTAGCGGCCCGCCAGCAGGTGGGAGATCGCATCGAGCAGCGACGCGTGCATCGCGCGCTCCTTCTGCTGCGTGCGCCAGCGCAGCGCCTGGCGCGGCAGGTCGAACAGGGCCGACAGCGCGCGGATCGCGGTGTACACGACGAAGAAGGCAGCGACCAGCAGCAGCAGGACGAGGTTGAGCGACAGGTCGATGCGGTACGGCGGCCAGAACAGCGTGACCGAACCCTGGTTGTTGCCGGCGAACAGCGCCACCGCCACCGCGATGCCGAACAGCACCAGGAGCCAGAGGGCGGCGCGCATCTACTTCCCCGCGGCGGCCGTGGAGAGCGCGGCCATCGTCTGGTCGATGCGCGGCAGCTCCGCCGAACGCACCTGGGCCTGCACCTGCTGCAGCTGCGTGGCGACGGCCTGCGTGCGGCGCGAAGCCGGATCGAAGTACTTGTGCAGGGCCGCCGTGGCCGCGGCCACGTCGTTGCGCGCCGCATCGTTCTGCCGCGCGAGCAGCGACAGGCGCACGTTGAGCAGCTTGAGCTTGAGGTTCTCGCGCAGGAAGAAGGCCTGCTCGGGCGCGAGCAGCATCGCCTCGGGCTGGTCGATGCGGCTCACCCGCACCAGCGCGCGTGCGTCCTCCACCACGGCGTCGCGCCAGCGTTCCCACCACATCCCCCCGGCGGTCGATGTACCCCGGCGCGGCGATTCAGTCAGGGCCCGCGCCGGCACCGCATTGGCGACCGGCAGCTCGTCGACCTGCCGCACGATGTCGTCGACCCGCGCCAGCAGGCCGGGCACGTCCGTCACCGTCGCCGAGCGGATGCGCTCGATGTCGCGCGCGATCGAGGCGCGCAGGCGCGCGAGCCGCGGCTGCGCGGCGCGCGCGAGGCGCTGGTCGGCCGTGCGCAAGGCGGCGAGCAGCGGCTCGGCGCTGCCGGTCAGCTGCGTCTGCTGCTGCGCGAGGCGCAAGGCCGATTCGACGTCGACGACCAGGTTCTCGTCGCGCGAACGCGAGAGGCTCTGCATCAGCTCCTCGAGCTGCGTGCGCTGCAGGGCCACCTCGGACAGGCGCGACTCCATCACCACCTGGCGGGCGGCGATGTCGCGCGCGATGTCCTGCGCCTGGCGCGCGAGCGCCCGCGCCTCGATCGCGTTGGCGCCGGTGTCGGCGCTCTGGCGCGCGAGCTGCTCCTGGATGGCGGACAGGCGCTGCCACAGCATCACGCTGGACAACAGGGCGGCCGCCGCGATCAGCGTCAGCGCGAACAGCGTCGCGCGGGCCAGGCCCGTGGAGCGCGACTCCGCGGGCGCGAGGTGCGTCACCGGGACCGGCGCCGGCAGCACCGGGGGCAGCTCGGGCGGGGGCGCGGGAGGCAGCGAACTCATCCGAGTGATTCTATCGACGCGAGCACGTCCTCGAAGGCGGGACGGGACTCGCTGACGCTGCCGAAACCGAGGGCGCGCACGGCCCGTGCGATGCGCGGGTGGGTCGCGATCGCGCGTGCGCCGGCCCAGGACTGGCCGGGCAGCAGCGCGGCCAGGTTGCCGGCCGCCTCCGAACTGCTGAACAGCCAGATGGAGCCGTCGCTGGCCGCGCGGCGCGCGCACGCGTGCTCCTCTTCGGTCCAGGCCGGCAGCTCGCGGATGTACGCGACGACGGTATCGACCGCGACACCGCGCGCGGCGAGCTGCTGCGCCAGCCAGTCGCGGCCCTGGCTGCGGCCTTCGCTGTCGCCGCCGCGCACCAGCAGCAGGCGGTCGCCGGCGTGCAACTGATCGCCCACCTGGCGCCAGAGGCTTTCGGAATCGAACTGTTCGGCGTCTTCGGCCGGCGTGTCGATGCGCTCGGCGGGGACGCCGGCGGCGCGCAGCGCATCGCGGGTGGCCAGCCCCGGGGCCCAGGCCCGCGGGCCCTCGAACTCCGGCGCCACGACCAGGAAACCCTGCACCGCGTTCGCGCTCACGAACATCACGGCGCGATAGCGCGCAAGATCCTCGGCGGCCGCGCGCAGCGGCTCCAGGTCCCTGGGGGGCGCGATCGCGATCAGGGGCAGCACCAGCGGTGCGTGGCCGCGCGCGCGCAGCCGCCCGGCCCAGCGCTCGGCCTCCTGCCGCGGCCGGGTCAGCACGACCGGCATGCAGGCCCTCAGTGGGCGCCGCCCGCGCGCAGCTTGGCGGCGACTTCCTCGCCCAGCTTCGCGGCTTCGGCGAGGTCGGCCACCACTTCCGCCGCGCGCGCGGTCACCAGCGCGCCGGCCTTCTCCGGGTCGCCCCAGGCGGCGCGCAGCTGCAGGTACTCGCCTTCCAGCGTCGCGTGGGCGGCCAGCGGCATCGAGCAGCTTCCGCCCATCGCGCGGCTCACCGCGCGTTCGGCGGCCACGCACAGCCAGGTGGTCTGGTGCGCGAGCTCCGACAGTGCGGCGGCCACGTCGGGGCGCTCCGAGCGCGTCTCGATGCCCAGCGCGCCCTGCCCCGCGGCCGGCAGCATGTCGTCGGTGTCGAAGACGGCGCGGATGCGCGCGCCCAGCCCCAGGCGCTTGAGGCCCGCGGCGGCCAGCACGATCGCGTCGTACTGCCCGTCATCGAGCTTGCGCAGGCGCGTATCGAGGTTGCCGCGCAGCGGCTCGATCTTCAGGTCGGGCCGCAGCGCGCGCAGCAGCACCACCCGGCGCAGGCTGGACGTGCCGACCACCGCGCCCTGCGGCAGCTCGGCGAGCTGGCCGAACTTGTTGGAGACGAAGGCGTCGCGCGGATCCTCGCGCTCCATCACGCAGGCGAGCGCGAAGCCCTCCGGCAGGTCCATGGGCACGTCCTTGAGCGAGTGCACGGCGAGGTCGGCGCGGCCTTCCTCGAGCGCGACTTCCAGCTCCTTGACGAACAGGCCCTTGCCGCCCACCTTGGACAGGGAGCGGTCGAGGATCTGGTCGCCCCTGGTCGTCATGCCCAGCAACGCGACCTGGTGCCCGCGCTGCTCCAGCAAGGCCTTCACGTGTTCGGCCTGCCAGAGGGCGAGCCGGCTTTCGCGCGTGGCGATGGTGAACTGGCTCACTTCGTAACCTGCTTGTAATCCATGGGGGAATGTCGATGCTAGCATCCCCTGCGTTCCCAAAAACGAGAGCAGCCATGCCCCCCACCGAGCAGCCGCCCGTCCGGCGCGCCAAGGAAAACGAACGCCCGCTGGTGGAGGACATCCGGCTGCTGGGCCGCATCCTCGGCGACGTCATCCGCGAGCAGGAAGGCGTCGAGACCTTCGAGCTGGTCGAGCGCATCCGCAAGCTCTCCGTCTCGTTCCGGCGCCACGACGACCAGGCGGCGGACCGCGAGCTGAAATCGCTGCTGAAGTCCCTCTCGGGGCAGGAAGCGGTGCGCGTCATCCGCGCCTTCACCTACTTCAGCCACCTCGCGAACCTGGCGGAGGACCGCCACCACATCCGGCGGCGGCAGGTGCACGAGCGCGCCGGCGACACGCAGGAGGGCAGCATCGAGGTGGCGCTGGCCCGGCTGCGCTGGGCCGGCATCCAGCCGCGCGCCGTGTCGCAGGCGCTGGCGCACAGCTACCTCTCCCCCGTGCTCACGGCGCACCCGACCGAAGTGCAGCGCAAGAGCATCCTCGACGCCGAGCGCGACCTCGCCCGGCTGCTCACGGAGCGCGACGAGATTCGTGCCCGCGCCCTGCCGCGCGACGCGCTGGCGCCGAAGGAGCTGGCGGCCAACGAGGGGCAGATGCGCGCGCGCGTGCTCCAGTTGTGGCAGACCCGCCTGCTGCGCTTCACCAAGCTCACGGTGGCCGACGAGGTGGAGACGTCGTTGAGCTACTACGAGGCGACCTTCCTGCGCGAGATCCCGAAGCTGTATGGCCAGCTCGAACAGGAACTGGGCCACCAGCACCCCGTCGCCAGCTTCCTGCGCATGGGGCAATGGATCGGCGGCGACCGTGACGGCAACCCCAACGTCACGGCCGAAACGCTGGACTACGCGCTGCGCCGCCAGTGCGAAGTGGCGCTGCGCTATTACCTGACGGAGCTGTTCTGGCTCGGGAGCGAATTCTCGATGTCGGCCCTGCTGGTGCAGGTCACGCCCGAGATGCAGGCGCTGGCGGACAGCTCGCCGGACCGCGGCGAGCACCGGATGGACGAGCCGTATCGGCGGGCGGTCAACTGGATGTACGCGCGCCTGGCCGCGACGCTGAAGGCCGCCACCGGGGGCGACGCGGCCCGGCACGTCCTGCCGCCGCAGAGCCCCTATGCGCGCGCCGAGGACTTCCTCGCCGACCTGCGCACGCTGCGCGACTCGCTGCTGGCGCACCATGCTTCGGCGCTGGTGCAGCAGCGCCTGAGGCCGCTGATCCGCGCGGTGGAGGTGTTCGGCTTCCACCTCGCCACCGTGGACCTGCGGCAGAACTCGGAACAGCACGAGGAGGTGGTCGCGGAGCTGCTCGCCACCGCCCGCATCGAGGCGAACTACCGCAAGCTGGACGAAGAGGGCAAGCGCGCGGTGCTGCTGCGGCTGCTGGCGGACGCGCGGCCCCTGCGCGTGCTCGGGCACGCCTACAGCGAGCATGCGCGCCGCGAGCTGGCGATCTTCGAGACCGCCCTGCGCCTGCGCGCCCTGTTCGGGCCGCAGGCGATCCGGCACTACATCATCAGCCACACGGAAGCCGTCAGCGACCTGCTGGAGGTGATGCTGCTGCAAAAGGAGGTGGGCCTGCTGCGCGGCACGCTGGACGACGGCGCGGTCTCGGACCTGATCGTCGTCCCGCTGTTCGAGACCATCGAGGACCTGCGCAATGCCGCGCCCATCATGCGCGCCTTCTACGGCCTGCCGGGCGTGGCGAAGATGGTGCAGCGCTCGGGCGCCGAGCAGGACATCATGCTGGGCTACAGCGACAGCAACAAGGACGGCGGCATCTTCACCAGCAACTGGGAGCTGTACCGCGCCGAGATCGCGCTGGTCGAACTGTTCGACGAACTCGCCAATTCCCACAACATCCAGCTGCGGCTGTTCCACGGCCGCGGCGGCACCGTGGGCCGCGGCGGCGGACCGAGCTACCAGGCCATCCTGGCGCAGCCGCCCGGCACCGTGCGGGGGCAGATCCGCCTGACCGAACAGGGCGAGGTGATCGCGTCCAAGTACGCGAACCCCGAGATCGGCCGCCGCAACCTCGAGACGCTGGTGGCGGCCACGCTCGAGGCCACGCTGCTGCAGCCGACCAAACCGGCTTCCCGGGCCTTCCTGCAGGCCGCCGAAGCCCTCTCGCAGGCCAGCATGAAGGCCTATCGCGGCCTGGTGTACGAGACCCCGGGCTTCGTCGACTACTTCTTCAGCGCCACGCCGATCCGCGAGATCGCGGAACTGAACATCGGCTCGCGCCCCGCGTCGCGCAAGGCCTCGCAGCGCATCGAGGACCTGCGCGCCATTCCCTGGAGCTTCAGCTGGGGCCAGGCGCGCCTGACGCTCAATGGCTGGTTCGGCTTCGGCACGGCGGTGGCGAACTTCATCGCCGCCGGCGAGCGCAAGGAGCAGGTCGCGCTGCTGCAGCGCATGTACCGCCAGTGGCCCTTCTTCAAGGCGCTGCTGTCCAACATGGACATGGTGCTGGCCAAGAGCGACCTCGCGCTCGGTTCGCGCTATGCGGAGCTGGTGCCGGATGCGCGGCTGCGGCGGCGCATCTTCGGCGCGATCGAGTCGGAGTGGCAGCGCACGGTCGATGCGATCGCCCTCATCACCGGGGACAGGCAGCGGCTCGCCAGCAACCCCGCGCTGGCGCGCTCGATCCGGCACCGCTTCCCCTACATCGATCCCCTGCACCACCTGCAGGTGGAACTGGTGCGGCGCTGGCGCCAGGGCAGCGCCGACGAGCGCGAACGGCGAGGGATCCACATCGCGATCAACGGGATCGCGGCGGGCTTGCGCAATACCGGCTGAAGCTTCTTTCTTTCTCCCTCCCCCTCCGGGGAGGGCTGGGGTGGGGGCGCTGCGCAGCGCCGCGGCCTCCGAGCGCCCCCACCCTGCCCTCCCCCGGAGCGGGAGGGAAAAGACCCATCACGTCCCCAGCAGCTCCCCGATCGGCTTCAGGTGGTCGATGCGGTCGCACACCGCCTTCACGCCCATGAGGATGGGAAGCCCGAGCAGCAGTCCCCAGATCCCCCACATCCACCCCCAGGCCAGCACGCCGACGAACACCGCCACCGGGTTCATGCTGCTGGTCCTGCTGGTGGCCCACGGCACGATCAGGTAGCCCTTGATGGTGTCGATCGCTACCGAGCTGCCGGCCACCATCAGCGCCATGCGGACCTCGCCGAACTGCAGGAAGGCCACCAGCGCCGCCGCGGCGGTGACCGCGAGGTTGCCCACGTAGGGCACCAGGTTCAGCACGCCCGCCGCGATGCCCCACACCGTGGCGTGCTTGAGGCCCAGCGCCGCGAACGCGATCCCGGTGACCAGGCCCACCCCCACGCTCGTCGCCAGCTGCACGATGAGGTAGCGCTGGACCTGCGCGTTGATTTCGTCGAGCGCCTGCACGGTGAGCCGCTTTTCCGCCAGGCCCGGGCCCACGATCTTCACCAGCTTGCGGCGGAAGGTGTCGCCCGAAATCAGCAGGAAGTAGGTGAGGAACATGACCACGACGGTCTGCCCGAGCAGGGTGGCGATGCCGAGCGTGCCGCTCCACAGGTATTCGCGCAGGTCGAACTTCGGCTTCTCCACGACCACGCGCGCAACGCCGCGGGTGGGAGGGGCGGCATTGCGGCCGCCGGCCTCGTCCGCCGCCTTCTGCAGTTCCGCCGCGGCCTTCTGCACCGTCTCCAGCGCCGTATCCGTCTTCTTCGGATTGCGGTTCAGGGCATCGCGCAGCTTGCGCGCGGCGTCCGGCAGCGAGGTGATCAGGTCGTTGGCATCGTCGGACAGGGAATACACCGCCGCCCCGGTGCTCCCCAGGATGCCGAGGATCAGCACCGCCGCGCTCAGCGCGCGCGGAACGTGCACGCGCCGGTGCAGCCAGTCCACCACCGGCGACAGCGCGTAGGTGAACACGAGGCCCAGCATGAGGGGAATGAAGAAGCCGCTGGCCAGCCGCAGCACGGCCAGCACCGCGAGCACCATGAGCACGCCCAGCGCGGCGCTGCGCGCATTGGCCACGGGCAGGTGCAGCAGCACGTGCGGCGGTGCCTTGGGGTCCACCGGGGTGCGGGGGATGTCTTCGATCTCGGCGGGATCGGTGGGGCGCAGGGGCCCGGATGGTTCGGAACTCAAAGCAGGATGGTCTCCACGAGCCCCGTTCTCCCCTAGCTGGCCAACGCCTCCCGCACGGCGCTCAGCTGCCGCCGCGACACCGACAGGGATTCGTCCACCCCGTTCAGCCGCACGGCCCAGCCTTCGCCTTCTTCCGCGTCGTAATGTTTTTCGAGCGCCCGGACGGCGCGCCGCGACACCAGCGCATTGCGGTGCACCCGCAGGAATTGCGTGCCGTGGCGCTCCTCGAGGTCGCTGAGCGATCCATCCAGAATATAGCTGCGCGAGGCGGTCCGCACGGTGATGTATTTGAGTTCCGCCTTGAAATAAAGCACTTCGGCCACCGGCACCCGCTCGGTGCGGCCGCGGTCCTGGATCACCAGCACTTCCTGTTCCGGCTCCGGGGCGCCGCGGCCCTGGCGCGCCTTTTCCACCCGCGCCAGCGCGGTTTCGAGCCGTTCCAGCCGCACGGGCTTGGTCAGGTAGTCCGCCGCTTCCAGCTCGAAGGCGCTGACCGCATGCTCCGCGTAGGCGGTGACGAAGACGACGGCGGGGGCATCGGGCAGCGTGCGCAGCACCTGCGCGAGGGCGAGCCCGTCGGCGCCGGGCATGTGGATGTCGAGCAACACGCCGTCGAATGCCTGGCGCCGCAGGTGCTCCATCGCCTGCGCTGCGTTGGCCGCTTCCGCGGTGGCTTCGGCTGCCGGGTTCTTGCACTCCGCCAGCAGCGTGCGCAGGCGCGACCGCGCCAGCGGCTCGTCATCGACCAGCAGCATCTTCAAGGCCATTGCCCACCTCCGTCACTCTCGCCGGCGCGCGCTGCGCCCCGGCTCGTTGCTCGCCCTCTGCGCGGCCCGGCGGGCGTTCATGCCGGGACCTCCATCCGCACCTGGTACAGCCCGTCGATGAGGGCCGTCTGGAATTGCGCCTGCACGTCGTGCAGCAGCCGCAGGCGGTCGCGCACGTTCTCCTGCGCCACGCCATGCCCGCGCCGCCCCTGTCCGGCGGGCACGGTATTGGTTACCTTGATCACCACCACGCTGCCCCGCCGCTGGGTGGTCACCTTCACGTCCGCTCCGCTCGGACTCGGCTCCACGCCGTGCTTGACCGCATTCTCCACCAACGGCTGCAAAAACAATGCAGGCACGCGCGCGCTGCCGGCGCGCGGGTCGATGGACCACTCCACCCGCAGGCGATCGCCGAAGCGCACCTGCTCGATCGCGAGGTAGTGGCGCGCCACCTGCACCTCCTCGGTGAGCGTCGCGGACTCCTCCTTGCTGACGAGGGCGTGGCGGAACAGCTCGCTCAGGTCTTCCAGCAGCGTTTCCGCCTTCGCCGGGTCCTCGCGGACCAGGGCAATCGCGCTGTTGAGGCTGTTGAAGAGGAAGTGCGGGCGGATGCGGGCCTGCAGTTCGGCCAGGCGCGCGGTGGTCTCCGCGGGCATGCGGCCCTTGGCGCGCAGCACCAGCGCCGCGACCATCACGCTCGACAGCAGCGCGCCCGCGAAGGCGGAGCCGACCCACGACACCTGCCCCGGCCCGGTCACCAGCGCCAGGATCCCGCAGCCATAGAGTCCGCACACCGTCCCGAGGGCGACACCGAAGCCCTGCTGCGCCATGGCCGGCAGCCGCGCGAGCAGCCATTTGCAGCTGCAGGTGACCACCAGCCAGCCGAGCGCCCCGGGCAGGGCCGCGGCGCTGAGCACCGCGGTGCGCTGGACCCATTGCACCAGCGATTCGGCGCCGAACATGGCGCCGACGGCCATCACGGCCTCGACGAAGACCACGGCCCGCAGCACCACGCCCACGTGGCACGCGTCGAAGATCGCCCGGTGCCGCGGTGGCGCCACCTTCGGCTGCTGTTCCCGGGCCAGTTCCTGGAACGCGGATAATAGTTGCGAGTCGTCCATCACCTGTGGGGCCGCGCGCGTGCGCGGCACGAAGGCCTCCTTCGGCCGCCATTATTGGTGAAGCACACCCCCTTTGCCCATCCGCCAGCGCCTACGTGCATCTCCTATGAGCCAACTCGATCACAAGTCCGAGGCATGGTCCGCCCTCTTCAGCGAGCCCATGAGCGACCTCGTCAAACGCTACACCGCCAGCGTGTTCTTCGACAAGAGGCTGTGGCAGGCGGACATCACGGGCTCCCTCGCGCACGCCGCGATGCTGGCGAAACAGGGTGTCATTTCCGCAACGGACCTTGCCGACATCCGCCGCGGCATGGAGCAGATCCGCGCCGAAATCGCCTCCGGAGCCTTCGAGTGGAAGCTCGATCTGGAGGACGTGCACCTGAACATCGAGGCGCGCCTGACGCAGCTGGTGGGCGACGCGGGCAAGCGCCTGCACACCGGCCGCAGCCGCAACGACCAGGTCGCCACCGACGTGCGCCTGTGGCTGCGCGGCGAGATCGACCTGATCGCGGACCTGCTGGTGGACCTGCAGCAGGCGCTGGTCGCCATCGCGGAGAAGAACGTCGAGGTGGTGCTGCCCGGGTTCACGCACCTGCAGGTGGCGCAGCCCGTGAGCTTCGGCCACCACATGCTCGCCTACGTGGAGATGTTCGCGCGCGACCATGAACGCATGCTGGACGTGCGCCGGCGCGTCAACCGCCTGCCGCTCGGCGCCGCCGCCCTGGCCGGCACCACCTACCCGCTCGATCGCGAAGCCGTGGCGCGCGAGCTGGACATGGAAGGCGTGTGCCAGAACTCGCTGGACGCGGTGAGCGACCGCGACTTCGCCATCGAATTCGCCGCCGCCGCTTCGCTGGTGATGGTGCACGTGAGCCGATTCTCCGAGGAACTGATCCTCTGGATGTCGCAGAACTTCGGCTTCATCCGGATCGCCGACCGCTTCACCACCGGCTCGTCGATCATGCCGCAGAAGAAGAACCCGGACGTGCCGGAGCTCGCCCGCGGCAAGACCGGCCGCGTGGTCGGCCACCTCATGGGCCTGATCACGCTGATGAAAGGCCAGCCGCTGGCCTACAACAAGGACAACCAGGAAGACAAGGAGCCGCTGTTCGACACCGTCGACACGCTCAAGGACACGCTGCGTATCTTCGCCGAGATGATCGAGGGCATCACGGTGCAGCCGCAGGCCATGGAGCAGGCGGCGCTCAAGGGCTACGCCACCGCCACCGACCTGGCGGACTACCTCGTGAAGAAGGGGCTGCCCTTCCGCGACGCCCACGAAACCGTGGCGCACGCGGTGAAGGCGGCGGTGTCGCACCAGTGCGACCTGTCGGAGCTGCCGCTGACCGTGCTGCAGCAGTTCCATCCCTCCATCGACAAGGACGTGTACGACGCGCTGTCGCTGCGCGGCTCGCTGAATGCGCGCAACACGCTGGGCGGCACCGCGCCGGCGCAGGTGCGCGCGCAGATCGAGCGGCACCGCCAGCGCCTGGCCTGAGCGCCGCGCTCAGTTCGCCAGCATCCAGTTGAAGGTGACCTCGCCGGTGGCGCCGGGCGCCACCGGGCCGGTGAAGGTCCACTGGATCGCGCCCGTCGTGGCGCCGGCCGCGGGGCTGGTGCTCACGCTGCACGCCAGGCCCGCGGGCATCGTCCCGCACGCGGCGCTCTGGAACACCCCGTAGGCCGGCAGGAAGTCGTTGACCTGCACGCTGGTGATCGGGCTGGCGGTGTCGTTGCGAAAGGTCAGGCGGTATTGCAGGCTCTGCCCCGGCACGGCCTGGCCGGCGGTGTCCCAGCCGGAGCCGGTGGTCAGGTTGCGCACCGCCTTCGTGAGCGTCAGGCCGCTGCCGGTGGTGGTGCCCACGGTCGTCAGGTCGAGATTCACCGCCGGGGCGGCGGTGTAGCCCACGCCCTGCGTCACCACGAAGGTGGCCGAGAGCTGGTGCTGGTTCACCATGTTGATGCTGGCCGACTGCGGCACGAGGTCGCGCACGATCACGCAGACGGAGCCGCCGGCCAGCACCTGCACCGAAGACTGCAGCAAGGCATCGGAGCCGTCGATCACCCCGTTGCAGTCGTTGTCGCGGTACAGAAGGCCCTGCCATTGCGGCAGCGACGAGGGCGGCTGGGACGACAGCGCGAAGCTCACCGTGCCGTTCGCGTCCGCGTTGAAGCGGTGCGCATAGGTCGCCACGCCGCCCGGGGGCATGGTCTTCGCCTGGCCCTGCACGAGGGTGGAGATGGGCAGCATCGAGGCCACCACGCCCGAATAGTCGTTGCCGCTGCCGGGGGTGAAGACGAGCGTGCCGGCCGCGAGCGACACGGTGCCGTTGGTGTTGCCGGCCCCGAAGCGCGCCAGCTCGTAGCCGGTCACGGCCGGCACGACCAGCGTGACCTGCGTGCCCGCCAGGCTGGAAGGCAGCGCCAGCTCGAACTGGCCGTCGCCGCCGGTGACGGCGGTCGCCACCGTGGTGCCGGCCGCATTGCGCAGGGTGACCGTCAGGCCGGCCAGCGCCGGTTCGCTGCCGCCCTGCGAGCCGTCGAGCGCGTTGACGTTCCCCGCCCCCGAGTCGGCGAAGATCTTGCCCGTCAGGCGGTTGTTGACCGCCGTGTACTGGCCGAAGTTGGCCGTCACCGACACCCCCGAGGACAGCGTGATCGTGCGGCTGCCGCCCCCCGACGGTTCGGTCTGCACCGCGCCGGACGGCACGCTGGGCGAGGTGTCGCCCGTGTTGTTGTTGGTGGACTGCAGCACGGTATAGGTGCCCGCGCGCAACCCGGTGAACGCATAGGCGCCGTTGCCGTCGGGCGTGGCCACCAGCACCGTGCCGTTCTGCACCAGCTTCACGTACATGCCCGCGGCGGCGGGTTCGCCGCCGTCCAGGGCACCGTTCTGGTTGCTGTCGCGGTACACCTTGCCGCTGATGGCCATGAAGGGACTGAACGTGATCGCCTGCACATCCACGTTGGAGAAGTTCGTGCCGTTCACCGGCGTGACCGGCTGGCCCGGCACGCGCACCAGGCCCGCGGATTGTCCCGAGACGGGCGAGGAACTGTCGGCGGCGCGCAGCACCACCGACCACGCCCCCACCGGGTCGGACGGGCTGAAGGTGTACGTCGCCTGGGCGGCGACCGAGCCGTTGTTGGTCCAGAGCGCGTCGCCGGAGGTCGCGTCGCCGTGCGTGCCGTCGTTGTAGAGGAGGATGCCGGCCTTCACCAGGTTGCCATCGGGCCGGTACAGGTCGGCGACCACGGCGCCGGTCTTGCCCACGCCGTCGAGCCGCGCGCGGATCGTGAGCACGTCGCCCGGATACTGCACGGGGGTGGCCGCGGAGGGCAGTTCCAGCGCGGCGCCGAAGCCCTGCGGCGTGCCGACGGTGCCGTTGATCACCGACCATTCGACGTCGTCGATGTGCCACCACGAGCGGTACTGCGTGATGTGGCTGGTGGTGAACGACAGGGTGATGCTCCTGCCTGCGTAGGGCGTGAGGTCGACGGTCGCCTCCCACCACGGCTCGGAGCCCGCCGCGACCGTCATGCCGGCGCGGTGGGTGCCCCGCGTGTCGGTGTCGAAGCCGTTGTACTGCCCGTAGCCCGAGTTGCTCCGGCCGGCCTGCGTCGTCCCCTTGTTCGGCGAGAACGGCAGGGTCGTGTAGTTGTTCGCCAGCGGACCGATGAAGTTGTTCGTGGTGATGCCGGTGCCGGTGATCGCGGCTTCCAGGTAGTCGAAGCTGCCCGTGTTGCCGTTGTCGTTGGAATCCCAGCCCTGCACGCGGAAGCGGACCTTCAGCACGCCGGGGTTGGTCGCCGGCACGACGATGGTCCGCTGCAGCTGCATGATGTCTTGGCCGTTCTGCGACTCGTTGGCCGAACGCGCGCCGATCAGGAAGGAGTAGAGGCCGGAGCGCGGCGCGCCGTCGACCGTGCGCGGCGAGGCGCCATTGCCCACCGTCGTGCCGTCGGCGGTCACGGAGGGCGCTTCCGTCGGCCGCACCTGCGTGTCGATCGCGCCCGCGTTGCGGGTGACCGTCCAGCCCGTGGGCGCCACGAGGTTGTTCTGTATCGCCCCCGGGTTCTCGAAGTTGCCGTCGATCGCGGCGGCCGTGTTGGCGGCCTTGGTGCCGTTCTGGGTGATGTCGAAGTACAGCCAGTACGTCGTGGCGGTGGAGTTGGTCAGGAAGCGGATCTCGCCCCTGCCGTTGCCGGCGGCATCCGTCGCGCCGTTGTACATCGCGTCGGTGAATTCCTGCGTGGGCACCAGCGTGCCGTCGGCGGCCACCACCCGCGGCGAGTTCACGTCGAAGGTCCCGCTGATCCCCAGGCTGGCGAGCAGCGCGTTGAAATCGACGTTGAACACCGCCGTCGCATTCGCCGCCGGCGTGCCGGGCAGCGTCAGCGGCACGCGGTAGTGCCAGCTGGAGGACGCCGCGGCCGAAGCGCCCCACCACGCGGGCGTGGCCTGCAGCGCGGCGCGGGCGGGCTGCAGGGCGATGCCGCACAGGGCCGCGGCGAAGGCGAGCAGCAGCAGGAACGAACGCAGGACGGTGGTGATCCGCATCTCAGTTCACCATCCCGTCCAGCGCCGTCTCGTCGAAGAGGTAGCGCACCCGGAAATAGAGGCCGCGGGAGAAGTCGTCGCGCGCCAGCACCGGGTCGCGCGCTTCCATGAAGTTGTAGCCCACCACCAGCCACAGATTGTCCGCGAAACGGTAGCCGGCCTCGACGCCGAAGCCCAGGCTGCGCGTGCCCGCGCCGGCCAGCACCAGCGTCTGGGCGGCGACGTTCCACTGGCGGTCCACCTGCCAGGACGCGCGCAGGCCCGCCACCGCGGCGTGCGAGCGCGTCGCCATGCCCATCGTGTTCTCGCGCGAGCTGCGGGCGGCCAGGCGGGTCGAGAAGCGCAGCTTGTCGCCGGCGTCCTGGCCGTACTGCACCGACACCACGCCCGACTCGCGCGTGCCGCCTTCGGCGACGGGTTCGCGCACCGACTCCGCCACGAACAGCGCGTCGCGGCCCACCGAGCGCCAGGCGGAGCCGAGCTGCATGCGCGAGGTGATCTGCAGCCGCGGCGCGGTGGTGCGCTCGGAGCGGAAGAAGGCCTGGCGCGCCAGCAGCGTCCAGGCGTCGCTCAGCTTGTAGGCCAGGCCGGAGCCGACCAGCAGGGTGTCTTCGGTGTCGCCGCGGCTGACTTCGACGCGCGCGTGGGCGCGCCAGCGCTCGGCCAGGTTCAACTGCACGCTGGTGGTCACCGCCAGCGAATCGCCGCCGGTGGGCAGCGTGGCGCCGGCCGGCGCGTTGCGCAGCGCCTGCACCCGCTCCAGTCCGGCGGCCAGGCGCACGCCCTGCAACGGCTCCCAGCTGTCCTTGACGCCGAAGGCGGCGGCGGGCAGCGACAGGCCCTGGCCCGCGGTGTCGCGCAGTTCGCCGTAGAAGCGCCCGCCGGTGCGGTACGCCGTCTCGAAGCCGAGCGCCGTCTTCTGGTGGCTGGTCGCGGCGCTGGAGAGCACCGGCAGCGTGTTCACCAGTTCATGGCGCGCATACAGCTTGGTGCCCGAGCCGAGCTGGTACGACACGCCGCCGGCGAGCAGGTGCTGCGAAGAGTCCTCCAGGGCCTGTTCGGCCTCGACGAAGGCGGTGAGCTCCGGCAGCGACTGCGGCTGCAGCGAAGCCTTGGCGCGCACCGTGGTCACGTCGGTCTGCTGCGCGGCCGCGGCCGTCGCGACGGCGCCGGTGTCCTTCAGGCTGCGCAGGCCGGCTTCCACCGTCAGGCCCGGCAGGGGCGTCGCTTCGACGCCGGCATAGGCGACCTCCTGGTGGGCCTGCGTGCGGCGGTCGCGGCCTTCGGCCAGCTTGCCGACGATCTTCAGGTTGTCCGCGATCCTGAGGCTGGCGCTGGCGGTCGCATCGAGGCGGCCGGGGCTCACGCCGGAGGAGGTGTTGTCGAAGCCGCTGCCGGTGCTGGTGACGACCGCATTGAGTTCCACCGGGCCCACCGCCCCCTTGGCCTCCACGCGCGCCGCGGTGCCGCTGGCGGGCGTGGCGCCGCCACGCTCGGAGCGCGCGAGTTCGGTCGTGACCTGCAGGTTGGGGCCCACCTGCGACTGCACGATGGCGCCCTGCAGGGTGTAGGGCGCCGCGGGATTGCCCTCGCGCACCATGCGCACGGCGGCGGTGGTGCGCTCCGCCACGCGCGCCGTCACCTGCGCGCCGGCGGTGGTGAAGGCGGCCTGGTTCGTGTCCACCTCGAAGCTCACGCGCAGGAACACCGGGTTGCCCTCGGCGTCGAAGGCGAACAGCGGCGAGCGCAACAGGATGCGGCCGCTCAGCTCCTCGATCTCGTAGTCCTGCAGGCGCGTGAGCGTGGTGCGGCGCAGTTCCACCTGCAGGTTGAGGCGGTCGCGCACGACGATCTCCACCCGCTCGCTGTTCGGCACGAGGTCGGTGACGCCGATCGTGTACGGGCCGGATGTGCCGTTGGCGGCGATCTCGGCCACCTGCTGCCTGGTGCGGTCGCGCGTGACGAAGGCATCGACGGCGACCGGGCCCGCTTCGACGTGCGTCGCGGCGCCGGTCACCGGGCGGTTGTAGGCGGACAACGTCGGCTTCACGCCGGAAGCGGCGGCGAACTCGGTATTGAAGTCCCCCACCAGCAACCACGAGTGGCCCTTCTCGACGCGCACGTACAGGCGCGAGGTGGACTGCGCATCGAAGGCGCGCGTCGAATCGTCGCCGTAGATCGGGTAGAACTCGTCGGGCGAGATGTCGCGGAACAGGCGGTCGCGGGTCTGCTTGTCCGAGTCGTAGGCCAGCGTCAGCAGGTAGTCGCCCTTGACCTTGCCCTTGAGGTACACGGCGGCGCGCGCACCCACCTGGCCCTGGCCGAAGTCGCGCGACACGCCCTGCAGTTCGCGGCTGAACGCGTCGAGCGAGGTGGTGGGCGCCACCCGCATCGCCTGCCCGGAGCGCAGGCGCACGATGCCTTCGGCGACGCCGGCGGCGATGAAGGGACGCGCGCGCGGCACGAAGTCGAGCGTCTGCCGGTGCACCACGCCGCCGCTGGCGGCCGTGACGTTCACGCGCATGGCCTGCGCGGGCTGCGTGATCGCAACCTCGGCCTGCCCGCCTTCGACGAACACGCGCACCGCGCCGTCGGCTTCGAGGGTGCCCGGGACCAGCCACTGGCCGAGGTCGGTGGACAGCGTGACCGGCAGGCGCGCCGTCACCGGGATGCCGGCCGCGTCGAGCAGGCGGATGCGCACCAGGGCCTGGCCCGCTTCGCCGGAATAGAAGCCTTCGGCCACGGGCGACAGGCTGATCTGCGCCAGTTCGCCCGGCGCGGTCACGTGCACCACGGCCGTGCCGCGCGCGTTGCCGAACTGGTCCTTCTGCGCGAGCCGGATCTCGTTGGCGCCCGGCTTGAGCTGCACGGCGACGAACTCCAGGCCCATCATGGCCTTCTCGGCATAGAGCGAGCGCTGGCCGATGCGGGTGGGAGGCACGGCCTCGCCGTTGACGGTGAGCTCGAGCCGGCTCTCCGCGGGTGCCTTGACCTGGATGGCGGTGACGCTGGTGGGCAGCACCTGGCCATCGGCCAGGTTGAGGAACGCCGCCTTGTTGTCCGCGCTGGCGAGCAGGGCTGCTTCCAGGGCGGAGGGTTGGCCCGTTTCCGCAGCCGCAGCCGCAGCGGGGGCGGCGCCGGGCGCCGCCGGCGCCGGCGCCGGGGCCGAGGCGGCAGCCGCGGGAGGCGCGCTGCGCGGCTGCGCCGCGGCAGCCGGTGCGACCACGCCGGAACTGGTCACCGGCCCCACCACGCCCGCCAGCACCGGCGCGGGGACCGTCGCCGTGAAGTTGCGGTCGATGCTGCGGAACACCTCCTCGTCGGGCGCGGTGCGGGCGCGCGCCTGCGCCGCGACCTGCGCCGCGGGCGAGCATTCCAGCGCGATGTCGCGCTTGAACAGCTCGCCGTCCTTGAGGTCCACGAAATCGAGCGGGCGCGCGCCGGGCGCCAGGCGCACGCCATCGGGGAGGCTCGCGGGATCGAGCTTGAGGGCATGCGTGCCCGGGCGCAGGCCGTAGCGGCTGAAGCGGCCCCGGCCGTCGGTCAGCACGGAGGTGCCGTCCTCCAGCAGCAGGCGCACGCCGGGCATGCCCACGGCGGACTCGCGGCCGCAGGCGAGGTACACGGTGCCGGTCAGCACGCCCTTGTTGTCGGTCTCGAAGCCGCGCCGCACCTGCACCTTCACTTCGGCGGTGTTCGACTGGCCGCCGCGGCCGGCGGCGAAGGCGGCATTGCGCACGTCGTCGCCGGCCGACGTCGTGACCGCGGTGCGGTAGGTGACGGTGTGCGTCTGCCCCGGGTCGAGGTCCGGCAGGGCCACCCGCGTCAGGCGGGCGCCGGAGGGGCTCTCGGCGACGTTCGCGCCGTTGACGCGCACCGTGCCGGGCATGAGGCTCAGGCCGGGCGACATCACGTCGCGCAGCTGGATCGCGCTCACGCGCTTGTCGCCCACGTTGCGCACGGTGACGGTGAAATCCAGCTGCTCGCCCACCAGCACCACGCCGCGCGAAGGCTTCTTCGCGACGAACAGCGTCAGCGGCTGCGAGCCGGTGGGATCCATCGGCAGGTCCAGCACCACCGGCTCCGGCGCGGGACCGACCGGGAACGGGGCGCCCAGGCTCGGGTTCGCGGCGCCGCCGGCCGCGAGCACGCGCCCCGCCGGCATGGCGGACAGGGGCTTCGCGGAGGGGAAGGTGTAGTCCGGCGTGGACTGCACCTTCAGGCAGTAGCTGCCGGCGGCCACCAGCGGGAATTCGAAGCGGCCGCCGTTGGCCGTGCGGAACGGGTTGGGCGAGGCAACGAGCTGGCCGGCGTCGTCCTCGGCGAGCACGTTCGCGAGGCTGCCGGTGCAGGCGCCGCCCTGCGCGACCAGCAGCGACACGGTCATGCCGTCGAGCGGCTCGTTGCTGCTGGAATCGAAGACGGTGCCGCGCGGGTCGATCAGCTGGAAGTTGGCGGTGATGGGAGCGAAGCAGCCGTCCACGGTCACCGTCACCGTCGCTCCGGCCGGCGATTCGAGGTGGTCGCTGGCGGGCTGCGGCGCACCGTGGCGCGTGGGCAGCCGCTGCAGCTGGAACACGCCGGTGGCGGGGCCTGTTTCGGTGGCGACGATGCGCTCGGTGTCGCCGTCGCTGGTGGTGACGCGGGCCGTTCGCACGTCCACCGCATTCGGGTCCATGTTGCAGGCCTGCGCCTCCAGCCGCAGCCAGGCGCTGTTGCCCACGTAGACGGCGCGCGCGGGCAGCGTCGCGGCCTGGTCGGCATAGACCTTGAGCGCCACGGGGGCGGCGACCACTTGCGTCCGTGCCGGCGTGCCGGCCTGCAGCCAGGACGCCGTCCCGCCGTCGGCACCGACGCCCGCGCCCATCTCCAGGACGACGCCGCTGCCGTACACGGCCGCCACGTTGCGCGCAACGAGCTGCAGGCTGTACTCCGCCGAGCCGCTGGCGGGCACCTGCGCGAGCAGCATGCCGACGGCGTCGACCTTGCCGGCCGCCGGCGCGCCGCTGCGGAATTCGCCGGCGGGGCGGCCGGCGTAGTGATAGAAGGACATGCCGCCGGCAGCGGCGAAATCGGCGTCCGCCGGCACGCGAATGAGCACGAAGCCCGCGGTGGAGGCGACGCCGTCCAGCGTGTAGGCCGCCACGGCGGGGGCGGCAGCGCCGCCGCGGTTGTCCACGCGCGCGGTGAAGGTGACGGTCTGGCCCGGTGGGGCGGTGGGCGTGCTGGTGCGCAGGCTGACGCTGTACTGCGGCAGAGCGACTTCCAGCAGGGTCTCGTTGGACTTGACGGGCACGGCCAGCGTGGAATACGTGACCGATGCGATGTTGCGGATGGTGCGGGAGGGGACCTGTGCCGTCGCGGGGACAGCGGTGGCCGCGATCGCGGCCGCGGCCAGCAGCGGCAGGCCACGGCGCAGGCAGGCCAGGCGGCGCAGGAATCTTCCTGCGGCCGCGTGGAACTTGCCGGCTGCACCTTGCACTTTCGCGGTCCCTTCTCAAGAAAAAGGGCGGCGCCCTGCGGTAAGGACGCCGCCCGTCACTGCGGCTCGCGCCGCCCGGGCTACGGGTTGATCTGCACGCAGAAGGTGGCGGTGAACGAGGCGTTCGCGCCGAGCGTGGCCGCGGTCGCCGTCACGGTGCCGGTGCTTCCGGTGGTCGTCGCCGTGCCGCCGATGGTCGCGCCCCCGCTGGCAGCCGGCGAGCCACAGCCGGTGTTCAGCGTGGTGTTCGCGGGCACCGTGTCGGAGAGGACCACGTTGCTGATCGTCTGCGCCGTGGTGTTGGTCGCGGTGATCTTGTAGCCGATGCACTGGCCCGGAGCGGTCGCTGCGCCGGCGGCGATCGGGTTGCTCGAGTAAGGGCCTGCCGGGGCCCCGCCACCGCACGCGGTGGCGACCTGTTCCTTCAGCAGCAGCAGGCCATCGGTGATGCCCGTCGTGTCGGTGGCCGAGGTCGTGCCGCCCGTGTAGGTGGCGGTCAGCGTCGTCACGTCGGCCGGGCTGGCGGAGGTGGCCGAGCCGGGGGCGAACACGCGCACGAAGATCGTCTTGCTCGCACCGACGGCCAGCGGGATGCTGGAAGTCGTGCTCACGAGCGGATCCGTGCCGGGTTCGAACACGCCGTTGTTGTTGCTGTCGATGTACGCGGAGGACGTCCAGCCGGCGGCCACCTGCGCATCCGTGAGGAAGCCGGCGGTGAAGGTCACGGTCTGGGCCGTGTTGCCGAGGTTGGCGACCGAGTGCGTGTACGTCACCGGCGCGCCGGCATACGTCTGCTGGATGCCGTTCGGGCTCAGGGACACCGAGTTCACGGTGGCCAGGTCGATGGCGACGGCCGCGTAGTCGTTCGACTGCGTCGGATTGGATGCGGAGCGGGCGAGCAGCTCGAAGGTGCGGCTGCCGGGGGCGGCGAACCCGCTCTGGATGCTCGGCACGGTCACGACCGCACAGACCAGCAGGCTGCCCTGGCCGGCGATGCTGCCGGTGCTCGAGATGGAACTCCCCAGCGTCGCGCAGCTGCCCGCGGTGTTGGCGTAGAAGGTGACGCCCCAGCCGGCCGGCATCGCGCTTTGCAGCGACAGGTTGTAGGCGTCGGCAGCGGTGCCGCGGTTGTTCACGTACATGCGGAACAGCCAGGTGCTGGAGGCGCTTTGCAGCGGGGTCACCGAGTCGGTCTTGACCGCGGTGCCGGAGCCGGTGCCCGTGCCCAGCGCGCCGCCCTGGCCGAACGCCGCGTCGATGGTCACGTCCACCGCGCTCGGGGTGATGGCCGTCAGGCTCACGAGCACCGTGTCGGTCGCGGCGGAGCTGAAGACGCTCGTCGCGGTGAAGGTGGCGCTGAACGGGCCCGCACCCGGAGTCCCGCTGGCGGGCAGCGTGGCCTTCACGACCAGGGCCATGGGCACCGTGGTGGACGGCGCGAGCGGGCCGGTGTCGACGATGCCGTCGCCGTTGGTGTCGATCAGCGGGGTCGTGCCGTCGCCGCGGAAGATCTGGAAGGTCGTTCCGGCGGGGAAGGTGCCGATGTTGGCGTAGCTGATGTTCAGCGTGTCCGTGCCGTTGCCGGTGTTGAAGGCGTAGATCGGGAAGCTCACCACCGAGCCCTGGGCCGCCAGGGCCACGGTGGCCGTGCTGGTGTCACCGGGCACCGTGCTGGATGCGCTCAGGGCGACCGACGCGGTCTGCAGCACCGTGTAGAGCGCGTTGTTCGTGCTCATCGTGGTGGTCTGGGTGCTCGTCTTGTACGTCGCCACGTTGGTCGTCACCGACTGGTTGCCGCCGTTGGTGGGCGCCAGGCCGGATGCGATGTTGACCTTGAACTTCACGTCTCCGGAGCCGCCCGCGGGAACGCTGGCGATCGTCGCGATGATCGTCGTCACTCCCCCGGTCGTGACCGCCGAGTAGGAGATGCCCGCCGGGTCGCCCCCCGCGGTGTCCGTCAGCGAGGACCCGGACCACAAGGCGGAGCCCGCGACGTAGGTCATGCCGGAGGGCAGCACGTCCGTGATCTCGAGGGCGGACGCCGCGGCGGTGCCGGAGTTGGTGTAGCGCAGCGTCACGGTGACCGCCGAGGTGCTCGGCGACGGGCCGGACGTGATGTCCAGGCTCTTGGTCACGCTCACGGCGGAAGCCGCCACGGTGATCTGGTCCGTGTTCGACAAGGACGTGACGGTGTCGCTGACGTTCACGGTGACGTTGCCGATCGCGCCGAGCGCGGCACCACCGGGCACCACCGCTGCCACGACGAAGCGGAACTGGCCGCCTGCGGGCACCGGCGTCGAGGTCGTGATGGGCGTTGCGTTGTCGGGGACACCGTCGCCGTTGGCGTCGGCGTAATACACCATGCCCGTCGGCGTGAAGCCCGGGGTACCGGGGGCGCCGGTGGCAGCGTTCAGGTTGTAGCTGTCGGTGCCGTTACCGGTGTTGTTGATGGTGTGCGGGAAGTACACCGTCTGGCCGGGCGTCGCCGTCTGGTTGCCGTTCGCGGTCAGGGTGAAGCTCTTGACCTGCGAGACGGTCGTCTGCACCAGGTTCGAGGTGGTCGTGCGGGACGTGCCGGAGCCGTCCGTGTACGTGGCGCTGGCCTGGTTGCCGATCACCGTGCCGGCGGCCGGCGCGGCGTGCGCGGACGTGGCCGGCAGCAGCATGGAAAAGGCGAGGGCCAGGGCCGCGGTCGCGGCTCCCAACGCCTTGCGCCAGGGGTTTTTCAAGTTCATAGCGAGTCTCTTTCTTCGAAGACGTGGTCACCCACTGGTCAAGGGCTGGTGCTGACCTTGGCGGTCACTTGCACGGAAACATTGGCGCCGGCAGCGAGCTGCGGCACGTTCCACCGCAGGAACCGGTATTCGGCAACGGGCACCTCCTGCACCACCTCCTGCCCCTGCGCGTTCTTCACCTTGCGCGTGAGCGGAATGGCGGCGTAGGTCTTGCCGTCGAGGCTGGCCAGCGAGGGCGCGAGCTTCTCGTCGACCTGGCGGCCCTGGTAGTCCATGCCGGCCGGCACGGGCACCGTCACGACCAGCGAGCGGGCCGCGTCCTTGCCCGTGTTGCGGTAGGTCGCGGTGTACGCGACCAGGTCGCCCGGCTTCACGGCGTCGGCAGCCGTCCTGGAAAGCTGCCCCGAGGGGGCGCGAACCAGCTTTTCCGCGACGAGTTCGCTCTGGACGTTCGGCTGGGCCCAGGCAGCGCAGCCAAGCGCTGCGAAGGCACCCGCGACTAGCGCCGCGCGAAGGGTGGATCGATGGCTTCTCACAGGAGTGCTCCGGATTGCGAAGGAAGGAAAGTCAACAAAACAGGATTCGAATGACACATCCGTCCGGGGCACGGTCACCCTTGCACGTAACGATATGTGTCGTATGAAACCTAATATCGGGCTTGAATTTACAATCAGCCCTTCCTTAGACGGATTCTCACGTCAGTTTGGTTAAGTGAACGCCCTAAGCTGTTGTTTTCCACAGAGCTCGGCCCTATCAGCGGTTGGCTGAATCTGATAGACGGCATGAGGGGTGGCGTCGACGCAACACGGAGCGCCCCGGGGCCGACCCGCTACGATGGCGGCCGCTTCAGGAGACGTGACTTGCCCGTGATCACCAACATCGAGGACCTGCGGGTCCTCGCGCAGCGGCGCGTGCCGCGCATGTTCTACGACTACGCCGACTCCGGCTCGTGGACCGAGAGCACCTACCGCGCCAACGAAGCGGATTTCGACCGCATCCTGCTGCGCCAGCGCGTGGCGGTGAACATGGAAGGGCGCAGCACCCGCACGACGATGGTGGGCCAGGACGTGGCCATGCCGGTCGCGATCGCGCCCACCGGCCTCACCGGCATGCAGCACGCCGACGGCGAGATCCTCGCCGCGCGCGCGGCGCAGAAGGCCGGCATTCCGTTCACGCTGTCCACCATGAGCATCTGCTCGATCGAGGACATCGCCGAGAGCACGGGCCGCCACCCCTTCTGGTTCCAGCTGTACGTGATGCGCGACCGCGCCTTCATCGAGAACCTGATCGACCGTGCCAAGGCCGCCGGCTGCTCCGCGCTGGTGGTCACGCTGGACCTGCAGATCCTCGGGCAGCGCCACAAGGACCTGAAGAACGGCCTGTCGGCGCCGCCCAAGCTGACGTTGCCCAACATCCTGAACATGATGACCAAGCCGCGCTGGTGCCTGGGCATGCTCGGCACGAAGCGGCGCCACTTCGGCAACATCGTCGGCCACGTCAAGGGGGTGGAGGACATGGGGTCGCTGTCCGAATGGACGGCCAAGCAGTTCGACCCGCGCCTGTCATGGAACGACGTGGAGTGGATCAAGAACCGCTGGGGCGGCAAGCTGATCCTCAAGGGCGTGCAGGACGAGGAGGATGCGAGGCTGGCCGCCGACTCCGGCGCCGACGCGGTGATCGTGTCGAACCACGGCGGGCGCCAGCTCGATGGTGCGCCCTCGTCGATCGCCGCCCTGCCCCACATCGTGGACGCCGTGGGCAAGCGCATCGAGGTGCACATGGACGGCGGCATCCGCTCCGGCCAGCACGTGCTCAAGGCGGTGGCCCTGGGCGCGCGCGGCACCTACATCGGCCGCGCGATGCTCTACGGCCTCGGCGCGATGGGGCAGGAGGGGGTGGAGAAGGCGCTGGCCATCATCCGCAACGAGCTGGACCTCTCGATGGCGTTCTGCGGCCGCACGGACATCCGCGACGTGGACCGCAGCATCCTGCTGCCGCCGAATTACTGACCGACCAGCATCCGGCTGTTGCCGGAGATCACGGAGCTGTTGGCGGCCTGCTGCCAGTGCATCAGCAGCGGCTGGACTTCGGCCCAGCTCGCCTCGGGGTCGCGCGAATCCGCCACCGCGGTGAGGTAAGGCAGGCCGTAGCGGCGCGCCAGGGCGGCCGGCAGCGCGTGCATGTCCGCGCGGCTGGCCACGCCGATCAGCGCCGGCGGATGGTTCAGGAACTCGTAGGCGCGCAGAACGCGCTGCATGAGCTGCTCGTTGCGCTCCGCATCCACCGACAGCAGCAGGACGACATGCGAGTAGTCGGGGATGAACGCCCGCGTGAGCGGCAGGTGCAGCCCGTGGCGCGCCATCGCGATCACGCGCCAGACGCGCCCTTCCTGCTCGAAGTCCACGTAATCGGTGCCGACATCCAGCTCGATCGCGCCGGCGAAGCGGCGGTGCACGACCTCCACCTCGTTTTCCTCGGCGAGCCAGCGCACCATGTCGAACGAGCCCATGCCCGAGGCGCCGCAGACCAGCACGCGCTGGAACGCGTCGGGGTCCTGCTGGCGCATCGCGCCGGGATGCCGCATCGGCGTCGACAGGCGGCGCCAGACGGCGGGGGGCGAGAACTGCAGGCCGTCGTCGACCTGCTGCTTGAGTTGCTGCACCCGCAGCTCCATGTCCGCCGTCGTTTCCTGGCACTGCACGATCGCCATCGACCAGGGGCCGGTCAGCAGCCGCGGGCCGCGGCTGCGGTGCACGATGCGCAGGTCGAAGTGGCGCACGTCGCCGGCGACGCGTTCCATGATCTTCTGCACCGCCGCCGCCGGGCCTTCCTTCCACTGGACGAACCAGCCGGACTGGTGCAGCAGGGCGGTGGCGATTCCGGCCGGCTCGTTGTGCTTGAGCGCGCTGGCGCGGATCTTCTCCATCTCCTGGTACACGGAGTGGCGGATGGAGGCCTGGCTGGCGTACATGATGCGCGCCACCGGCCCCTCGGCACTCGCGGCGCCGTGTTCTTGGTCCCAACGATCCATCCGCGGATGATCCCGACTCGGGAACGCGAACGGTTTGTGTTACGTCAAACGCGTAAGCGGAGGGTTACGGTTTCCGTGCAATAGGACAATCGGCGGGTGCCAGCCCTCCGCCGCATCGCCCACCTCGACATGGACGCCTTTTTCGCGTCCGTGGAGCTGTTGCGGTATCCGCAACTCAAGGGCCTGCCGGTGGTGATCGGCGGCGGCCGGCGCAGCGCGGATGATGCGTTGCTGCAACGCTTTGCCGACCGGCCGCTGTCGAAAATCCCGGTGGAAGCCTTTCCTCTGCTGCGCGACTACGTCGGCCGCGGCGTGATCACCACGGCGACCTACCCGGCCCGCCAGTTCGGCGTCGGCTCCGCGATGGGCATGATGAAGGCCGCCCGCCTGTGCCCCCAGGCCCTCGTGCTGCCGGCGGATTTCGACGAAATTCGGCGCTTTTCGCGCACGTTCAAGGCCGTGATCCAGGAGATCGCGCCGGTGATGGAGGACCGCGGGGTCGACGAGGTGTTCATCGATTTCACCGACGTGCCCGGCGGCCAGCGCGAAGGCGGCCGGGTGCTGGCCCGCCTGATCCAGAAATCCATCTTCGAGGCGACCGGCCTCACCTGCTCGATCGGCGTCGCGCCCAACAAGCTGGTGGCCAAGATGGCCAGCGAGTTCAACAAGCCGAACGGCATCTCCATCGTGTTCGAGGCGGACCTGCAGACGAAGATCTGGCCGCTGCCGGTGCGCAAGATCAACGGCATCGGGCCCAAGTCCGGGGAGAAGCTCGCCGGCCTGCACATCCACACCATCGGCGACCTGGCGGCGCAGCCGCGCGAATGGCTGGTCGATCACTTCGGCCAGGCCTACGGCGCCTGGATGCACGAGGCCGCCTGGGGCCGCGACGACCGCCCCGTGGTCACCGAGAGCGAACCGGTTTCCATGAGCCGGGAGACGACCTTCGAGCGCGACCTGCACGCGGTGCGCGACCGCGCCGAGCTCGGCGCGATCTTCACCGACCTGTGCGAGCGCGTGTCCGAGGACCTGCGGCGCAAGGGCTACGTCGGCAGGACGATCGGCATCAAGCTGCGCTACGACGACTTCCGCACCGCCACCCGCGACCACACCCTGGACCACTACACCGCCGACGCGGCCCTGATCCGCCGCACGGCGGGCCTGTGCCTCAAGCGCGTGGACCTGCGCCAGCGGCTGCGGTTGCTGGGCGTGCGGGTGGGCAAGCTGGTGCGCGCCGACTCGCTTGCCACGGCCGCCGCCGCCGCCGGGTCGGACGAGAGCCCTCATCGTGTGGCAGAAACCACTCCGGACCTGTTCGAGGATGCACGACGCGCACCGGATATCGGATGACAGCCCGAAAAGCCAACCGGTGGATTGACCGAGCTGACGCGGAACTTACACTGAGCTTCGAGCCCTCGCACTGGCGGAGGCGAGCGGAGGAGCATCGAATGGACCTGGACGCCCTGCAGCGCATCAAGAAGTGGCACGTTGCCCACCAGACCGACCACCCGGTCGAATACCACACCTGGGATGTGATGCTGACCCTCTGGCTGGTCGGATGGGTCGGCTGGATCCCGGCCTTCACCTTCGGCGCCCTCTGGACGGCGCCGCTGCTGGCGGTGGCGATGTCCGCGCCGACCATGTACGTGACCTGGCGCGCCCGTGCCCACCGGGCGCGCCGGCTGCGCTGCGACTGGATCGGCGTGCGCTGAGGCGGCGCCTACTGCCGCGCCGTGCGGATGTTGGCCGGCAGCGGCATCGGATGGCTGGTGCGCAGGGGGTTGATGTCCAGGCCGCCCCGGCGCGTATAGCGTGCGTACACCGCCAGCTGTGAAGGTTTGCAGCAGCGCCACAGGTCCATGAAGATCCGCTCCACGCACTGCTCGTGGAACTCGTTGTGGTTGCGAAAGCTCACCAGGTAGCGCAGCAGCCCCTCCTGGTCGATCTGCGCCCCCGCATACCGGATCTGAATGCTCCCCCAGTCCGGCTGCCCCGTCACCAGGCAATTGCTTTTCAGCAGGTTGCTGGTCAGCACCTCCTCCACCGGCGGCTCGCCCGCCACCGTCCTGAGCCACTGCGGCGCCGGCGTGTAGTCGGTGCATTCGATGTCCAGCCGGTCGAGGTTCAGGCCGTCCAGCTCGTGCACCGGTTCCTGGTCGAACAGTTCGGGCAGCAGCAGCTTGACGCCGATGGTCGACGGCGCCGGGGCCCCGCGCCATACGGCTTCGCTCAAGTCCGTGCGCAGGCGCTGGCGAACCTCTTCGTGCGTGGCGAACTTCGTGCCGCTGAAGCTGCCCAGGTAGAGCTTGAGCGACTTGCTCTCGACGATGTTGGGCGTCTCGCAGGGCACCGTGAAATGGGCGATGGCGACCTGGGGCTTGCCGCGCGGGTTCAGCCAGCTCAGCTCGAACGCCGTCCACAGGTCCGCGCCGAAGAAGGGCGGCGGTCCGGCCAGGCCCAGCTCCTCGCGCTTGGGCGCGCGGGAGATCGGGAACAGCAGGCTGGCGTCGTACTGGTCGGCGTAGCGGACGGGCTTGCCGAGTTGCGATTCTTCCGGGGAATCCATCATGGTGAGACTAGCCGCAGATGGGCGGTGAGGGGCGGCAGCAGGCGCTCGACCACCCCTGGCGGAAGGTCATGGCCCATGCCGGGGATGGTCACCAGCCGCGCACCGGGGATGCGGCGCGCGGTGTCCTCCCCGCAGGCCACCGGCACCAGGGGATCGGAGGCGCCGTGCAGCACCAGCGTGGGCACGCGGATCCCGCGCAAGGCGTCGGCCCGCGTCGTATCGGCCGCGATCGCGGCCAGCTGGCGCGCCGAGCCCGCCGGGTGGTAGCCGCCCCGGCGGACCGAGGCCAGGATGCGCTCGCGCAGCACCGGCTCGGGCTCCGGGTAGCCCGGGCTGCCGATCGCCTGGAACAGCCGCACGTAGTGCGCCAGCACCGCGGGCTCGCCGTGGTCGCGCGGCCGGCCCAGCATCACCTGCAGCACGCGCGGATGCGGCCCCGGCAGGCGACGCGCGCCGCTGGAACTCATGAGGCTGGTGAGCGTGCGCACGCGCTCGGGCGCCGCCAGCGCCATGCGCTGCGCGATCATGCCGCCCATGCTGGCGCCCACCACGTGCGCGCTGGCGATGCCGAGCGCGTCCAGCACGCCGAAGGCGTCCGCGGCCAGGTCCGCCAGCGTGTAGGGCGCGCGCACGGCCAGGCCCATGCGCAGCTTGACGCTTTCCCACAGCAGGTTCGGCACGCCGAGGTGGTCGAGCCAGGTCGACAGGCCGATGTCGCGGTTGTCGAAGCGGATCACGCGGTGGCCGGCCGCCACCAGCGCGTCGACCAGCGACTGCGGCCAGGCCGTGAGCTGCATGCCCAGGCCCATGACCAGCAGCACAGTCTCGCGCCCGCTGTCCGCTCCGCTGTCCTCCACCTCCAGGGACAGGCCGTTGGCGCGGACCTTCATCGCTGCGGGGTCTCAGTCAAAGCGGCGCTCGCGCAGCCACTTGGTCGCGATCCATTTCATGCCTTCCAGCACCGGGGCGCCCCCGTGCAGCGTGCGGGTCGACGGATGCGGTCGCTCGTAGCTGAAGAAGACGGCGTTGCCGCGCTTGGGGGCGACCTCCAGGTGCACGTCGGGAAACACCGTGCCGCCGCCCTTCGCGGGCTCGCCGAGGTACATCACGATCGTGGCGACCCGCTGGCCGCCGCGGCGCAGGATGGTCGGCGTGCCCGGCTCGGCCGGATCGAAGTAGTCGTAGTGCGGCTTGTATTCGGCGCCCGGCCCGTACTGCAGGATCTGCAGGCCCTCGCCGTTCTCCTCGGGCCACTTCACCAGTTTCGCGATGCGCTGCTCGATGCGCCGCACCAGCTCGCTCTCGCCGCGCTGGAAGAACATGCCGTTGCTGGTGCGGTCGGCGTTGACCTCCTCGCCGCCGGTCTTGGTGGCCACCGTGAGCGAGCGCGCCAGCCGCGGCTTCGCCAGGGCGATCAGTTCCTCGCATTCCGCGTCGGAAAGCAGGCCCCCGAACACGATGACCCGCGGGCTGACCATGGACTGCAGCACCGCCACCTGGCGGTCGCCCGCATCCAGGTACAGCGGCGACTCTTCCAGCGAAGGCTCCGGCACCGGCAGCGCCGGCGGCAGGCCCTGCGCGACCGCCTTGCTTTCCAGGTGGCCGCGCAGCGTGTCTTCCATGGCGTCGATGGCCACGTCCTCGTTCCAGCCGGAGGCGATCATCGCCTTGAGCACCGAATCGGCGCCGTGGCCCGCCTCGGCCTGCTCCACGATCCACTTGCGCAGCTCCGGCGTGACCTGCTGCTTGTTCCCCGTCGTGCTCATGATGTGGTCCTGCGGCGGAAGACCATCCGCTCGGGCTGCGATGCAGCCGGGTCGAAGCGCCAGCCCTCCAAGTCGAAAGCTTCCAGTTTGCGCGGAGTCTCCAGGCGCCGGGTGATCGCGTAGCGGGCCATCAGACCGCGCGCCTTCTTGGCGGAAAAGCTGATGATCTTCCAGGTCCCGCCCCTTGATTCCTCGAACACGCAGTCGATCACCCGCGCCTTGAGGGCCTTGCGGTCCACCGCCTTGAAATATTCCTGCGAGGCCAGGCTGATCACCACCGGCGTCTTGTCTGCCGCCAGCGTCTCGTTGAGGCACTCGGAGATCCGGCTGCCCCAGTACTGGTACAGGTTGGCGGCCGAGGCGACCTTCAGCGAGGTGCCCATCTCCAGCCGGTAAGGCTGCATCCAGTCCAGCGGCCGCAGCACGCCGTACAGGCCGCTCAGGATGCGCAGGTGCTGCTGCGCCCATTCGAGGTCGGCGCGGCCCATGCGGCGCGCCTGCAGGCCGTCGTAGACGTCGCCATCGAAGGCCAGCACCGCCTGGCGCGCATTGCGCCCGGTGAATTTCGGCGACCAGGCCTGGTAGCGCGCCACGTTCAGCGCCGCCAGCGGATCGCTGATCTCCATCAGGCTGGAAATCTGCTGGGGCGAGTAGCGCCGCAGCACCTCGATCAGTCGTGCGGCGTCGGCGGCGAAAGCCGGCAGGGTGTGCGGGACGTCGGGAATGGGCGACGCATAGTCCAGCGTCTTGGCGGGGGAAAGGAGGAACAGCATGTCAGGAGCGCCAGGCGCGGGCCGACAGCCACTGGGCGGTGGCCACCGCCAGCACCAGGACGACGTAGGTCGCCATCTTGCCGTCGCGGCCGAAATACCACACCCCGGCGGCCAGCGTGACCAGTCCTGCTGCGCAATTGATAGCGAGGCGGGCCCACCAGCCGGGGCCTTGGGCGGTACGCGGCAGGACCAGGGGGGCGGCCAGGGTGACCAGGAGCGCCACGGCCAGGGCCGGGGCGGCAAAGCTCAGCAGGTGGTCCAGAATGTCGAAAAAACCCAAGATGCTCTCAATTGATCCAGGACAACTGGAGGAATGGAAGGGGTAAGTGCTTGAATACTCATCGAATTTTATAATTCGGCGCATGGCAGTCTGGGCCCTCGGCATCAACCATACGACAGCCCCCGTGGATCTACGGGGGCGGTTTGCGTTCGCGCTCGACCAGATCGCACCCACGCTCAACTCGCTGCGCAGCGACATCGGCAACCGCCTGGGCCGCCAGCCCGAAGCCGCGATCCTCTCCACGTGCAACCGCACCGAGATCTACTGCGCGGGCACCAAGCACGAGATCGACAGCACGGTCGAATGGTTGGCGCAGTCCGGCCAGGTGCAAAGCGGCGTGCTGCGCGAGCACTCGTACATGCTGCAGGACGCCGGCGTGGCGCGCCATGCCTTCCGCGTCGCCAGCGGCCTCGATTCGATGGTGCTGGGCGAAGCGCAGATCCTCGGCCAGCTCAAGGACGCCGTGCGCGTCGCCGACGAAGCCGGCGCGCTCGGCACCACGCTGAACCAGCTGTTCCAGCGCTCGTTCGCCGTCGCCAAGGAAGTGCGCACCTCCACCGAGATCGGCGCGCACTCCATCAGCATGTCGGCCGCCGCCGTGCGACTGGCCGGCAACCTGTTCGAGGACCTGTCGCAGGTGAAGGTGCTGTTCGTCGGCGCCGGCGAGATGATCGAGCTGGCCGCGACGCACTTCGCCGCTCGCAGCCCGAAGGCCATCGCGATCGCCAACCGCACGCTCGAGCGCGGCGAGAAGCTCGCCAGCCGGTTCGGCGGCGAGGTGATGCGCCTGGCCGACCTGCCCGCGCGCCTGCACGAATTCGACGTGATCGTCAGTTCCACCGCCAGCCAGCTGCCGATCATCGGGCTGGGCGCCGTGGAGCGCGCGCTCAAGGCGCGCAAGCACCGCCCCATGTTCATGGTGGACCTGGCCGTGCCGCGCGACATCGAGCCCGAAGTCAAGGCGCTCGAAGACGTCTACCTGTACACCGTGGACGACCTCGCCCACGTGGTGCAGACCGGCCACGCCAACCGCCAGGCCGCCGTGGCCCAGGCCGAGGCCATCATCGATGCCGGCGTGCAGAGCTTCGTGCACTGGATGGACCAGCGCCACGTCGTGCCGCTGATCAAGCAGTTGAACAACCAGGCGGACGAGTGGCGTGCCCTGGAACTCGCGCGGGCCCGCAAGCAGCTGGCCAAGGGCGAGGACATCGATGCCGTGCTCGAGGCCCTCTCGCGCGGCCTCACGCAGAAGATGCTGCACGGCGCCATGGCCGAACTGCGCGCCGCCGACCCCGAGTCGCGCCAGCGCGCCAGCGCGGCGATCGAGCACTTCTTCCTGCGCAAAGAGCGCTAGCTTCCGCGGTCGAGCGTCGAGCGTTCGGCGTCGAGCGTCGAACGCCACGCTCTTTTGTCGTTTACGCTCAACGCTCGACGCCCAACGTACAACCTCCCCTTGAAGCCCTTCCTCCGCCAGCAACTCGAACGCTTCCCGGTCCGCCTGCAGGAGCTGGACTTCTACCTGTCCCAGCCCGAAGTGGTGAACGACATGGAGCGCTTTCGCGAGCTCACGCGCGAGCACGCGGAAGTGACGGTGGTGGCCGGCCAGTTCCAGCGCTACCTGCAGCGCGAGCGCGACTTCGCGCAGGCGCGCGAAATGATGGACGACCCCGAGTTCGCCGAGATGGCGCGCGAGGAGCTCGCCACGCTGGAGACGGAGCTGCCGGCGCTGGAAAGCGAACTGCAGGCCCTGCTGCTGCCGCGCGACCCCGACGACGCCCGCAACACCTTCCTCGAAATCCGCGCGGGCACCGGCGGCGACGAAGCCGCCCTGTTCGCGGGCGACCTGCTGCGCATGTACACCCGCTACGCCGAGCGCCAGGGCTGGCGCACCGAGCTCATGAGCGAGAGCGAGGGCGAAGCGGGCGGCTACAAGGAAGTCGTGGTGCGCGTGGTCGGCGAAGGCTGCTATGGCAAGCTCAAGTTCGAATCGGGCGGCCACCGCGTGCAGCGCGTGCCGGCCACCGAGAACCAGGGCCGCATCCACACCAGCGCCTGCACGGTCGCGGCCCTGCCCGAGCCCGACGAAGCCGCGGCGGTCCAGATCAATCCGGCCGACCTGCGCATCGACACCTTCCGCGCCTCGGGCGCGGGCGGCCAGCACGTGAACAAGACGGACTCCGCGGTGCGCATCACGCACCTGCCCACGGGCATCGTCGCCGAGTGCCAGGACGACCGCTCGCAGCACCGCAACAAGGCCAAGGCGCTGCAGGTGCTGGCCGCGCGGATCCAGGAGAAGGAGCGCTCCGAGCGCGCCGCCCGGGACGCCGCCCTGCGCAAGGGCCTGATCGGCAGCGGCGACCGCTCCGACCGCATCCGCACCTACAACTTCCCGCAGGGCCGCATGACGGACCACCGCATCAACCTCACGCTGTACCGGCTGGGCGCGATCATGGAAGGCGACCTCGACGAAGTGGTCCAGGCCCTGCTGCTGGCGCGCCGCGCCGAACAGCTCGAGGAGCTGGAAATCGGCATGGGCGCGGTTCGCGCATGAACCTGCGGGAGGCGCTCGCGCAGGCCGCGGCGCTCGGGCTCGCGCGGATCGACGCCCAGCTGCTGCTGCTGCACGTGCTGGGGCGCGCCGGCACCGAGCGCGGCTGGCTGGTCGCGCACGACGACGGCACGCTCCCACCGGCCGCCGAGGAGGCCTTCGCGGCGCTGTGCCGCCGCCGCGCGGCCGGCGAACCGCTGGCCTACCTCAGCGGCGAGAAGGAATTCTTCGGGCTGCCGCTGCGGGTGGATGCGCGCGTGCTGGTGCCGCGGCCGGACACCGAAACCCTGGTGGAGTGGGCGCTCGAAGTCCTGCGGCCGCTGCCCGCCCCGCGGGTGATCGACCTGGGCACCGGCAGCGGCGCCATCGCGCTGGCGATCCGGTCCGCGCGGCCGGACGCCGTGGTCGAAGCGGTGGACCGAAGCGCCGACGCGCTCGCGGTCGCCCGGGCCAACGCGCAGCGGCTGGAGCTGCCCGTGCACCTGCGGCAGGCCGACTGGCTCGCGGGCGCCGGCCGCTACGACCTGATCGTCAGCAACCCGCCCTACGTGCGCGAGCACGACGAGCACCTGGCCACCTTGCGCCACGAGCCGCGCTCGGCCCTGGTGGCGCAGGATGACGGCCTGGCCGACCTGCGCGCCATCGTCGCCGCCGCGCCAGCCCACCTCGCCCCCGGGGGCTGGCTGCTGCTGGAACACGGCTGGGACCAGGCCTGCGCCGTCGAGGCCCTGCTGCGCGATGCGGGTTTTTCCCGTTTGAGCAGCCGCAAGGACCTCGCCGGCATTACCCGCTGTTCGGGTGGACAAGTGCCCGAACTGGGATAATCGGGTTCAAAGCAACCGGCATCCAGGAGAGACACCCCATGAGCGACGCCCAGCAACGCATAGCCGAACTGGTCAAGAACAGCGACGTCCTGCTGTTCATGAAAGGCAGCGCGGCCTTCCCCATGTGCGGCTTCTCGGGCCGCGCCGTGCAGATCCTCAAGGCCTGCGGCGTCGACCCGGAGCAGTTGAAGACCGTGAACGTGCTGGAGGACGACGAGATCCGCCAGGGCATCAAGGAATACAGCAACTGGCCGACCATCCCGCAACTCTATGTACGCGGCGAATTCATCGGCGGCTCGGACATCATGATGGAGATGTACCAGAGCGGCGAACTGCAGCAGGTCCTGGGCTCCTCCCAGGCCTGAACCCGGGCAACGGGGGAATTTCCCCCGTCAGCACTCGACGAGACCGGCTGCCAATGGCGGCCGGTCCCGCTTCCACTGTCGACTGGCGCTGACACCGTCGTGCGCCTGCTGACCCTCCCGATTGCTGGCTGGCACGGCCTATGCTGGAATCCAGCAAAGTCGTTGAAGGAGTGGCCATGCAATCGCGCAGTCTGGTTCCGCAAACGTCCCCCGGCCTGAAGTTGCCGATCGCCAACCTGCGCAGCGTGTTCCGCCCGCACGACGTGGAGCGCAAGCTGGCCAAGCTCCCCGCGCGCGACCACGAGAACCTGCGCGCCACCTACGAGCGCATGCTCGAACGCGGCCCCGAGCGCTTCCAGGTCAAGCCCAGCGGCATTCCCGAAATGGCGGCGCTGTACGAGCAGCTCCCGAACTTCGCCGAGGCCCTCGACGACATCAAGCGCCATGTCGCCCTGTCGCAGGACGCCGTCGACGGCATCGAGATCACCCCCATGCTCCTGCTCGGCCCGCCCGGCATCGGCAAGACGCATTTCGCCAGGCAACTCGCGGATCTGCTGGGCACGGGCATGAGCCTGGTTCCCATGAGCTCGATGACGGCGGGCTGGCTGCTCTCGGGCGCCTCCTCGCAGTGGAAGGGCGCCAAGCCGGGCAAGGTGTTCGAGGCGCTGGTGGACGGCCAGTACGCGAACCCGGTGCTGGTGGTCGACGAGATCGACAAGGCCAGTGCCGATGCGCAATACGATCCGCTGGGCGCGCTCTACGGCCTGCTGGAACACGACACGGCGGGCGCCTTCATGGACGAATTCGCCGAGATCGCGATCGACGCCAGCCAGGTGATCTGGATCATGACGGCGAACGACGAGCGCTGCATCCCCGAGCCGATCCTGAACCGCATGAACGTGTTCGAGATCGATGCGCCCACCCACGAACAGGCGCGCACGATCGCCCGCAACCTGTACAAGTCCATCCGCGAAGACCACGGCTGGGGACGGCGCTTCGACGAGGAGCCAGGCGACGACGTGCTGGATTGCCTGGCGGAACTGGCGCCGCGCGAGATGCGCCGCGCGCTCATGACCGGCTTCGGCAACGCCCGCCTGTCCCACCGCGAGTGCATCGCGACCGACGACCTGCCGAAGTGCAACGCGGGAAAGACGAAGATGGGGTTCGTGCAGTAACTCCCGGAAGGCGGGCAGCCGAAGGCGGACAGCCGGAAGCGGACAGCCGGACGCAGAGGACGCGAAGGGTACGCAGAGGACGCAAAAGAAAAACCTTAAAGGAAGAACCTTTAAGATTTCTTTTTCTTTTTTTGCGTCCTCTGCGTACCCTTTGCGTCCTCTGCGTCCGGCAGTCCGCTTTCTTCTGCCTCTCTACGAAGCCACGGGTCCGCGCCCGGCGTCCGACCACTCCCAATGCTTCGTCGCGCGGAAGACTGCGTTCGGATACGCAGGGCGGCCGCGGCTGCCGTTGTAGCGGCCCAGGGCCAGGTACAGGTCGCCGGCTTCGCGATCGAGGTAGTGGCGCAGGATCACGCAGCCGAAGCGCAGGTTGGTCTGCATGTGGAACAGGCTCGAAGGATCGCCGTTGCCGATCAGGCCCGTCCAGAACGGCATCACCTGCATGTAGCCCCGCGCGCCGGCGGGGCTCACCGCGAACTTGCGGAACGCGCTTTCCACCTGGATCAGGCCCAGCACGAGGGACGGCTCGAGGCCCGCGCGGCGGCTTTCGTACCAGGCCGTCTGCAGGAATTCGCGGCGCTCGTCCCAGTCCGCCTTGCGCGCCCTGAGCTTGTGGCTCATGGCCCCGAGCCAGCGCAGGTACCTCAGGCGCCCTTCGGTGTCGGCGAAGATGGGCTCCGGCGGGCCACTGAAGGCCACGGCCGAAGTCAGTGCGGTACGCACCGAATCGGCCAGCGGCTCCTCCACCTGCGCACCGGCATGGGCGGCCCGGGGCAGCAGCGGCCACGCGAGCGCGGCAAGCGCCGGTTGCAGGAGCGTCCGGCGCGTCAGCATCACGCGGCCAGCCGCCCCTTCACGAAGCCGGCGATCTCGCCGGCGGGCACCTTGGTGGCGCCCGCGTCGCGGCGGTGCTGGTATTCGAGCTGGCCTTCCTTCAGGCCACGGTCGGAGATCACGATGCGGTGCGGCACGCCAATGAGCTCCCAGTCCGCGAACATCGCGCCCGGGCGCTCGCCGCGGTCGTCCAGCAGCACGTCGATGCCGGCGCCCGCGAGTTCGTCGTGCAGTTTCTCCGCGGCGGCCTTCACGTCGGCGCTGCGGTCCATGCCGATCGGGCACACCACCACCGTGAACGGCGCGATCGCGTCCGGCCAGATGATCCCGCGCTCGTCGTGGTTCTGCTCGATGGCCGCGGCCGGCAGGCGCGTGATGCCGATGCCGTAGCAGCCCATCTCGAACACCTTGGGCTTGCCGTCCTCGTCGAGGAAGGTGGCCTTCATCGGCTCGCTGTACTTGGTGCCCAGGTAGAAGATGTGGCCCACCTCGATGCCGCGCTCGATGGCCAGCTTGCCCTTGCCGTCCGGCGACGGGTCGCCTTCGACCACGTTGCGGATGTCGGCCACCAGCGCCGGCTCCGGCAGGTCGCGGCCCCAGTTCACGCCGGCGATGTGGAAGTCTTCCTCGTTGGCGCCGCAGATCCAGTCGGCCATCGCGAACACCTCGCGGTCCGCCACGATCTTCACCGGCTGCTTCAGGCCGATCGGCCCCAGGTAGCCCGGCCTGGTGCCGAAGTACTCGAGGATCTCCGCGCCGGTGGCGAAGCGGAAGCCCGCATCCAGCCCCGGCACCTTGTTCACCTTGATTTCGTTCATGTCGTGGTCGCCGCGCAGCAGCAGCAGCCACACCTGGGTGCTGACGGGCGTGCCCTTGCCATCGAGCTTGTCGGTGGCCAGCACGATCGACTTGACGGTGGTGTCCAGCGGCACCCCCAGCAGCGCCGCGACGTCCTCGCAGGTGGCCTTGCCGGGCGTGGGGACCTTGCGCATCTCCTGCTTCGGCGAGCCGCGCGGGCCCTGCGGCGCGAGCGCCTCGGCCTTCTCCATGTTGGCCGCGTACTCGCTCTGGGGGCAGTAGACGATCGCGTCTTCGCCGGTGGCGGCGATCACCTGGAACTCCTCCGACAGGTCGCCGCCGATGGCGCCGCTGTCGGCCGCGACGGCGCGATAGCGCAGGCCGAAGCGGTCGAAGATGCGGCGATAGGCCTGCGCCATGGTCTCGTAGCTTTTCTTCGCCGCCGCGGGGTCGCGGTCGAAGCTGTAGGCGTCCTTCATGATGAATTCGCGCCCGCGCATCAGGCCGAACCGCGGACGGCGTTCATCGCGGAACTTGGTCTGGACCTGGTACAGGTTCTTGGGCAACTGCTTGTAGCTGCGCAGTTCCTGGCGCGCGATGTCGGTGACGACCTCCTCCGACGTGGGCTGCACGATGAAGTCGCGCTCGTGGCGGTCCTTGATGCGCAGCAGCTCGGGGCCCATCTTCTCGAAGCGGCCGGTCTCCTGCCACAGTTCCGCCGGCTGGATCACGGGCATCGCGCATTCGACGGCACCGGCGCGGTTCATCTCCTCGCGCACGATGGCCTCCACCTTGCGGATGACGCGCAGCCCCATGGGCATGTAAGTGTAGATGCCGGCGCCCAGCTTCTTGATCATGCCGGCGCGCATCATCAGCTTGTGGCTGGTGACTTCGGCATCGGAGGGCGCTTCCTTCAGCGTGGAAATCAGGAACTGCGAGGCTCTCATCTAGTGACCGGGGAAAGTGGGGAGTCCGAGCCCTTCCAGCGCACAGGGGCGCCATGCATAATGGGCTCAGTTCAAAGATTTGGGGTGTGATTATGCTTGACCGGGACGGCTTCAGGCCTAACGTCGGCATCATCCTGCTCAACCAGAAAAACCAGGTGTTCTGGGGCAAGCGCATCCGGACGCACAGCTGGCAGTTCCCGCAAGGCGGCATCGACCGCGGGGAGACACCCGAACAGGCCATGTTCCGGGAACTGCACGAGGAAGTCGGGTTGAAGCAGGAGCATGTTCGCATCATCGCCCGCACGCGCGACTGGCTTCGTTATGAAGTGCCGGAACGCTACATCCGGCGCGATGCGCGCGGGCATTACAAGGGGCAGAAGCAGATCTGGTTCCTGCTGCAGTTGATGGGGCAGGACTGGAACCTGAACCTGCGCGCCACCAACCATCCGGAGTTCGACGCCTGGCGCTGGAACGACTACTGGGTGCCGCTGGACGTGGTGGTGGAATTCAAGCGCGGCGTGTACGAGATGGCCTTGCGGGAACTCGCGCGCTATCTCCCGCGCACCGACCACCGCAACCGCTATCTGCGCGGAGGCATGCGCACGCGCGAGGGCGATCACGCCGGGCAGGACCAGCAGCCCATGCAGCTGCCTGCCGGCGGCATGGAACTGCCCCCGGGC
Source organism: Ramlibacter sp. AN1133 (assembly GCF_037890035.1). Lineage (NCBI taxonomy): Bacteria > Pseudomonadati > Pseudomonadota > Betaproteobacteria > Burkholderiales > Comamonadaceae > Ramlibacter > Ramlibacter sp. AN1133. The sequence goes on from NZ_JBBKTQ010000007.1 coordinate 134,765, forward strand.
GCCACCTTCGAACCGAACCCGCAAGGGCAGGCCTTCTCGTCGCCCGCCAAGAGATAAGCATGCAACGCCGTTTCCTCGCGCTGGCGCTCGCCGGCGCCTGCCTGGCCGCGTCGGCCCAGGTCGCTCCCGACGATCCCGACTGGAAGGAACTCGATGCGCCGCCGCCGCCCGCGCTGCGCACCAGCGGCCTGATCCCGGTGGACGTGCCCGGCACCAGGCTGCGCTTCGGCATCGACCCGGCCTCGGTGAACGTCGGCAGCGACCGCATCGTGCGCTACGTGATCGTCGCGAGCAGCGCCAGTGGCGCCGTCAACGCGATGTACGAAGGCATCCGCTGCGATGCCGGCGAGATGAAGGTGTACGCGCGCCACAACCCGGACCGCGGCTGGGTGCCGTCGCGCGACGCGCAGTGGCAGCCGCTGACCACCGCGGCGAACTCGCGCCACGGCCTGGAGGTCGCGCGCAGCGGGGCCTGCCTCGGGCGCGCGCCGAACGGGACTGCGGCGCAGATCGTGCTGGACCTGCGGGCGCCGATCGAGCGGCGGTTCGAGCGGGGCGGGGTGAACCGCTAGACGCTCGCAGGCTGGTGGTGACGAAGGAACCCCAGCGATCGGTGAGCGCAGCGAAGCTGGGGTTTCGCTGCGCTCCACCACCAGCCTACCTGGTCAGCACCAGGTTGGTCCGGTGGATCATCTCCGGTTCCGCCATGTACCCGAGCAGCTTCTCGATCTCGTTGGAAGGCTTGCGGCACAGGATGCGCGCCTCGGCCGACGCGTAGTTCGCCAGCCCCCGCGCGATCTCGTGCCCTGCGGGATCGCGCACCGCGATCACGTCGCCGCGGGCGAAGTCCCCCTCCACCGCCGTCATGCCGATCGGCAGCAGGCTCTTGCCCTCGGACCGCAGCTTGGCGACGGCGCCGGCATCGACCGTCACGGCGCCGCGCAGCTGCAGGTGGTCCGCCATCCAGCGCTTGCGCGCCTGGCTCTTCTGCGTGGGCGCGACCAGCAGCGTGCCGATGATCTCGCCGCGCACCAGGCGCGGCAGGCAGTCCGGCTCGCGACCCCAGGCGATCACGGTCGACGCACCGGAACGCGCGGCGCGCGAAGCGGCCAGCACCTTGGTGATCATGCCGCCCTTGCCGATGCTCGATCCCGCGCCGCCCGCCATCTGCTCCAGCGCGGGATCGCCGGCCGCCGCCAGCTGGATGAAGCGCGCGCCGGGGTCCTTGCGCGGGTCGGCGCTGTACAGGCCCTTCTGGTCGGTCAGGATCACCAGCAGGTCGGCTTCCACCAGGTTGGCCACCAGCGCGCCGAGCGTGTCGTTGTCGCCGAACTTGATCTCGTCGTTGACGACGGTGTCGTTCTCGTTGATCACCGGCACCACCCGCAGCGACAGCAGGGTGACGAGCGTGGAGCGCGCATTGAGGTAGCGCTCGCGGTCGGCCAGGTCGGCATGCGTGAGCAGCACCTGCGCGGACGCCATGCCCTGCTCGCGCAGCTTGGTCTCGTACATCTGCGCCAGGCCCATCTGGCCCACCGCGGCGGCGGCCTGCAGCTCGTTCAGCTCGCTCGGTCGCGACGTCCATCCGAGGCGCTTCATGCCCTCGGCGATGGCGCCGCTGGAGACCATGATCACCTCGCGGCCGTCCGCCGCCAGCGCCGCCAGCTGGCGGCTCCATTCACCGATGGCGCGTTCGTCGAGGCCGCGGCCGTCGTTGGTGACCAGGCTGGAGCCCACCTTCACCACGATGCGCCGCGCCTCGCGCAGGGCCTGCGTGGCGTCCCGTTCGCTGCTGTTGCTCATGACTGCGCATTGTCGTCGGAGGCGAAGCGCGGGTCGACCTCCACCGGCGCATGCTCCGCGATCTGCAGGGCGTGGATATGCTGCCAGATCGCCTGGACCAGCGGCTCGCAGCCTTCGCGCGTCAGCGCGCTGATCTCGAACACCGGGCCCTTGTACTTGAAGCGCTTGACGAAGTCCTTCACGCGCGCCGCGCGTTCCTCCTTCGGCACCATGTCCAGCTTGTTCAGCACCAGCCAGCGCGGCTTCTCGTACAGCGCCGGGTCGTACTTCTTCAACTCCGCGACGATCGCCTTGGCCTGCGCCACCGGGTCCACGCCCTCGTCGAAGGGCGCGATGTCCACGATGTGCAGCAGCAGGCGGGTGCGCTGCAGGTGCCGCAGGAACTGGTGGCCCAGGCCCGCGCCTTCGGCCGCGCCCTCGATCAGGCCGGGGACGTCGGCGACCACGAAGCTCTGCTCCGGCCCGACCCGCACCACGCCCAGGTTGGGGTGCAGCGTGGTGAAGGGGTAGTCGGCGATCTTCGGCCGCGCGTTGGACACCGCCGCGATGAGGGTCGACTTGCCCGCGTTGGGCATGCCGAGCAGGCCGACGTCGGCCAGAACCTTCAGTTCGAGCTTCAGGTTCTTCTTCTCGCCGGGCCAGCCGGGCGTCTTCTGCCGCGGCGCCCGGTTGATCGAGCTCTTGAAGCGCATGTTGCCGAAGCCGCCGTCGCCGCCCTTGGCGATCATGATCTTCTCGCCCGGCTGCAGCAGCTCGTACAGCACCTCGCCCGTCTCGGCGTCGGTGATGATGGTGCCCACCGGCATCTTCAGCGTGATGTCGTGGCCCATGGCGCCGAACATGTCGGAGCCCATGCCGTGTTCGCCCCGCCCCGCCTCGTGGCGGCGCGAGAAGCGGTAGTCCACCAGGGTGTTGAGGTTCGGGTCCGCCACGGCCCACACGTGGCCGCCGCGGCCGCCGTCGCCGCCGTTCGGGCCGCCGAATTCCTTGTACTTCTCGTGGCGGAACGAGACGCAGCCGTTGCCGCCATCGCCGGCGGCGATGTCGATGAAAGCTTCGTCGACGAATTTCATGGGAACCTCGAAAAGAAAAAGCCCCGACAAGTCGGGGCTTCTTGGACTTGGCGGTTGGAGATTAACTCAGGCCGCCACCGGAACGATGCTGACCATCTGCTTGTTCAGCGCACCCTTGGTCTCGAACCTGACGTTGCCGTCCACCAGCGCGAACAGCGTGTGGTCCCGGCCCACGCCGACGTTCGTGCCGGGGTGGAACTTGGTGCCGCGCTGGCGCACGATGATGGAGCCGGCGCTGATCAGTTCACCGCCGAAGGCCTTGACACCCAGCATCTTCGGCTGGGAATCGCGCCCGTTTCGCGTAGAGCCGCCGCCTTTTTTCTGTGCCATTTCCCGTTCTCCTTAGGCGCCGGCGATGTCACCGATCTGGAGCTCGGTGTACTGCTGGCGATGGCCCTGGTGCTTCTGGTAGTGCTTGCGACGGCGCATCTTGAAGATGCGCACCTTGTCGTGCTTGCCGTGCGCCACGACCGTGGCCTTCACCGTGGCACCGGACACCAGGGGGATCCCGATCTTCAGGTCGCCGCCGTTGCCGACTGCGAGCACCTGGTCGATGGTGATTTCCTGGCCGATGTCCGCAGCAATCTGTTCTACCTTGATCTTGTCGCCGGAAGCAACGCGATACTGCTTGCCCCCGGTTTTTATGACCGCGTACATGGTTGACCTCTTTAGGGGATGGGCTCCCGTGGAAGCCCGACGATGCTCCCGAACGGAAGCTTCTCTCTCTTTTCTCCGAACCGATTTCCGGAAAAGCCTGCGACTATAGCATAGTTGGCGGGCACTCACAAGTTGGCGCCGATGCGCGGCGGCGGCCCCCGGGCCCCTTCTTATAATCCCCCAACTCTACTGGTTTTCCCTTGACCGATTCCTCCCCCAGCGCCGCCACCGTCCTGTCCCTGATCGCCGACGACATGCGCGAGGTGGACGCGGTCATCGCGCGCCGCCTCGACTCCGGCGTCCCGCTGGTGGGGCAGGTGTCCCGCTACATCATCTCCTCGGGCGGCAAGCGCCTGCGCCCCGCCCTGCTCCTGATGGTGTGCGGCGCCCTCGGCCACCGCGGCGAGCAGCGCTTCAACCTCGCCGCCGTGGTGGAGTTCATCCACACGGCCACGCTGCTGCACGACGACGTGGTCGACGAGTCCACCCTGCGCCGCGGCCGCGCCACCGCCAACGAGAGCTTCGGCAACCCGGCCAGCGTGCTGGTGGGCGACTTCCTCTATTCGCGGGCGTTCCAGATGATGCTGGACGCGCACGACATGCGCGTGATGGAGATCCTGGCCGACGCTACCAACGTCATCGCCGAAGGCGAGGTCATGCAGCTGATGAACATGCACGACCCCGGGCTCGACGAGCCGGCCTACGTGCAGGTGATCCGCTCCAAGACCGCCAAGCTGTTCGAGGCGAGCGCGCGCCTGGGCGCCGTGCTGGCCCGCGCCACGCCGCAGGTGGAACAGGCCTGCGCCGACTACGGCCAGGCCCTGGGCACCGCCTTCCAGGTGATCGACGACGTGCTCGATTACGCCGGCGAGGCCTCCGAGATGGGCAAGAACCTCGGCGACGACCTGCGCGAAGGCAAGGTGACGCTGCCGCTGATCGCCGCCATGCGCCGCTGCACCGACGAACAGCGCGCCCTCATCCGCCGCGCCATCGAAACGGGCGGGCTCGAGGAGCTCGATCACATCATGGCGATCGTGCGCGAAACGGGCGCGCTGGAAGTGGCGCACCAGGCCGCCGCGGCCGAGGCGCAGCGCGCGATGTCAGCAGCGCTTCAGTTGCCGGCGAATGAGCATGCTCAGGCTTTGGTACAATTGGCGGCTTCGCTGCTTGCGCGGCGCTACTGAAGCGATTCAGCAGGCGCCGGGGCACGGAAATCGGGGTGTAGCTTAGCCTGGTAGAGCGCTACGTTCGGGACGTAGAGGCCGGAGGTTCGAATCCTCTCACCCCGACCAGTCTCTCCCCTCCCGGGGAGCACGGTCGTTACAAGTCATGACGCGGATGGTGCATCATTCGCAAGTCCCCGTGACTTCCTACCAACGTCGGCCGCCCACGTCAGCCTCTCGCATTTACTTCAACTCGGCTTTTCGGGATGATCTGACCTGATTTCTATCCTGGGCTCAGACTGTCATCCGCTGAGCATCGCAACGTCACCCCATCCATGGCCGCAGTCGATCCCGCCCTAGAAGCCTCCGCCCTGGCGCTCCCCGGCCTTGGCCGTGCGCTCGTGGTGGCCGGCAAGCTGGGGCAGAAGGCGGCCGAGGAAATCTTCCGCAAGGCCAAGGCCAATCGCACCAGCTTCATCGCCGAACTCACCGGTTCCGGCGCGGTGTCGGCCTTCGACCTGGCGCACACCATGTCCACCGCGTTCGGCGCCCCGCTGCTGGACCTGGACGCGATCGACAACCACCGCCTGCCCAAGGGCCTGCTCGACCCGAAGATCTGCGCCGAGATCCGGGTCGTCGTGCTGTCCAAGCGCAACAACCGCCTGATCGTCGCCGGCGCGGACCCTTCGGACCAGCAGGCGGCGGAAAAGATCAAGTTCGCCACCCAGATGGGGGTGGACTGGGTCATCGCCGAATACGACAAGCTGACCAAGATGGTGGAGGCCCAGGCCACCACGGCCACCGAGGCCATGGACAGCATCATCGGCGACGACTTCGAGTTCGACGAAGCGTCGATGGACCAGAGCGTCGTCGAGGAGGACTCCGGCGCCACCTCCGACGTCGACGACGCCCCGGTCGTCAAGTTCCTGCACAAGATGCTGCTGGACGCCATCGGCGCCCGCGCATCGGACCTGCACTTCGAGCCCTACGAGCACATCTACCGCGTGCGCTTCCGCATCGACGGCGAACTGCGCGAGATCGCCTCGCCGCCGGTGGCGATCAAGGACAAGCTGGCTTCCCGCATCAAGGTGATCTCCCGCATGGACATCTCCGAGAAGCGGGTGCCGCAGGACGGCCGGATGAAGCTGAAGGTCGGTCCCGACAAGGTGATCGACTTCCGGGTCTCCACGCTGCCCACCCTGTTCGGCGAGAAGATCGTGATCCGGATCCTGGATCCGAGCAGCGCCAAGCTGGGCATCGAGGCCCTGGGCTACGAGATCGAGGAAAAGGAACGCCTGCTGACGGCCATCGCGCGTCCCTACGGCATGATCCTGGTGACCGGCCCCACCGGCTCCGGCAAGACGGTGTCGCTCTACACCTGTCTCAATCTGCTGAACAAGCCGGGCGTGAACATCTCCACCGCGGAAGATCCGGCGGAAATCAACCTGCCCGGCGTCAACCAGGTGAACGTGAACGACAAGGCGGGCCTCACCTTCGCGGCGGCGCTGAAGTCCTTCCTGCGGCAGGATCCCGACATCATCATGGTCGGCGAAATCCGCGACCTCGAAACCGCCGACATCGCCATCAAGGCCGCCCAGACCGGCCACCTGGTGATGTCGACGCTGCACACCAACGACGCGCCCGCCACCCTCACCCGGATGCGCAACATGGGCATCGCGCCCTTCAACATCGCGTCCTCGGTGATCCTGATCACGGCGCAGCGCCTGGCGCGCCGCCTGTGCGGCCAGTGCAAGCAGCCGGCCGACATCCCGTACGAGAACCTGATCGACGCCGGCTTCAAGGAGGAGGACGTCGACGGCACCTGGACGCCCTACCGCCCGGTGGGTTGCTCGGCGTGCAACGGCGGCTACAAGGGCCGGGTCGGCATCTACCAGGTGATGCCGATCAGCGAAGACATGCAACGCATCATCCTGGCCGACGGCAGCGCGCTCGAAATCGCCGAACAGGCGCGCAAGGAGGGTGTGCGCAGCCTGCGGGAGTCCGGCCTGCACAAGGTCCGGCTCGGGCTGACTTCCCTCGAGGAAGTACTGGCCGTCACGAACGAATAACAGCGCAAGGACGCAAGAGGAGCCCCCATGGCCACGGCAGCAACGAAGGTCGCGGAATTCGTCTTCGAGTGGGAGGGACGGGACCGCAACGGCAAGCAGGTGCGCGGCGAGACGCGCGCCGCGGGCGAGAACCAGGTGATGGCCTCGCTGCGGCGGCAGGGCGTCAACCCGACCAAGATCAAGAAGCGCCGCATGCGCTCGGGCGCGAAGATCAAGCCCAAGGACATCGCGATCTTCACCCGCCAGCTCGCCACCATGATGAAGGCCGGCGTGCCGCTGCTGCAGGCCTTCGACATCGTGGGCCGCGGCAACGCCAACCCCAGCGTGGCCAAGCTGCTGAACGACATCCGCACGGACGTCGAGACCGGCACGTCGCTGTCGGCCGCCTTCCGCAAGTACCCGCTGTACTTCGACAGCCTGTACTGCAACCTGGTGGAAGCCGGTGAAGCCGCCGGTATCCTGGAAGGCCTGCTGGACCGCCTGGCCACCTACATGGAGAAGACCGAGGCGATCAAGTCGAAGATCAAGTCGGCGCTGATGTACCCGATCTCGGTGGTGGTGGTGGCCTTCGTGGTGGTCACGGTCATCATGATCTTCGTGATCCCGGCGTTCAAGGAGGTGTTCACCTCCTTCGGCGCGGACCTGCCGGCCCCCACGCTGTTCGTGATCGCCATGAGCGAGTTCTTCGTCGCCTACTGGTGGCTGATCTTCGGCCTCATCGGCGGCGGCTTCTACTTCTTCTTCCAGGCGTGGAAGCGCAACGAGAAGATGCAGATGTTCATGGACCGCCTGCTGCTGAAGGTCCCCGTCTTCGGCGACCTGGTCTACAAGTCGGTGATCGCGCGCTGGACGCGCACGCTGGCCACGATGTTCGCCGCCGGCGTGCCGCTGGTGGAAGCGCTGGATTCCGTGGGCGGCGCCTCCGGCAACTCGGTGTACGAGATGGCCACGATGAAGATCCAGCAGGAGGTCTCCACCGGCACCAGCCTGACGGCAGCGATGACCAACGCCAACGTGTTCCCCTCCATGGTGCTGCAGATGTGCGCGATCGGCGAGGAATCCGGCTCGATCGACCACATGCTGGGCAAGGCCGCGGACTTCTACGAGGCCGAGGTCGACGACATGGTGGCGGGCCTGTCGAGCCTGATGGAACCGATGATCATCGTGTTCCTCGGGGGCCTCATCGGCGGCATCGTGGTCGCCATGTACCTGCCGATCTTCAAGCTCGGCTCCGTCGTCTGATGCTGGCGACGGCGGGAATGGACGCCCTCGTCGCGGGCGTCCTGGGTCTGCTCGTGGGCAGCTTCCTCAACGTGGTGATCCACCGGCTGCCTGCCATGCTGGAGCGGCAGTGGGCGGCTGAATGCGCCGAGCTGAACGGCCAGCCGGTGCCGCAGCAGGAGGCCTTCAACCTGGTCGTGCCGCGTTCGCGCTGCCCGCATTGCGGCCACCAGATCCGCTGGTACGAGAACATCCCGGTGGTGAGCTGGCTGGCGCTGCGCGGCAAGTGCTCGCAGTGCCGCCACGGCATCAGCATGCGCTATCCGGTCGTCGAACTGGTCACGGCCGCCTTGTTCGCGCTGTGCGGCGCCCGCTGGGGCCTGTCGCTGCAGGCGGCGGCGTGGGCGGCGTTCGCCGCGCTGCTGATCTGCCTGTTCCTGATCGACATGGACACGCAGATCCTGCCGGACGACCTGAACTACTCGCTGCTGTGGCTGGGCCTGCTCGTCTCCGCCATGGGCTGGAGCGTGCCGCTGCACTCCGCCGTGTGGGGCGCGGCGCTCGGCTACCTCGTGTTCTGGGGCATCTTCCAGGCGTTCAAGCTCGCCACCGGCAAGGAGGGCATGGGCTACGGCGACTTCAAGCTGCTGGCGGCGCTGGGCGCCTGGCTGGGCGTCGAGTACCTGCTGGCCATCATCCTGCTGTCGTCCATCGTCGGCGCGGTGATCGGCATCGTGCTGCTCGTGGTGGGCAAGCTCGCCCACAAGGACATCCCGATGCCTTTCGGGCCCTACCTGGCGGGCGCCGGCCTGGTCTGCCTCGTCCTCGGCCCCGCGGCGGTGCCCGCCCTGCTGCCCTTCGCCTTCCCGTTCGGCGTGCGCTGATCATGCCGGCCCCCAGGCGCATCGGGCTCACCGGCGGCATCGGCAGCGGCAAGAGCACGGTGCTGGCCATGCTGCAGGCCCTCGGCGCGGCAGCCGTCGATGCGGATGCGATCTCGCGCGCAACCACCGCCGCGGGCGGCGCCGCGATCCCCCTGATCGCGCAGCGCTTCGGGGCCGACTTCATCACCCCGGAAGGCGCGCTGGACCGCGCCCGCATGCGCGAGCGCGCCTATGGGCACCCCGAGGCGCGGCGTGAACTGGAGCAGATCATCCATCCGCTGGTGGGCGCCGGGATCGCGCGCCAGGTCGAGGCCGCGCAGGCGGCGGGGGCGCGCTGCATCGTGTTCGACATCCCGCTGCTGGTCGAATCGGGCCGCTGGCGCGCCGGGGTCGAACGCGTGCTGGTGGTGGACTGCGAACCGCAAACGCAGGTGGCGCGCGTGGTGGCGCGCAGCGCGCTGGCGCCCGACGAGGTGCGCACTGTCATCGCGGCGCAAGCCCCGCGCGCGCTGCGGCTGGCGGCCGCGGACCTCGTGATCTGCAACGAAGGACTCACGCTCGACGCACTGCGCAACGAAGTGGAACAGGCGGCGCGGTCCTTCGGGCTATGATGCCGTCCGTCCCCGCCCGCAGTCCTCCCGTCGCGTGATCCTCTACGAATATCCCTTCAACGAACGCATCCGGACCTACCTGAGGCTGGAACACCTGTTCCGCCGCCTGGGCGAACTGATTCCGCGCAGCCACCCGCTGGACCACCACTACGCGCTCACCACGATCTTCGAGGTGATGGACGTGGCGGCGCGCGCGGACCTCAAGTCCGACGTGCTGAAGGACCTGGAGCGGCAGAAGTCCATGCTCAATGGCTACCGCGGCAACCCGGGCGTCTCCGAGGCCGTGCTGGACCAGGTGGTGGGCCAGCTCGAGTCCTGCTTCAGCACCGTGAACAGCACGCCGGGCAAGGCGGGCCAGCCGCTGACGGAGAACGAGTGGCTCATGAGCATCCGCAGCCGCGCGAGCATCCCCGGCGGCACCTGCGAGTTCGACCTGCCTTCGTACTACGCCTGGCAGCACCATCCGGCGGAGCAGCGCCGCGAGGACCTGGAGCGCTGGGCCTCCACGCTCGGGCCGCTGGCCGAATCGATCCACATGCTGCTCAAGCTGCTGCGCGATTCGGGCTCGCCGCAGAAGGTGATGGCCACGGGTGGCCAGCTGCAGCAGACCCTGCCGCAGGGGCGCACCTTCCAGCTGCTGCGCCTGCGCATCGACGAGACGCTGAACCTGGTGCCGGAGATCAGCGGCAACCGCCTGATCGTGTCGGTGCGCCTCATGCGGCAGGACAACGACCGGCTCTTCCCGAGCACCGACAACACCGGGTTCGAACTGACACTCTGCGCCTGAGGCTGCCATGGCGATGCGATCCGAGAAACCGGCGAAGCGGACGATCGTGCGCTGCCCGCAATGCGGCGGCGACAGCGTGTACGGGGCGGAGAACCCGTACCGCCCTTTCTGCAGCGAGCGCTGCAAGAACATCGACCTGGGCGCCTGGGCGAGCGAAAGCTTCCGCGTGCCGGACGAGACGCCGCCGGACGATCTGCCTTTCGGGGATCCGAAGGAGCAGTGAAAGCGGACAGCCGGACGCAGAGGACGCGAAGGGTACGCAGAGGACGCAAAAGAAACCGAAAGAAGAAATGAAATAGGAAGGCCCCTTCCTTCCTTCTTTCTTTCTCTTTTCTGCGTCCTCTGCGTACCCTTTGCGCCCTCTGCGTCCGGCTGTCCGGCTGTCCGGCTGTCCGGTCTTCCTAGTGCGTCGCCCCGACAAACCCGCGCTCCTGCGCGAACCACTTCAGCACCGGCACCGTTCCCGGCAGCACCGGGCCTACCGTCACCGGCAGCTGCTGCCACGCGCACTGCTGCCCTTCGTGCATGTGCAGCTCGCCGCTCCACGCGTACACCTTGCAGAAGTTCAGGCGCACCAGCGCGTGCGGATAGTCCACGCGCTCCACGCGCCAGGGATGCACGGCGCCGATGGTCACGCCGATCTCCTCCTGCAGCTCGCGCCGCAGCGCCTGTTCCACGCTCTCGCCCGGCTCCACCTTGCCGCCCGGGAACTCCCAGTAGCCCTCGTAGACCTTGCCCGGTGGGCGCGACGTGAGCAGGAAGGCGCCGTCGGCGCGGATCAGCACGCCGACGGCGACCTCGACCTCCTTGCGGTCGGGACCGCCCTCGCGCGGGCGATCACCATCGGCGACCAGGACGCCGCTCACGCGTGGTGCCGCCCGGCGTAGTCGCGCGCGAACTGGTACGCCACCCGGCCGCTGCGGGAGCCGCGCTCCAGCGCCCACACCAGCGCCTGCGGGCGCGCGGCGGCAATGTCCGCTTCCGCGACGCCGAAGTGCTGCAGCCACGTCGCCGTGATGTGCAGGTATTCCTCCTGGCTGAAGGGATAGAAGCTCACCCACAGGCCGAAGCGCTCGGACAGCGAGATCTTCTCCTCCACCACCTCGCCCGGATGCACCTCGCCGTCCTCCGTGTGCGTGTACGTGAGGTTCTCCTTCATGTACTCGGGCAGCAGGTGGCGGCGGTTGCTGGTGGCGTAGATCAGCACGTTGGGCGTGGCCGCGGCCACCGAGCCGTCGAGGATGGACTTCAGCGCCTTGTAGCCCGCCTCGCCCTCCTCGAAGCTCAGGTCGTCGCAGAAGACCATGAACTTCTCGGGCCGGGCGGACACCACGTCGACGATGTCGGGCAGGTCCGTCAGGTCCGCCTTGTCGACCTCGAGCAGGCGCAGCCCCTGGCCGGCATAGGCGTTCAGGCAGGCCTTGATCAGGGAGGACTTGCCGGTGCCGCGCGCGCCCGTCAGCAGCACGTTGTTGGCCGGGTGGCCCTGCACGAACTGCAGCGTGTTGCGCTGGATCTTCTCCTTCTGCGGCTCGATCTCCTTCAGGTCGTCGAGCGAGATCGGGGCGACGTGGCGCACCGGCTCCAGCACGCCGTGGCCGCTCGCGCGCTTGCGGTAGCGCCAGGCGATGGCGGCATTCCAGTCGGGGGCCGACAGCGGCTGCGGCAGGATCGCCTCGATGCGGCCGAGCAGCTGCATGGCGCGGTCGATGAGGACGTCGAACTTCTCTTGGGTCATGAGTCTTTCGTCAGAAGGCATCACGACCGGTAATCGGCGTTGATGCTCACGTACTCGTGGCTGAAGTCGCAGGTCCAGACCTGGTCGGCGGCGTCGCCGCGGCCGAGGCCCACGCGCACGGTGATCTCCTGCTGCTTCATCACGCGCTGGCCGTCCTCCTCGCGGTAGGCCGGGTGGCGGCCGCCGCGCGTGGCCACGTGCACGTCGTCGAGGTGCAGCTCGATGCGCGTCTGGTCCAGGTCGGCGATGCCCGCATAGCCCACGGCCGCCAGGATGCGCCCGAGGTTCGGGTCGCTGGCGAAGAACGCGGTCTTCACCAGCGGCGAATGCGCGATCGCATAGGCCACCTGCCGGCATTCCGCCGCGTCCTTGCCGCCCTCGACCCGCACGGTGATGAACTTGGTGGCGCCCTCGCCGTCCCGCACGATCGCCTGCGCCAGCAGGCGCGCCACTTCCAGCATCGCCTCCTTCAGCGCCGCGCCCATGGGCGTGTGCAGCGAGGTGATCACCGGGTGCTGCGCCTTCTGCGTGGCGATCACCACGAAGGAATCGTTGGTGGAGGTGTCGCCGTCCACCGTGACGCGGTTGAAGGAACCCTCGGCCAGCTCGAACGCCAGCTGCGGCAGCAGGCGCGCATCGATCTGCGCGTCGGTGGCGAGGAAGCCCAGCATCGTCGCCATGTTCGGCCGGATCATGCCGGCGCCCTTGCTGATGCCGGTGATGGTCACGGTGGCGCTGCCGATGCGAACCTGCCGGCTGAAGGCCTTGGGCAGCGTGTCGGTGGTCATGATGCCCTCGGCGGCGCGCAGCCAGTGCGCCGGCTGCGCATCGGCGATCGCCGCCGGCAGGCCGGCGACGATGCGCTCGAGGGGCAGCTGCTCCATGATCACGCCGGTGGAGAACGGCAGCACCTGGGCGGGAGCCACGTTCAGCAGCTTCGCGGCGGCCGAGCAGGTGGCACGGGCCCGCGCCAGCCCCTCGTCGCCGGTGCCCGCATTGGCGTTGCCGGTGTTGATCACGATGGCGCGGATGTCGCCGGCCAGCAGGTGCTCGCGGCACACCTGCACGGGAGCCGCGCAGAAGCGGTTCTGGGTGAAGACGCCGCCGACCGCCGTGCCCTCGTCGAGCAGGACGACGGTGAGGTCCTTGCGATCGGCCTTGCGGATGCCGGCCTCGGCCACGCCGATGCGAACGCCCGGCACCGGGTGCAGCGTCGCCGCGCTCGGGGCGCTCAGGTTGACTGCCATGGATAGCCCTCGTGAAGAAGAGAAGAAGCGGACTCAGCCCTGCCGCCAGGGCAGCCCGCGCACCCGCCAGCCGCCGCGCGTGTCGCGGTGGCCGTTTTCGTCGGGATCGCCCTGGAAGCCCTCGAGGACGTTGTACGCCTCGTAGCCGAGTTCGGTGGCGCGCCGGGAGGAAGCGATCGAACGCACGCCGCTGCGGCACAGCATGACGATGCGGCTGCCGGCGGGCACCTGGGCGCGCAGCTGCTCGTCGAAGTCCGGGCGCACCTGCATGCCGGGCCAGTGCTTCCACTCGACGTTGATGGCGCCCGGGACGAAGCCGACCCAGTCGCGCTCGGCGTCCGTGCGGATGTCCACCAGCACCGCCCGGCCTTCCTGCCACCAGCGGCAGGCCAGTTCGGGCGTGACGTCGCCCGCGTAGCCCTGGGCGGGCCGGGGCTGGTCGCGGTCGTTCGGGGCGGAAGCGGCGGCGTTCATGGCTTCGAATTCTGCCAGCCCGCCGCCGCGCCGACGCTCAGACGATCCTGACCTGCAGGTTGGGCAGCTTGTCGATGTGGATCTCGATCACGTCGCCGCGCACCACCGGGCCGACGTTCTCGGGCGTGCCGGAGTAGATGATGTCGCCGGGGAACAGCTCGTTGGCCGCCGACAGGTGGCTGATCTGCTCGGCCACCGACCAGATCATCTGGTTCAGGTTGGCGTTCTGCTTGGTGGCACCGTTCACCTTCAGCCAGATGGCGCCTTCGCGGAAGTGCCCGATCTGCCCCACCGTGTGCAGCGGGCCGAGCACCGCCGAATGGTCGAAGCTCTTGCCGATCTCCCAGGGCTTCTTCTCGTCGCCCATCTTGCGCTGCAGGTCGCGGCGCGTCATGTCCAGGCCCAGCGTGTAGCCCCACACGTGGTCGAGAGCGCTCGCCACCGGGATGTCGCGGCCGCCCCGGCCGATGGCGGCCACGAGCTCCACCTCGTAGTGGTAGTTCTTCGTCAGCGTGGGATAGGGGTGGTCGCCCACCGTGCCGGGCGCCACGAACTGGATCGCGTCGGTCGGCTTCTGGAAGAAGAACGGCGGCTCGCGGTTCGGGTCCGATCCCATCTCGATCGAGTGGGCGCGGTAGTTGCGGCCGATGCAGTAGATGCGGCGCACGGGAAACACCATGCCCGAACCGGCCACCGGGATGGTGCTGCCCGCCAAGGTGAAAGGCGTCGGCCCCGCTCCCGCCGGACTGCCCATCGTCGCGCAGCCGCCGAGGCCAGCCGCGGCCATCGCCGCGGAACCCTGGAAGAACCGCCTTCTCTTCATCTTCATGCTCATGTCTCCTTGCCTGTATCGAGGGGGCCCGGTCGACAGCCATCCGTCAGGAAACTCTGTCGCCGAGGCATAGCCGATCCGTGAAAACCCTATCGGCAGTTGTAAATGCCGAATCAAAGATAGCCCGTCGCATAAACCAACGTCAAGGAGACAAGCATGAGCGAGATGAAAACCCCACGTCGCCGCAGTCTGCTGAAGGGAGCCGCCGTCGCCGCCGGCGCCATGTCGGCCCCGATGGTCTCCATGGCGCAGACCACCTCCTTCCGCTTCCAGAGCACGTGGCCCTCGAAGGACATCTTCCACGAGTTCGCGCAGGACTTCGCCAAGAAGGTGAACGACATGGCGGGCAGCCGCCTGAAGATCGAGGTGCTGCCCGCCGGCGCCGTGGTGCCGGCCTTCCAGCTGCTCGAGGCGGTCAACAAGGGCACGCTCGACGGCGGCCACGGCGTGGTGGCCTACCACTACGGCAAGAACTCGGCCCTGGCGCTGTGGGGCTCGGGCCCGGCCTTCGGCATGAACCCGAACATCGTGCTGTCCTGGCACTACTACGGCGGCGGCAAGGCGCTGCTGGAAGAGATCTACAAGTCCATCAACATGGACGTGGTTTCCTACCTGTACGGCCCGATGCAGACGCAGCCCCTGGGCTGGTTCAAGAAGCCGATCTCCAACATCGCGCAGATGAAGGGCCTGAAGTACCGCACGGTGGGCCTGGCCGTCGACATGTTCACCGAACTCGGCGCCGCGGTGAACCCGCTGCCGGGCGGCGAGATCGTGCCGGCACTCGACCGCGGCCTCATCGAGGCGGCCGAATTCAACAACGCCTCCTCCGACCGCGTGCTCGGCTTCCCGGACGTCGCCAAGAACTGCATGCTGCAAAGCTTCCACCAGTCCGGCGAGCAGTTCGAGATCCTGTTCAACCGCGGCAAGTACAACGCCCTGGCGCCCGAGCTCAAGTCCATCATCGACTACGCCGTGCAGGCCGCGTCGGCGGACTTCGCCTGGAAGGCGATCGACCGCAACTCCAAGGACTACATCGAGCTCAAGACCAAGGACAAGGTCAGCTTCTACAAGACGCCGGATTCGATCCTGAGGGCGCAGCTGGATGCCTGGGACAAGGTCGTGGCGAAGAAGTCGACCGACAACCCGTTCTTCAAGCGCGTGCTGGATTCGCAGCGCGCATTCGCGCAGCGCGCCGGCCAGTGGCAGTTCGACTACGAAGTCAACTTCCGCATGGCGTACGACCACTACTTCGCCAAGGGCGGCAAGAAGGCCTGATGCCCGTGGCCGGATGAAGGGGCGGCTGCACCAGCCGCCCTTTTTTTGGCCTGACGGTTCTCTGTAGAACGAAGGACAACGATGCAGAAGGTATTGCTGACGGTAGACCGGCTCTCGACCTTTCTCGGGCAGCTCTTCGCCTGGGCGATCGTCGGGCTGACCGTGATGATCTCCTGGGAAGTGTTCTCCCGCTACGTGCTGGGCAGCCCGCACGCATGGATGCTGGACGTGCAGATCATGCTGTACGGCGTCCTGTTCATGATGGCCGGCGCCTACACGCTGTCGAAGAACGGCCACGTGCGCGGGGACGTCCTGTACGGCTTCTTCTCCGACCGCACCCAGGCGACGCTCGATCTGGTCCTCTACATCCTGTTCTTCCTGCCGGGCGTGTTCGCCATGACCTGGGCCGGCTGGCGCTTCTTCACCGAGGCCCTGGCCATCCGCGAGCAGACCTTCAACGCCGTCCCCCTGCCGGTGTACCCCTTCAAGTTCGTGATCCCCTTCGCCGGGGCCATCCTGCTGCTGCAGGGATTCGTCGAGATCGCCCGCTGCATCATCTGCATCCGCGACGGCTACTGGCCCTCGCGCGAGGAAGACGTGGAGGAAGTGGACGTCGACAAGCTCAAGGCGATGGTGCACGCCGACGGCGCCGTGGTGAACGCGCACGAACCCGGCGGCGTGCTGGCCGCCCCGCCGGCGGAAAAGGGGACGCTGTAATGAAGATGCGCAAGGAACTCTGGTTCGGCTTCTCGCTGATGGCGCTGATCATCGCCGGCGCCCTGTACATGCTGCTCAGCGCGCCGGTGATCGAGCGGGGCCACGTCGGCCTGCTGATGCTGTCGCTGGTGGTCGTGGCCATCATGCTCGGCTTCCCCACGGCTTTCACGCTCATGGGCATGGGCATGATCTTCACCTGGCTCGCGTACGAGCGGGACTGGCACCGCACGCTGGACCTGATGGTGCAGGCGGCCTACAAGGTGATGGGCAACGACGTGCTCATCTCCATCCCGCTGTTCGTGTTCATGGGTTATCTCGTCGAGCGGGCCAACCTGATCGAGCGCCTGTTCAAGTCCATCCACCTCTCGCTGGCGCGGGTGCCCGGCGCGCTGGCGGTCGCCACGCTCGTGACCTGCGCGGTGTTCGCCACCGCCACCGGCATCGTCGGCGCGGTGGTCACGCTCATGGGCCTGCTGGCGCTGCCGGCGATGCTGAAGGCCGGCTACAACATCCAGCTGTCCGCCGGCTCGATCACCGCGGGCGGCTGCCTGGGCATCCTGATCCCGCCCTCGGTGCTGCTGATCGTCTACGGCGCCACCGCGGGCGTCTCGGTGGTGCAGCTGTATGCCGGCGCCTTCTTCCCCGGCATCATGCTGGCCGGCCTGTACGTCGGCTACGTGATCCTTCTCGCCAAGCTCAAGCCCAAGCTGGCGCCGCCGCTGTCGATGGAAGACCGCTTCGTGCCGCTGCCGCCGCTCACGCAGCGCTTCGCGCCTTCCGGCCAGGCCCACGTGCTGCCCGCCATGTTCGCCGCGCTCAAGGGCAAGGCCAACCAGGGCGTGCCCACGAGCTACATCCTGCAGCAGCTCGGCATCGTCTTCATGCCGGCGATCATCTTCGCCTTCTTCGCGCTGTGGGGCTACCACGCCGTCACGGCGCCGGTGGAGGACGACAACCCCACCGGCATGCAGCAGATCGGCGACACCTCCGCGAGCGCCCCTTCCGGCAGCGGCCTCTCGGAGCCGCCCGCCGACGGCGCCCTGAAGGTGCCGGCGGACTCGACGGGCCTCAAGGAGCCGGCGGGCGCCGGCGGTGGCGTCCAGGAGCCCCCGGCGGACGCGGGCACGCTGCAGCCGCCGCCTTCGGAATCCGGCGTGGCGGAGCCCCCTGCGGCGGGCGGCGTGCAGGAGCCTCCGGGCGCCGGCGGCGGCGCCGCGGCCGGCGTGCAGGAGCCGCCGGGAGCGGGGGGCGTGAAGGAGCCCGGCGCCGGTGGAACGGCACGGCCCGCCGCCGTGAAGGTCGACGCCCCCGAGGGCTTCTGGATCACGCTGGGCGTCTTCGCCGCCATCCTCGCGCTCTTCTATGCCTTCCTGAGCTTCACGCGCCTGGAAGTCTTCAAGATGCTGCTCACGAGCTTCTTCCCGCTGATGATCCTGATCCTGGCGGTGCTGGGATCCATCGTGCTGGGGCTGGCCACGCCCTCGGAGGCGGCGGCGGTGGGCGCCTTCGGCGGCCTGCTGCTGGCAGCGGCCTACCGGCAGCTCACCATGGGGGTGATCAAGGAGAGCGTGTTCCTCACGGCCAAGACCTCCGCCATGGTGTGCTGGCTGTTCGTGGGCTCGGCGATCTTCTCCGCGGCCTTCGCGCTGCTGGGGGGCCAGGAGCTGGTGGAGCGCTGGGTGCTGTCGATGAACCTCACCGCGACACAGTTCATGATCCTGTCGCAGGTGATCATCTTCGTGCTGGGCTGGCCGCTGGAGTGGACGGAGATCATCGTGATCTTCATGCCCATCTTCATCCCGCTGCTGGACAAGTTCGGGGTCGATCCGCTGTTCTTCGGCCTGCTGGTGGCGCTGAACCTGCAGACGGCGTTCCTGTCGCCGCCGGTGGCGATGGCGGCCTTCTACCTGAAGGGGGTGAGCCCGTCGTGGGTGACGCTCAACCAGATCTTCCTGGGGATGATGCCCTTCATGGGCATCCAGCTGATCGCGATCATCCTGCTGTACATGTTCCCGGGCATCGGCCTGTGGCTGCCGCAGATGCTGTACGCGCGCTAGCGCTGTCCTCGCCACCCCCGCGCAGGCGGGGGCCCCAGGAAGGCGGCCCGCGGGCCGCCTTTCTTCTGGGGCGCCCGGTTGACGTTTACGTCAACGTAAACTAGGCTTCAGCTTCCCGCCGGAGAATCCCCGCATGACCGACCTGTCCGCCGAATACAAGGCGCTGGCGAACTATCGCCCGACCAACAAAGTCCGCTTCGTCACCGCCGCGAGCCTGTTCGACGGCCACGACGCAGCGATCAACATCATGCGGCGCATCCTGCAGGGCATGGGCGCCGAGGTGATCCACCTCGGACACAACCGCAGCGTCGACGACGTGGTGACCGCCGCCCTGCAGGAGGACGTGCAGGGCATCGCCGTCAGCTCCTACCAGGGCGGGCACGTCGAATACTTCAAGTACATGGTGGACCTGCTGCGCGAGCGCGGCGGGGCGCACATCCAGGTGTTCGGCGGCGGCGGCGGCGTGATCGTGCCGGCGGAAATCCGCGAGCTGCAGGACTACGGCGTGGCGCGCATCTACAGCCCCGAGGACGGCCAGCGCATGGGCCTGGCGGGCATGATCGGCGAGATGGTGATGCGCTGCGACCAGGACGTCTCGGCGCTCGCGCCCAGGTCCCTCGCCGCGATCGAGGGCCACACGGAGCAGAGCTGGCGCGCCCTGGCGCAACTGGTCACCGCGCTGGAAAACGGCAGCGCCGACGCCGAGCTGGTGAAGGCGATGCGCCTGCAGGCCGACCAGCGCAAGATCCCGGTGCTGGGCATCACCGGCACCGGCGGCGCCGGCAAGTCCTCCCTCACCGACGAACTGATCCGCCGGCTGCGCCTGGACCAGGACGACGCGCTGCGCATCGCCGTGATTTCGATCGACCCCTCGCGCCGCAAGACCGGCGGCGCCCTGCTGGGCGACCGCATCCGCATGAACGCGATCGGCCCGTGGCGGCAAGGCGCGCGCGTCTACATGCGCTCGCTGGCCACGCGCGACTTCGGCAGCGAGATCACCGCGGCGCTGGGCGACGTCATCGCGGCCTGCAAGGCCGCCGGCTTCGACCTGGTGATCGTGGAGACCTCCGGCATCGGCCAGGGCGACGCCGCCATCGTGCCGCACGTGGACATCCCCATGTACGTGATGACGCCGGAGTTCGGCGCGGCCAGCCAGCTCGAGAAGATCGACATGCTGGACTTCGCCGAGTTCGTGGCCATCAACAAGTTCGACCGCAAGGGCGCGGCCGATGCGCTGCGCGACGTGGCCAAGCAGGTCCAGCGCAACAAGCAGGCGTTCACGCAGAAGCCCGAGGAGATGCCGGTGTTCGGCACCATGGCCGCGCGCTTCAACGACGACGGCGTGACGGCGCTGTACCAGGCCCTGAAGCCCCGCCTGAGCGAACTGGGCCTGCCCCTGAAGGACGGCCACCTGCCGCAGGTGGACGTGCGCCACAGCACCAACCAGACACCCGTGGTGCCGGCCTCGCGCTCGCGCTACCTGGCCGACATCGCCGACACCGTGCGCGGCTACAAGGCGCGCGTGAAGCAGCAGGCGCGGCTCGCCCGCGAGATCCAGCAGCTCAAGGAAGCCGCGCGCATGCTCAAGGTGGACAAGCCGGACCGTTCGCCCGCCGCCGAGGCCACGCTGGACCTGGCCGCGCAGCGCCTGGCGCGCATGGACAAGGACGCCCTGCACCTGCTGAAGCAGTGGCCCGACATGCACAAGGCCTACGCCGGCGACGAGTACGTGGTGAAGATCCGCGACAAGGAGATCCGCACCAAGCTCACCTCCAAGTCGCTCTCGGGCACCACGATCCGCAAGGTCGCCCTGCCCCAGTACGAGGACCATGGCGAGATCCTCAAGTGGCTGATGCTGGAGAACGTGCCGGGCAGCTACCCCTACACCGCCGGCGTGTTCGCCTTCAAGCGCGAGAACGAGGACCCCACGCGCATGTTCGCGGGCGAAGGCGATGCCTTCCGCACCAACAGGCGCTTCAAGCTGCTGTCGTCGGGCCTGCCGGCCAAGCGCCTCTCCACCGCCTTCGACTCCGTCACGCTGTACGGCAACGACCCCGATCCGCGGCCGGACATCTACGGCAAGGTGGGCAACTCCGGCGTGTCGATCGCGACGCTGGACGACATGAAGGTGCTGTACTCGGGCTTCGACCTGTGCGACCCCACCACCTCGGTCAGCATGACCATCAACGGCCCGGCCCCGTCGATCCTGGCGATGTTCATGAACACCGCCATCGACCAGGCGGTGGAGAAGTTCGCGGCCGACAACGGCCGCGAGCCCACGCACACCGAGACGGCCAAGATCAAGGAATGGGTGCTGGCCAACGTGCGCGGCACGGTGCAGGCCGACATCCTGAAGGAAGACCAGGGCCAGAACACCTGCATCTTCAGCACCGAGTTTTCGCTCAAGGTGATGGGCGACATCGCCGAATACTTCGTGCACCACGACGTGCGCAACTTCTATTCGGTGTCGATCTCGGGCTACCACATCGCCGAGGCCGGGGCCAACCCGATCTCGCAGCTGGCCTTCACGCTCTCCAACGGCTTCACCTTCGTCGAGGCGTACCTCGCCCGCGGGATGCACATCGACGACTTCGCGCCCAACCTGTCGTTCTTCTTCTCCAACGGCATGGACCCGGAGTACACCGTGATGGGCCGGGTGGCGCGGCGCATCTGGGCGGTGGCGATGAAGGAGAAGTACGGCGCCAACGAGCGCAGCCAGAAGCTCAAGTACCACATCCAGACCTCGGGCCGCAGCCTGCACGCGCAGGAGATCCAGTTCAACGACATCCGCACCACGCTGCAGGCGCTGATCGCCGTGTACGACAACTGCAACTCGCTGCACACCAATGCCTTCGACGAGGCGATCACCACGCCCACCGAAGACAGCGTGCGGCGCGCGATGGCCATCCAGTTGATCATCAACCGCGAGTGGGGCCTGGCGAAGAACGAGAACCCGAACCAGGGCGCGTTCATCATCGACGAACTCACGGAGCTGGTCGAAGAAGCCGTGCTTTCAGAGTTCGAGCGGATCGCGGAGCGCGGGGGCGTGCTGGGCGCGATGGAGACCGGCTACCAGCGCGGGCGGATCCAGGACGAGAGCATGCATTACGAGATGCTCAAGCACACCGGCGAATTCCCGATCGTCGGCGTGAACACCTTCCGCAACCCGCATGGGGATGCGGTGCATGACAAGCTGGAACTGGCGCGGTCGACGGAGGAAGAGAAGCAGGGGCAGTTGCAGCGGCTGCGGGACTTCCATGCGCGCAATGCCGGTCAGGCGCCGGCGATGCTCAAGCGGCTGCAGCAGGCGGTGATCGAGAACCGGAACGTGTTCGAGGTGCTGATGGAGGCGGTGCGGGTGTGCTCGCTGGGGCAGATCACGAATGCGCTGTTCGAGGTGGGCGGGCAGTACCGGCGGAATATGTGACCCGGCCTTCGTACCTTTCGTAGGCTGGCGGTGAGCCGCGTAGCGCGCGAACCCCAGCTTTCCGCGCCACCGCTGCCTACGCGAACAGATCCGCGAACATGACCTCATAGCCCTCCGGCGGGAGCACGGGATTGGAGTTCACCTCCAGCCACCAGGTTTCGTCGTCTTCGTCGACGACGGCGTCCAGGGAATAGAGGACGGGCACCGGGAACATCTCGCGGTGGATGCGGGCCATCGCTGCGGACGCGCGCTCCGCGCTGCGCTTCACGGCTTCGGGCAAGGCAGGAAGCTCGTTGTCCGATACCAGGTTGCTTCGGCCTGAATGCTCGCGGCCGTACCTGAAATCCAGTGAGCATTCCTCACCTTCCTTCGGGATGGCGTCGAATGCGAACCCCTGGTAGGCGAGGTAGTTCTTCATCGCCGCTACTTCCGGGTATTGGGAGAGGGCCACGCCCACCTTCGCGAGACGCGCCCGGATCAGGGCCTCGAGGCTGCTGCGCCCATCCCCCGTGACCGTGGCGGGGCGCCGCAAATGCGCAAAGAAGGGCTTTTGTCCCCAGCACCAGACCTTGAGCGCGCTTCCCCGGATGAACTGCTCCGCGAACAGGGTTCCGCGAACCGTGTCCTCCTGCTGCCTGGGAGCGTCCGGAACGGTGCCGGCCTTGAAAGGGCCCGCGATGTCGTAGCCGAACGAACCGCTCGAGCGCTTGAGGATGAACTCCCGGTCGGGAACTTCGTTGCCGGTCGCAGGCGACCATCGGGCCGGCGTGCGGAGACCGGCCTCCGAGATCATCTCCTTGAACAGCAGCTTGTCGGTTGACACCGCGTACGACAGCGGCCGGTACGGCAGCCACCCGATGAAGCCCGAGGTCTCGCCGGTGATCGCCGCCGTGTTGGCGATCCGCCCCTCCATGCCTCCGACGAATTGCGGATGGAAGCAGAAATAGCGGTTCCTGCACTTGACCTCCAGTTGGAACGTGCAGAGGTCCACATCGAGGGCTGCGTTGTTCCGGGCAGCCCAGGCCTGCAGGGCCCGGAAGTGAGTCACGAAGGCGCTGATGTACGGCATGGAGGTGGGCGGCTACGCCAATGGATGGGGGAAGCGGGCGCGCGCCGTCACCCGGTGCGAAACCATGCCTTCCGGCAAGGCTCCGTAGCCGAAGGCGAGGGGAACGCATCCCGAGATCAAGGCACGCACGGTTCGCAAGGGACGGCCGTCCAGTTGCCGTGGGCCGGGGCCCGACGGCAGTTCCAGCCAGTAGGCAGGCACGCGCTGGCCGGCCCGTCGAAGTCGCTGTTCCAGGGTCGCAGGCCAGTCCAGGAGGTCCAGGCGAACAGGCACTTGCCTGGCCGAGACCAAAACGTCCGCGCGACGGAAGAATGCCCGTTGCGCGAATACGTTCGCATGGTGCTCCGGCAGGCAAGCGTCCTCTGGACGAACCTTCGTGCCGCGTACGCCATGGCAGCGAGCCAGCGCTGCGAACTCCGCCTCGATGAAGGCGCGTTCCACCGCATTCCCGGGATCCGAATCCGACGCACATCCCACGCAGGCGAAGCCCAGGCGATGGTTCCGGATGAGGACCATGATGGCCGGCCCCAGGCCGAGGGTCGTGCACGCCACCGAGGTTTCGCAATCGAGCGAGGTGAGCGCACCGATGCGCGTCTCAAGCCGGGAGGAAAGAGACAAGCGATCGATGGGGCGCCCTCCGGCCTGCGCCAGCCAGTGCCGGGCGAATGCATCCCGCTCGATGACCTCGTGCAGGGCGCGTCGGATCGCCGTCTCGAGATCCACGTCAGCGGCACATCCGGACGAGCTGACTCTCATGACGCGCTTGCCTGCGGGAGCCGATGCCGAGGTGGACACGCACTCGGCCGGCAGCCAGACAGACTCCCCGGAGGACCATTCCCTTCCTTCGACCCAGCGGAGTCGCTGCGTGGCGACGAAGGGCGCCACACCGAGCGTATCGTCCGCAAACTGCCGCTCGCTGTAGCGGGCGAATTCGCCAGGAGGAACGTGCCGCGGGAGTTCGGCGGCCGTGGCCTCGATGGAATGGCACGCCTGTCGAAGCGCCAAGCGCTCGGCCAGTTCGCTGACCGCCTTGCCGAGAGCCAGCCTCGGATCGTACGAGCGACCCCAGGCCAGAACATCGGCAGAGGCTCCGTCCGGGCTCGGCGCGCTGGCCCTCGCGATCGACAGATCGGCGTGCGCTGCATGGTCTTCCCACGACACCGTGAATGTCGGGCCGGCGTGCGCTTGCGGCCTCATGCCGGCAAAAGCCCCGACATACATCGGCCGTTCGAGCTGCAACTGGCAGAGGTCGGCCAGCCTGTCTTCGAACGGGAGGTCGTGAAGGTACCCGAGGCCGCAAGCGGTGGCCCAGCGTTGCGCCCGGTCGGCGATCCCGCCCGCCTGGAGCAGGACGTCGCGCAGGGGGGAGCGGCCGGTGCGCTGCAGGAGAGCATCGACATCGGCTGCAATCACGAGCACAACCCTGCACTGCTCGAACACGAGAGGGTCCCTGAAGGCTCGATGGGCGGACGTACCGATGTTGCCGCGGAACGCCAGGGTCGCGTACCCGTCTTCGGTGCTCATGACCTCGTGCAATCCCGCCGTGAAGCGTTCGGCGGGCTCCCGGACAATCAGCAGAACCTTGAGCGCACATTCCCACTCGCTGCAGTTCCGTGGGAGATACCGCACAACGCCCAGTGAGGCAAGCAGTCCTTCCAGGTCTTCGGGTTCGAGCGAAGGTCCGGAGGGCGCGTCGCCCTGCAAGGCGGGGCGCACTCGAGGACGGTCCGACGATAGCTCCAGGGCGGCCCGAAGCGCGCGAGCTAGGGCCACCGGCTCGTCCAGCAACACGCCCGCCTCCAGCATCGACGAGACGAAGCTCGGGAACCGCGTCTCGCCCCATCGACTTCTGGCCGTGGAAGCCAGCGCATCCAGGTCGCGCGAGCCGTCACACCACTCGAGCATGCCCCGAATGAAGCGGCTGGGTGCGCGAACGACAAGCTCGCCTGCCTGCGCCCGGACACGCAGCCGCCCACCCCGGGCGAATGCCGCCCCTGAGAGCACCGGCTTGGCCACCCGTGGAACGTCCATGCTCGAAGAGGCATGCCGGGTGGATGAAAGCTCCCCGCGGCACGCCACCTACGCCATCAGCCGATATGGGGGGCCAGTTGCTTCATCGTCCTGGCCAGCGACTCACCGCCATCCAGGCCGGCCCAGGGGCTTGCCGGTCCTTGCTGGTCGCGGCAATGGCTCAACACAGGGAAGCCCTCGGCGATGAAGCTGAAGCCGTCCCGGACCACCAGGTGGAACAGCTCCGTGGATGGCGGCAGGTCGTGAAAGACGGGGCGGACATGCAGCCATCCGGATGCATGGGCGACCTGCTCGGGCAGGTCGAGGTTCAGGATGAACGGGAGCTCCCGGAACTCCAGCCCGACGCAGGTGTGCATCTCGTACAGCACGTGATGGATGTTGTAGGTGCCCCACCATTCCTTGCGCTGGCCCTCTTTGTCGCGGCGACTGACCCACAGCGGGTGATCACTCGAAAGCAAGAGTGCCTCGTCGTCCAGGCCCCTGATCTCGATCACGCGGCGGGTCAGGCCGAGGGTGGTGGTCTCCGTCCTCTCGACCAGCCTCGGGCCGGACATGGTCATCACTGTCTGGCCGGGCTGCACGACTTCGATGTTCCTGGTCGAGCCGTCGGCCATCAGGACGCGATTGCCCGCCATCAGGCACGTCGACGGGGTCCAGTCGGAGTTGGCACTGCGGAAGATCTCCTCGGAAATGGGCTCGCGGTACGGCCTGCGAGTGACCGACCAGCCCTCCTCCGCATCCTTGGCGGTTTCCCTGCGCAGGACCACGCTCTGTTCCCCGTTGACGAAGACGGGACCTTCAATGCGACTCACAGCGCCCACGGTAGTTCCTTTCTGAAGAAGGGCCGCGGAGTGGCGGAGGGCCTTTCCTTGCGGCTGCTTGTATATCCGGGGGAAGTCGGGGGTGTTTAGCGGGATCTTTGGGCAACGCGGGCGGTGTGGCATTGATGGTGTTCGACGAGGCCCACTCGTAAGCAGAGGAGCGCAGCAGGCCGTCAAGCGCAACCTGGCGCGGTTTCCGGCCGATTTCATGTTCCAGCTGAATGCTGCCGAGTGGGCCGCTTTGAGATCACAGATCTGTGACCTCACCCGGCCACGGCGGCCTGCGCACGGCTCCCTACGCCTTCGCCGAGCAAGGGGTGGCGATGCTGTCTTCGGTGTTGGGCAGCCCCCGGCCATCGACACTCAACATCGAGATCATGCGCACCTTCGTGCGGGTGCGCGCCCTGGCCGCCACCCATCAGGATCTTGCCAAGCGGGTGTGCGAGCTGGAGGAGACGACCGAGCGCCTGGCCATGCAGCACGACACCTTCAGCCGCAATACCCGTGCCCAACTCAAACAAGTGTTCGACGCCCTGCGCGAGCTGATGACACCCGGAGCCACCCAAGCGGCCGATCGGATTTGTCCCACCGGAGGAACGCAAGAAACCCGCCGGCAGGCAGTGAACTTCTTCACCTATCATTTGAAGATCGAAACCGACGTTGCAACGCGTCATAACTACCAGACGCGCGAGCCAATTCGCCACCGACCTGCAACAGCAGCGATTCTGCTTCCTGATCGTGGTCCGGACCTTGTCGAACCCACGCCTCAGCTTGCTCCAACGCATCGCGGCAGCGTTCGTACATTCCAATGGCTTCAAGATCTCGGCGCACAGCTTCTAGCTGGTCGTAAATCCACGAGTACTGGGATAGGTAGAACTCATTGATCCCGCGTCGGTAAAGCGCGATATTGCCGGCCATGCCTTGAAGGTCGCCCTCGAAGCGCGCAATCGACGTTTTGGCTTTCATGACTTCACCTTAGACGTTTAGGTGTTGAGGGGATGTAAGGGAGCACACCTTGCGGCGTGGCGGTCAAGACACGCGGCGTGACCCAGTCGTACGCGCGCCGGAGCTGTGCCTCGGAAGCTCGTACTGCCTCAAGTGAACTCTTGCCTTCGATCACGGTGCGCAGAATTAGCGCGTTTCGGTTGGGACCCAAGTCCATGAGCAAATCAGTGCGGTTGTACAGCCCACTGCCACTCGGATCGTAGCTCCAGCGGTTCATGCTCAGAAGTTGCCCAGGACCCTCTGGGACACCAATGCTCTTGTTGTACTGAATCAATGCGACGCGAGCGATGTCATCCGCGTATAAACCCACCTGCAACTGCCCGGGCATATCCAAGGGGTAGCGCCGAAGATTACCTGTGTCGTACAGACGTTGTCCCGTCTCGATACCAGCGGCAAAAGCTTCCCGATAGCGGCGCGTGTTCTCTTGCACCCACACGTCGGGGGTGAGCTTTTCCGTCCCAATCGACTTGATAAGCATTGTGCGCGTGTCCAACTCGATTACCCCTGCCCTCATCAACTCGACCTTGCGGACCGCGTCGCTGTAACGATCGATGAGATCAGCCCTGTCCCAACGCGGTGCTCCATCCGAGCCCATGCCACGCACTGCACCCAAATCCGCCTCGGAGGGCAGAATCCTCATCATGCCCAGCTTCTGTTGCAGGGTGCCTTTGAGCCGATCAAGCATCGCTTGCTGCTCCATTTCGCTCATCAGCGCACCTATAAGCTTAATGTCGCGATATAAGTCGCCGGCACCCGCCAATGTAGCGGCAGTTTGTATCAGGGAATCGGCTCGCCGATTGACACTGATGCCGTTCACAGTAGATGGCACCGGGTCCAGAACGTCGACGCCACCACGGCCCAAGGCATTCCCGCGCACGACTCGCACTGACCCAGCGCCAGCAACCTGCAGCACGCCATTTCCCATTGGCCCCTGCGCGTCTTCCCATTCGCCGCTCGGATCGAAGTCACGGAAAACACGCGGGTTGTCAGTCGCCTGCGGGCCAACAGGGAAGCTGACCATCTGTCGGATACCGGACGGATCGAGCGCCGCCTGACGAATCGCTATATCCTGCGAGAAGGTCAACCCATTACCTCCCGACATGGAATCCGTCGGCCCTTCTGCGGAATAGCCAAGGATCTCGGCCCCTTCTATCGCGCTGACTGGGGGCGGTACGTTGTCCGCCTGCTGGCCGCTTCCTCCAGCCAAGCTCTGCCCCAACGCATTGCCAAACGCATCGACCGCCACCTGCTGCACCGAAACACGTCCCGCACGCATGACCTGTGCAGTTACCCCGCCGGCGAATCCACTGATCGCGCGATTCATGAACTCCCCGAGCTGACCACCCCCAGGCGTGCCCACGACGCCGCTGACCACCTGACCGACGGCCGCGCCAGCACCTGCAGCAGCGACACCCCGCCAGTCGAACCGCTTCTGCAGCCCCGCAGCCACGCTGATGCCCTGTGTCACGACGTTGCCAAGAACAGCACGAGCGGCAACGGCGGCAGGAGTCTGCCCAGTAATGATTCCGGCCGCGCCGACTCCAGAAGCAACTCCAGCAGAAAGAGCGCTCAACGCCACCCCCTTCCAATTGAACTTGTCCTGCATGCCAGTCACGATGCCCACAGCCTGACTTGCGACTGACCCTACGGCTGCGCCAACAGCGGCGGCGCCTACGGCCGCTGCGCCGGCCCCCATGGCACCAGCCCCTATGCTGACTGTCACACCGCCAAAGGTGGCAGTGCCTCCGCCTAGCGCGGCCAAGCCCGCAGTGAATGTACTTGCGGACCCTCCCACGGCACTCACAGTACCAAGCGCACCCGCCATCGCTCCTGCTGTGTAGATCGTCGCCACGACAGCCACCACGACCATCAGAATCTGCCCCAACCCCCCGCACCCATGCTTCTTCGCCTCCGGCGTCGCCAGGCTCGGAGTCTTGTCGCCCTCGATCTTCGTCGGGTCGTAAGGCTTGAACGTCGAACTGTTGTTGCTGACCGTCGAAACGCGGTTCGGGATGTTCAGTGTCTGGCCTACCTTCAGGTCGCTGTTCGACATGAGGCCATTCGCCTCCGCGATGCGATACCAGAGCGAGCTGTCGCCGTACGCGCCCTGTGCGATCGACTGCAACGTGTCACCCGTGCGAACCGTGTACGCCCCAGGGCTCGGCGTCGGGTGGTTGGCGCTGATCTTCGCGTAGCCGAAATCGAAGTCGACCACGTTGGCGAAGTTCGGGTTGTTGTTCAGGCCCGAGGATGGATTGTTCGGGTCCACGCCCGCACCGTAGAGGCCCAGCACCTCACCATTCACGATCAACTGGCGCTGGACGTTGCCGCCCTGGTTGACGAACAGGGCGCGCCCGTTCGCGTCGTTGACGAAGGTGCGATTGTTGTTCGCCTGGGTGGAATCCGTGATGCCGACGAGGTAGCCGTTCGCGTCGTACTGCTGCGTGGTCGAACCCGGATTCTGCCTGGATGACATGCCGTTGATCACCACGCCCTGGTAGCCCTCGTAGCGACCGCTGGTGGTAGTGAACTTGCTGACGGCGCCGCCCTCGTAGCTCTTGGACACGTAGCTGACCACGTTGCCTGCAGCGTCGTACCCATCGGACCGCAAGGTCGTGACGCCGTCGCTGTAAGCCTCGGCGGCGTCCCAGCTCACATCCGCCTTGAGCGTGTTGTCGCTCTTGAGCACCCGCTGGTGCAGCAGGCGGCCGTTGGCGTCGTAGCGGTTGATCCGCGTTTCCTTTCCGTTCATCTGGTCGGGCGCGAGGCCGGCATTGATGATCTCGGAGTACTTCAGCGGAAGGGCGCCGGCCGGTCCGGACTGCACCACGCGGTCCGCGCCGTCGTAGTAGCGCACATCGATCTGCGTGCCGTCCTTCACGACACCCTGCATCCGGTTCAGGTTGTCGTAGCGGTATTCCTCGGTCGTGTAGCCCGTCGTCGCGGAGTACGTGGTCGCCAAGGTGCCGTAGATCGCAGTCCCGTCCTCGTTGTAGCCGGTGATCGACTGCGTGCCGCCGGACACGATGACCATGTTGCCCCAGTACCTGTCGCTGGTGCGATTGCCGTTCAGGTCGTACGTGATCTGGTGGCCCTGCGTGCCGAGGTTGCCCAGCGAGTCCATGGCGTCCACCACGACCTGCCGGTTCATCGCGTCGTACTTGAAGTAACGGTCGCTGCTGGAACTCGTCTCGCCGAGGGTGCCCTGGTAGTCCACGAAGGTGGCCACGCGGGTGCGGTTGCCCACGCGGTCGTACTCCATCACGATGTGGGCTCGCGCGTCGGCGATGTCGCGCAGGTTGCCCTGCGCGTCGTACGCGAGGTGGTTGTCCTGGTACGTGACACCCTGCTGCACCACGCGCTCGCGGATCTTGCGGCCACTCAGGTCGAAGGCGTAGGTGGTCGTCTTGTCGAGTGCCGCATCCCGGATTGTCGTGAGCTGGCCCGCCGCGTCATAGCTGTACGCGATGCTCTGTCCGCGCGTGCTGGTCTGCGCCGTGAGTTGGCGGGCGTTGTCGTACACGTACGTATAGCGGGCGCCGCCCAGGTCGACGTGGCCGGTGAGCAGGCCGAAATAATCGTAGGTCCAGCTGCTCGCGGCACCATTCGCGTCCACCTCGGCGATCTTGCGGCCCTGCGCGTCGAAGGCGGCGCGCACCGCCTGGCCAAGAGGCTGCTGCGTTTCCACCACGTTGCCGCGCAGGTCGTAGGTGTACGACAGCACCTCGCCGTTGCCGTTGGTCTGCGTGAGCTTGCGGCCGAGCTGGTCGTAGCTCCAGCTCTCCGTGATGTTGCGCGGGACCACCGGGTCGAGGCCGTTGGCGGCATTCACCTGGTACACGCCCACGATGCCCTTTACCAGGCGCAGCACGTGTCCCATCTTGTCATAGCTGAAGACCACCACCTTGGCCATGGCGTCGGTGGTGCGCACCTTCTCGCCGAAGGCGTTGTAGGCGTGGGTCACCACGCCGCCGTCGGCGTGGGTTTCCTGCACCAGGTTGCCGCCGGCGTCGAACTGCTGCCCGTTGACGAAGCCGTTCGCGTCCTTCACCGCTACCTGCCGGCCCATGCGGTCGTAGTAGATCGACGTCACCGGGCTGGAGGTGCTGATGTTGCCGCCGACATCCGGCTGCGTCTGCACGACGAGCTGGTTGTTGAAGTTGTACTTGTACGTGGTCTTCCAGTAAGTCGCGCGCGGGTCGGTGATCTCCAGCACGTTGCCCCAGCGATCGAGCTTCTGCAGCACAGTCGGCCGCAGCCAGCGCTCGTCCCCGTTGGCACCGGCCGCCTGGGAAATCACGCTGCCCTCGGTGGTGCTGATCGCCTTCGAGCCCGCGGGCGTCGTGACGCTGACGCCGTACTGCGCCGCGACCAACGTCGTCCAGTAGGCCGCCGTGTACGGCGGCGTCGTTGTTGCGATGGTCGGGGTGGGCGTGGTGCCGGGCACCCAGACCTGCTGCGCCTGCGTGACGTAGCTGACGGAATAGGCGATGTTGCCGTTCTCGTCCGTCGCGTACACCGGGGTGGAGCCCACCTGCACCTGGTACGCGTAGGTCTCGGTGTAGTAGCGCGTCTCCCAGTGGCCGGGATAGACCCAGCTGTATTGCGGCGTACCCGCCTCGTCATAGCCGGTGAAGACTGCGTAAGGCGGGTCGTTGACCCAGACCTGGGAAGGCACCTGCCGCGTGCCGTAGCGGGTCTCATACACCGGCGCGTAGTACGCGACCACCGGCGTGTACACCGGCACCTGCTCGTACACGGTCTGGAAGTAGCCGGGGCTCTGCGCATAGATTGTCAGGCTGCCCGTGGCCTGCGCCGTGGCCGGCGAGCCCGCGAAGACCTGGACTTCGTAGGTGCCGGGTGCGATGCCGGTGAGCATGACCCGTTGCACCCCGCTGGCGCCCGACTCGTCCAGGTATTGGAGCGAGTTGTCGATCACGAAGTTGATCCAGGTGCCGCCTGGTACGCGATATCGGGCCAAGATGGCGTTCGCGGCGGTCCACGACAAGGTGGACGCTGTCGTCGCAAGGCCCGTGATGTTCGGAAGGTTGACGGCCGGGATCAACTGCGGCGGGACCGGCGGCACCACGGTGAACGTTCCCGTGGCGTGCGCGCTCGGCACGCCCTGGCCATTGACGGTCCACAGCAGTTCGAACTGGTAGGTGCCTCCGGCCATTCCGGCCGTATCCACCCCGGAATAGAGTCCGTTGTTGCGCGGCAGCACGTTCAGCGTGCTCCACGCGCCTGTGCTGCCGTTGACGCGGTAGCGCAACACCTGCGAATAGCTCGCTCCCGGATTCGCCCACGCCAGCACGCCGGCGCCCGCCGGGCCGTAGGTGATCGGCGCCGCGATGGAGTTCAGCGGCGGCTGTGTGATGGCCACCGTTCCAGTACCAGTCACGCGCGCCGCCTCGTTCGGCGGCGCCAAGGTCACGCGGTATTCGTAGTTGCCAACCGACAGCCCGCGGGCATCGAAGCGCAGGCCGTTGCCGAAGTTCACCAAGCCGGCCGTCCACCAGCCGAGATCGCCTGCAGTACCCGCGGTGCGCATCTGCAGCGTCACGGCCGTGGTGGCGTTCGGGGGCGCCGTCACGGTGAGCTCGTTCGGGCCGTAGCCCGGCGCCTGATCGACGACGACCTGCCAGTTGCCGTTGACGTCCTTCTTGTAGACGACCATGCGCGTCACGTCGCTGACGCCGATGTCGGTGGTTCCGCCCGCCTCCGTCCATTGCATCGTGAGCCCGCCGGCGCTGGCGTCGCCATTGAAGATGGCCGACGTGGTCGAGCGGAGGGTCCCGCCAGAGGTGATGGTGGTGCTTTCGTTCAACGTCGTGACCACGGGCGTGCGGTATTCGAGGTACACCTTGACGTCGCCGCTGCCCAGCGCCGCCAAGCTGTTCCAGCCCAGGCTGAGCTTGTTCAGCGCCCCCGGTACCGCCATTCCGTTCTCATCCCTTTGCGTGGAGGCGCTGGCAAGCACGCCGGCACTGGTGAACTGCCGCAGCACGGTGACGCCGCCCTGCAATTCCTGGCGCGCAGCCTCCGTTCTGGCCGTCACGCGGCCGAGCGCGTCGTACCGCACATCCACGCGGCGCGTGTATGGGTTCGCATCCGCCGCCTGGGCGCTGGCGAAACTCTTGATGTCGATGTTGTCGCGACCAGACCCGGAGCTGCGGATCTCCGCCGTGGCATTCCCCAGCGCGTCGTACAGGCTGATGCGGTCGACGCCGTCGCCGCTGTTCGTGCGCCACAGCCGTCCGGCATTGTCGTAGTCGAAGTATTCCTGGCGGCCGGCCTGCGTGCCCTTGCGGGTCAGCTCGCCGAAGGCGTTGTATTCGAGGGCGGTCGTCACCACGCCGGCTGTGGACTGCGCGACGGTCGACAGGCCACCGAGATCCGAATAGACCGAGGTCGAGGCCGGCGTCCGCGTCTCGATCAGCTGGCCGAGCCTATCGTACGCGTCGACCTCGAAGGACGTGCGGGTGATGCCGTCGTTGCCTGTCACGCCTTGCCAGCGCTTGGCCACGTGGCCGTACGCATCGTAGGAGGTGAAATCATTCGCGCCGTTGGCGTTCGCGCTCTGGGTGCTGCGGCCGAAGCTGTCGTAGATGGCCAGCGTCGAGCGGTCGTTCACCGCATCGGCTACCGCGGCCGTGTACACGGTCTGCGTGGCGCTCGCCGTGCCGTTCGCGTATTCCAGCTTCACCACCACGTTGCCATAGGCATCGCGGCGGAACTCGGTCAGCGGGGTCAGCGCCAGGCCGGAGACGGTGCTCGTGCGGCTGGGTGCCGCGATGGCCTTCACCCGTCCGAGGGCGTCGAAATAGGTGAAGGTGGCCTTGCCGTCGCCGTCGGTGACGCGCGTCTGGTTGCCGAGCGCGTCATAGCCGTAGGTGGTGCTGACGGTGCCGCGCGTGCTGGTGCCGTTCGCCAGCAGGCTGTACTCCACGGTGAGGCGGCTCGCCGTGGTCTTGCGGTTCAGCCGGTCGTAGGCGAAGGTGGTAGTGCGGTCATCGGCGCTCGCGACAGGTACGACATACGTGGTCAGCGTGTAGCCGGCCAGCATCGCGGTGGCGTATTCCTTCGACTGGACGACGTTGCCGAACACATCGTAGGTGCGTTGCGTCAGGTAACCCAGTGCGTCGATCGTGCCCGTCTCCTGGCCGGCACGATCGAAGTAGCGGGTCGTCGTGGCCCAGGTGTCGGTCACGGCGTTGCGCAGGTTCTTCACCTGCACGAGCTGGCCGAAGGCGTCGTAGGTGTAGCTGGTCGCGCCGTTGAGGCCCGAGATCGTCTTGAGCAACAGGCCGGCCTGGTCGTAGACGTAGCTCTGGACGGATTGCGTGCCGTCGGCCACGCCCGCCCCGGTAGCACTGACGCTGGCGAACGTGGTGCGCGACTGCAGTTGCCCGCGGCCGTCGTAGGCGAGGTCCACCCGTTGGGTGGCGGCCGGGTTCTGCGCGCCCGCCCAGGTCACCAGGTCGGCTTCGGCCAGGCCAGCGCCGGCGGCGAGCCCCGCGGTCGGATACAGGGCAGCCGTGTAAGTGATGGAGGCGACGCGCTCGCCGAATCCGTTGTAGCGATGTTCCGTCACGCGCCCCTCTGCGCTCACCGTGAAGCGCAGCTCGTTGCGCCCGCTGGCGTCATAGATGTAGCGGGTGGTGAGCGGCGTGGCCGGCTGCGCCACCCCGGCGCCGTCGGGGTCGGGCGTGACGTAGACCGTTTCCGTCAGGAGCTGGTTGCGCGCGTCGAAGGTGCGCGTGACGGTGTTGCCGGCCTGGTCGCGCTGCAGGATCTGGTTGCCGTTGGCGTCGTAGCCGAAGGTGACCGTGCGGCCCTGGCCATCGACCACGGAAACCACATCGCCGTTGGCGTTGTACGCGAACTGCTGCACGGGCGTCGTGCCGGCGACCGTGGGAGCAGTGATCTTGGTCAGCCGCCCGGACGCATCCACGTCGTAGCGGGTGACCAGCCCCTGCGCGTCGGTGACCGTCGTGAAGCCGATGCCGTAGGTGAAGGTGGTGGCCTGGTTCAGCGCGTCGCGCACCGTTGCGACCTTGAAGTTGCCGGCGCCCGCGTCCACGTAGGTGAAGGCCAGGCTGCTGCCGTCCGTCTGCGCGATGCTGGCGATGCGCTTGCTGGTGCCGTCGTAGGTGTACGTGGTCTGGTAGATCTTGCCGTCGGCGATGCTTGCGTCGCTTGGCGAGAGGTCAACCGTGACGGTCGCCAGCCGGTTGCTCAAGTCATAGCCGTAGCGCACCCGGGTGGTGGTCACGGTACCGACGACGGTGCGGACCTGCGAGAGGTTGTTGCCCGTGTAGTCGTAGAACGTGGTCTCCCCGCTCGCCGTGGTGACCGCGCTCAGGAAGCCGTTCGCGCCGTAGGCATAGGCCAGCGTGTTGCCGCTCGTGTCCTTGCAGGAGAGCAGCCTGCGCGCACCAGCGCCTTCGAAGCGCTGCGTGGCGCCCGTGCTGCCGTCGCGCCATTCGAACTGCGCCTCGGCCGCCACGTAGGAGATCGTGTCGTAGGCGCCCGCACCTTCGGTGGTGACGTACAGGCCGCGGGCCGCGTCGAAGTTGTAGACGGCGGTGCTGCCGTCGCGCTCGACGCGGCTGACGGTGCTGCCCGCGGCGTTGAGCACACCGGCAAGCTGCAGCGACACCACCCCGCTGGCCCAGTTGTCCGCGTTGTCGTCGTTGAACTGGCCGGCGCTGTTGTAGGTGCGCAGGGCGGCGGCATCGTCGCCGCGGGACACCAGGAGATCGTCCCGGTTCTGGACCACCAGGAGACCGTTGGCGACGTTGACGTAGACGCCCTGCCCGTTGCGGCCCTCCGAGGCGTTGCCGGTGAGGCCGGCCTGGCCGAGCACTTCGCGCGACGAGAGATCCAGACCCGGCCTGATGCCGCTGACGATCGCTACCATTTTTGCTCTTCCGATGCTGGTTGACGACTGCGGCATTCCGGATGGACGCCTCGGCCAGTACATCCGCAGGGAAAGCGGAACGGTTTAGCGGGCTAAACCAGCATGGATAGCGATGGATATAGGTGGTGTGGGGCCGCGGGCCCGCAGCGTGACTGTTGCAGCGGCCCAACCGAAGCGCCGTTCAGTCCCGCGCCACTCAGTTCCGCGCCACTCAGTCCCGCGAGCCATTCAGTCCCGCGGGCCGTCCAGTTCCCGCGGGCCGCTCAGTCCCGCGCGCCGGTCTGGCGCAGCACGCTGTCGCTCAACTTGCCACCGAAGAATCCCCCGCGGTCCAGCAGGCGCCTGGCCAGCCGCGCGAGTGCCTCCCGATCGCGCACCTCACCCGCGAGCAATGCGCGAGCGTAGCGGCCCGTGACGTTGGCGGCATCGAGGCGATCCGCCACGTCCAGGTGGAACGTCGACTCGGCACCTTGGCCAGCGAGGCCCAGCACGAGGCCGAGTGCCCCGTGCGTTTCGGCGAAATTGCGGTCGATCTCCAGCGCCGCGCGGAAGGCCTCCAGGGCGCCGGCGCGGTCGCCTTGCAGGAGCCGGGCCCAGCCGAGCGCGTGCCAGGTCCCCACATGAGCGGGCATGGTGCGCACCGCCTGCTCCAACTGCGCTTGCGCCTGCGGCAGGTGCTGCGCCTGCAGGCTCGCCATGCCCAGGGCGGACCAGGTGCGGCCGTCCTCGGGATTGCGCGCGAGGGCCTGCTGCAGGAGTTGCCCGGCTTTCGCCGGTTCGCCCATGGCGAGGGCGACGGATCCGCGGGCCACCAGCGCTTCGACCTGCTCGGGCTCCGCGGCGAGCGCGGCGTCGGCCCATTCGCGCGCCTCGGCGAACTCCTCGAGGTCCAGTGCGATGAGGCTGGCGGCACCGGCTGCCTTGGGCTGCAGCGTGCCCGCCGCCGCCTGCGCCTTCGCCCACGCCATGGCTTCGTCAAGCTCCTGCAGCCGGTGCATCGCGCGCAGCCAGAGCAGTTGCAGCGCGCCGCGCTGCTCCGGTGCATCGCCGAGGGATGCCTCCAGCCAAGGCTGGACGATGTCGCGGCAGGCCTGGGCGTTGTCCTGCAGCAGATGCACGTAGCCGAGATCGTGGGCGAGAACGGGATGGTCGCCGGCGACGGAACCCACGCTCTCCAGCAGGTCGGCCGCCCGCGAGAGCTCGCGCCGGGCGATCGCGATGCGCGCGCGCCGGAACATCCACTGCGCGGCATCGAGCTGAAGGCGTTCCGCCTCGCAGATGAACGCTTCCGCCTGTTCATGCCGGCCGCAGGCGATCGCGGCATCGCAAGCCTCCGCCAGCAGCGTGGCATTGGCGGGATCCTGTTCCAGGTAGGCCACCAGGCGCTGCAGGCGTTCGGCGGCGGAGGAAACGGCGGCGGTCATCCGGGCAGCATAGCCGCATGCCCCGCCAGTCCGCAGTGGCGCATCGTGCGATCGGAGGACGGCGTGCGACCCGCCGCCTTCAGCGGCGCCGCTCCCGCACCGCCCCCGCCAGCTCCCGCAGCACCTCCTCCGTCCCGGTCCACCCCACGCAGCCATCCGTGATCGACACCCCGTGCGCCAGCGGCACTCCCGGCTTCAGGTCCTGCTTTCCCTCCTGCAGGTGGCTCTCGATCATCACGCCCATGATCCGCTTCTCGCCGCCGCGGACCTGCCGCGCGACCTCTCGCGCGACCCACGGCTGCCGCCGCCAGTCCTTCGCCGAATTCGCGTGCGAGCAATCCACCATCACCCGCTCCGTCGTGCCCGCCTTGCGCAGGATCGCGCAGGCCGCCTCGATGTCCTGCGGCTCGTAGTTGGGCCCGCGCGAGCCGCCGCGCAGGATGATGTGGCAGTCCTCGTTGCCCTCGGTCTCGAACACCGCGCCCACGCCCATCTTGGTCATGCCCAGGAAGGCATGCGGCGAGCGGCAGGCGATGCATGCGTCGGCGGCCATCTGCACGCTGCCGTCGGTGCCGTTCTTGAAGCCCACCGTGCAGCTCAGGCCCGAGGCGAGTTGGCGGTGGCTGGGGCTCTCGGTGGTGCGCGCGCCGATCGCGCCCCAGGAAATCAGGTCCGAGATGTACTGCGGGCTCAGGAGGTCCAGGAACTCCGTGCCGGCGGGCAGGCCCAGCTGCGCGATCTCCAGCAGCAGCTCGCGCGCCAGGCGCAGGCCCTCGTTGATGCGGAAGCTGCCGTCCAGGCGCGGGTCGTTGATGTAGCCCTTCCAGCCCACCGTGGTGCGCGGCTTCTCGAAGTACACGCGCATCACCAGCAGCAGGTCGTCCTTCAGCTCGCCGGCCAGCGCGTGCAGGCGGTGCGCGTATTCCATCGCCTGGCCGTGGTCGTGGATGGAGCACGGGCCCACCACGCACAGCAGGCGCGGATCGCGCCCGTGCACCACGTCGGCCACCTGCGCGCGGCTGCGCTCGACGAAGGCCAGCACCGCGTCGTCCACTGGCAGCTCGTACTGCAGCAGCGCGGGGGAGATCAGCGGGCGCACGTCGCGGATGCGCACGTCGTCCAGGCGGGTGGACTGGGGCATTTCCTCGGCGCCTTCGGGGCGGGGGGAGAGTTCTTTCATCGGGGGAGCTCCAGATGCAGGCGCGCGGCCGGTGGGGTGTGCGCAGCGGTTGCCGGATTATCTTCGGCGCCGGAGCGGGCGCCGGGTCGTGGCTGTGACGGGGAGCAGCCAGCCGCAAAGCGACCAGGGATCCTGCGCGGCACCGGGCAAGGTTGACATTCCGTACCCGACGTCGGCCGGCGCCCTAACCCAAATGGAGGATGCATCCGCTTCATCAACTTCGCTTCGTCGGCGTGCAGTTGCCCGAAGGAGTTCGTGAGCCGAGTCCTACGTGCGCAGGCGGCGCTCGGAGGCACGCCGGTGATCGGACGTCCATACCATCGCATGCACGCGAAAATTCCGCCTTTCAGGGAGGGCACATGTTCAACCAGTCTCGTCACTGCGGCGCGCGGATCCCCGTCCGCGCAAGGGCGTCGGCCCCTCTCTGTCGAACGTTTCCCGATTCCCTCGGGGGAGTCACCGTCATGGCGTCTTTCTCCAACCCCAGTCTCGCGCCATGATCCTGGAGCTTGGCGGCGGTGCCCAGCTTCTCCGCCTGTTCGGCTGGGTATTGTGGGCGCTCATTGCCGCAGGGCTGGTTGCCGCCCTGGTGTTTCCCCCCACCCGGCCTCGAAAAGCGTTGTGGGCGCTGCTGGTGCTATCGCCCGTGCTCGCCATGGTACTCACCGGGTGGCACACGCGGTCGGAGTTTCAGGATCGGCAGGCTGAGGCCCAAAGACTCTTCGACGAGCATTGCAAGACGGCCGGAGTACGCATCTTCAGAACTGTCGCGAACGTCGATAGCGTGCTGCTGATGAAGCGGCGCCTCGAGAACTGGGACACGAGAGAACAGTACGCGTTGGTTGATCCGTACGGCACTGACACATCCGGCGACGGCTACGCAGAATCGTTCCTGTGGGGCCGCAACAAGAACGGATCCCCAATGTCCACGGCACCCTCCCCATTCGGATACCGATACGTAGTGATGGTGAACTCCGATGGTAAGGGGTACACGCGCTACGAACTGACGGGGAGGCTGGACGAGACCGGTCAGCTCGAGGTCCTGCGCACACCGACGAGTTCGTTGCCACGCTACGCGGTTTCCTTTGAGGACATCTCGTCTCGCAATGACCGTGACCACTGGATCGCGGGCAGCAGATTGTTCGTTGTCGACAGGAACAATGGTGACGTGCTCGCCGAGCGAGTGGGATGGATGTTTGATCGTGCCCTGGGCGCGGCGGACGGCATGCGCCATCCCTGGTTCTTCGCCGCCTTTAACGCGTGCCCGCCCTTCCCCACGATTAACAACGGCGTGCCCAAGCAGAGGGGGCAAACGCGGAGCTTTGTCGAGCGTGTCCTAATTCCTGCCCGGGAGACCAGCAAGTGATTCCGACTGCACAACAGATCCTGAAATACGCCCACCTGCAACTCGCATCCGAGGCAAGTGGGTTAGAGCCAGAGCTCAAGGGAACTGATCTAAGTAACGTCCTAGAACAAGGGAACTTTCGCGCCAGTGCCTTCACTCGTACAGAGGCTGACGCTTTCGCCGGCGACGGTTGGAAGGTCCTAGCACATGTCGAGAAGAACTCCGGGTTCAGCGGCACGCTATTCCGGGACAAGGCCGGCAATCTCGTGCTGTCTTTCCGCAGCACCGAATTTGCCGACGATGCAGTGCGCGACAACCAGCAGACCAACAAGACTGAGATCCAAAACCACGGCTGGGCGTTCGGCCAGATCGCAGATATGGAAGCGTGGTACGCCGACTTGCTGAGGGACCCAGACGCGCTTGGCGCCGGTCAGCGCTTCGCCGTGACGGGGTTCTGGCGCCGGTGGCGACCCGCGCGACGTGCTCGCGCAGGACATCGACGCCACCCACGTGGATTACCAGATCGCCGTCCTGAAGGCCGGGGGGCTCACCCAGGCATATCGCACCGACCTTGCGCAGGTCAAAGAAGATGTAGACGCCGGAACCCGAGCCCACGGGCCAGCTTATGAAAACTTCTACGACGTGCTCGGCACGGTGTACGGCGCAGACGACCCTTCAGCAGTTGGGAACTCCCAATTGCATTACGGGGTATTGGTGAACGTCGCGATCGAGAATCAGCCTCTCTACCGAGGAGCCGCGCTCCAATTTGCCGTTGCGGAGTCAATCAAGTACCTGAGCTGGAAACTGCTCGTTCCGAACTTCTCATTCAATGACTTCGGGGACACACACAGCCTGATGTTGATCATCAACGGCCTGAGCGCCAGGGCGGCCCTGGAGCGGTTGGATCCCTCACTCTCCGCAAGCACGTTCGCTGCGATCTTCACCCAATCCTCCAGTGCATCTGCGTGGCAGGACGCGAGCAGGGTCACGCGTGGCGGTTGTCCGAAGGACCTCGTAGGCGACTTCTACGTGCGCAGGCGGCGCTCGGAGGCACGCCGGTGATCGGACGTCCATACCATCGCATGCACGCGAAAATTCCGCCTTTCAGGGAGGGCACATGTTCAACCAGTCTCGCCACTGCGGCGCGCGGATCCCCGTCCGCGCAAGGGCGTCGGCCCCTCTCTGTCGAACGTTTCCCGATTCCCTCGGGGGAGTCACCGTCATGGCGTCTTTCTCCAACTCCTGTCTCGCGCCATGATCCTGGAGCTTGGCGGCGGTGCCCAGCTTCTCCGCCTGTTCGGCTGGGTATTGTGGGCGCTCATTGCCGCAGGGCTGGTTGCCGCCCTGGTGTTTCCCCGCACCCGGCCTCGAAAAGCGTTGTGGGCGCTGCTGGTGCTATCGCCCGTGCTCGCCATGGTACTCACCGGGTGGCACACGCGGTCGGAGTTTCAGGATCGGCAGGCTGAGGCCCAAAGACTCTTCGACGAGCATTGCAAGACGGCCGGAGTACGCATCTTCAGAACGGTCGCGAACGTCGACAGCTTGCTTCTGATGAAGCGGCGTCCTGAGAACTGGGACACGAGAGAACAGTACGCGTTGGTTGATCCGTACGGCACCGACGTATCCGGTGAGGGGTACGCCAAGTCTTTCCTTTGGGGACGTGACAAGAACGGGCATGTCTTGTCCACAGCCCCCGGGCCGTTCGGCTATCGCTACGTCGTTATGGTGGACGCGAAACCCGGCAGCTACACGCGATACGAGCTGAGTGGCAGGCGTGGACCGGCCGGCGAGGTTGAAGTCCGGTCAAGCGCCACGACATCGGTGCCGCGTTACGGCGTCTCCTATGAGGATATTTCCTCGCGAGAGGATCGCGATCACTGGATCGCTGGCAGCAGACTGTTCGTCATCGATACGCAAACCGGCGAACTGCTCGCGGAGCGCATCGGGTGGATGTTCGACCATGCGCTCGGTCAAAACACCGCGGCCAGGGACCCCTGGGCCTTCGCCGCGTCCAAGGCGTGCCCCACCTTTCCCACCGTGAATCAGTACGTGCCACTGCAGGCGGGCCAGACGAGGGACTTTGTCGAACGT
The DNA here is from genome assembly GCF_037890035.1 of Ramlibacter sp. AN1133. Lineage (NCBI taxonomy): Bacteria > Pseudomonadati > Pseudomonadota > Betaproteobacteria > Burkholderiales > Comamonadaceae > Ramlibacter > Ramlibacter sp. AN1133. The sequence continues at coordinate 176,689 of NZ_JBBKTQ010000007.1, forward strand.
GTGCTCATTCCGTCGCGGGAGACCAGTAAATGACGAATTTATCTTCACAGCAGATGCTGAAATATGCCTATCTGCAACTCGCTTCCGAAGCGACGGGGTTGGTCGACGGCCTCGAAGGCGAGCGTTTGGCTGATGTCTTAACCGTGGGCAACAGCCGCGCCAGTGTCTTCACGCGTACAGAGGCCAATACCTTCGTCAGCGACGGCTGGACGGTCGTAGCACACGTCGAGAAGAACTCCGGCTTCAGCGGCACGCTGTTCAAGGATAAGGCCGGTAACCTGGTCCTGTCGTTCCGCAGCACCGAGTTCGCGGACGACGCAGTGCGCGACAACCAGCAGACCAACAAGACTGAGATCCGAAACCACGGCTGGGCGTTCGGCCAGATCGCAGATATGGAAGCGTGGTACGCCGGGTTGCTGAGGGACCCAGACGCGCTTGGCGCCGGTCAGCGCTTCGCCGTGACGGGGTACAGCCTGGGCGGCCACTTGGCGACAGCCTTCGACATCATGCGACACGAGGACGGCACCAGCGGGCGTATCACTGAGGTTTTCACCTTCAACGGGGCGGGCGTAGGACAAACGCAATCGAGTCTATCGCTCCATACGGTGATAGATACGTTCAGCGCAGCACGCGTCGACGGCTCCAATGCCGCGAGCTTCGGTACGTCGGTCGCCGCCAATTTGTACGCACAGATGTCCGCGCAGATGAATGGCGCCGCCACAGTGGAAGTGGCCGATGGGTTCATCGGACAGATAAACGCTGCTGTGACGCAGCTGTCAACCAGCGACCCCGGTACACACAGAAGCTGCGGGAGCTGAACCTTCTTCAAACTGCAGCGCTTCGTGTGCACGATGTTCTCGCCGAGATTGTGCGCGTAAACGACCTCCACAACTCTGGCGCCGGTGGCGACCCGCGCGACGTGCTCGCGCAGGACATCGACGCCACGCACGTGGACGCCAGGTACTTGACGCCCCCGATCATCGAGCCGAGATAGAAGAACGCAGCGGCCCACCCGGCACTCAACAGCAGCCAGGCAAGTGCGGGAAGGTGGTTCATGGCAGCTCGCTTTCGCCTGTCCGACGCGGTTCCTCCACTATATTGCCTCCCCATGCCAGCCACCGTTGGAACCGCCTCCTTCGCCGAGATCCCCTGGGCCGGCCAGCCCGTCCGCATCGAATACCAGTGGGTCGGCACCGCCACCCCCGGCGCTCCCACCCTCGTCTTCCTGCACGAGGGCCTCGGCTCCGTCGCCATGTGGCGCGACTTCCCCGCGCGGCTGTGTGAGGCCGCGGGCGCGCGCGGGCTCGTGTACTCGCGCCCGGGCTACGGCCGCTCCACGCCGCGCGGCGCCCACGAACGCTGGTCGCCCCGCTTCATGCACCGGCAGGCCGAGGAGGTTCTGCCCGCCTTGCTGCGCGCGCTGCAGATCGATCCGGCGCGCGAGCCGCTCTGGCTGTTCGGCCACAGCGACGGCGGCTCCATCGCCCTGCTCTACGCCGCGTTGTTCCCCGACGCGCTGCGCGGCGCGATCGTGCTGGCGCCGCACATCTTCGTGGAGGACATCTCCGTCACCAGCATCCAGCAGGCCCGCGAGGCGTACCTGCGCACGGACCTCAAGCAGCGCCTGGGCCGCTACCACGAGGATGCGGATTCGGCCTTCTGGGGCTGGAACGACATCTGGCTGGACCCGGCCTTCCGCGGCTGGAACATCGAGCGCGATATCGCGACGATCCGCTGCCCGCTGCTGGCGGTGCAGGGCGTGGACGACGAATACGGCACGCTGGAGCAGATCCGCGGCATCGCGCGCATCGTGCCCCACGCGCAATTGCTGGAGGTGCCGGAGTGCGGCCACTCCCCGCACAAGGACCAGCCGCAGGCCGTGATCGACGCGGCCGTGCGCTTCATCCGCGCGGCGCCCTGAGCTCCCCTTCGCGGCCGGCCAGGAACACCGGGCCGTCGAACTTCACGCCGGGGCCCAGCGCGCGCTCGTCGAACCAGCCCTGGTTGACTTCCAGCACGAAGCGCACGGCGTGTTCCGAGGATTCGCCCTCCAGGTCGTGCGGCTGAAGGTCCGCGACCTTCAGTACCGTGCCGTCCTCGCGCAGGAAGGCGATCGACAGGGGCAGCGGCGTGTCCTTCATCCAGAACGACAGGACCTGGCACGCGTCGCACACGAACAGCATGCCTTCGTCGGGCGGCAATTCGCGCCGGTGCATCAGGCCCTGCGCCCGTTCCTCGTCGCTGCGCGCCACGTACACCTGCAGGCTGTGCTCTCCGGCCGTGAGTTGCATGCGGGGAAGGTTCATGCGTTGCCATGGTGCCGCGACCCTGCGATGCGCCTCGTAGGACAGCTCCAACGCGCCGACGCTGGCGCGTGCAGCCGCACGTTGTAGGATTCCCCGTGCCTTCTCCCGCAGTCCCATCCCCCGCCCCCGAGCCCGCCGCCGCCACGCGCGCCGCCGTCACCCTGCTGGCCACCGCGAGTTTCTTCAGTGGCGCCGCCCTGCGCATCTGCGATGGCCTGCTGCCGCGGATGGCGAGCGATTTCTCCGTCACGGCGGGCACCGCGGGCCAGGTGATCTTCGCCTTCGCTGTCGCCTACGGCTTCTCGCAGCTCGCCTACGGGCAACTGGGGGACCGCTACGGCAAGGCCCGCGTGGTGTGCATCGCGCTGTTCGCGTCGGCGGCCGGTTCCTTCGCCTGCCTGTTCGCGCCGGACCTCACGGTGCTGGTGCGCCTGCGCGTGCTGTGGGGCGCGGTGGCCGGCGGCGTGATCCCGATGTCCATGGCCTGGATCGGCGACAACGTGCCGTGGGAGAAGCGGCAGGCCACGCTGGCGCGGCTGCTGCTCGGCACGCTCTCCGGCATGACGGCCGGCCAGCTCGCCGGCGGCCTGTTCGCCGATTCTGCGTGGGGCTGGCGCGGCGCATTCGCCGCGCTGTGCGTCGGCTATCTCGTGGTGGGCACGCTGCTGCTGGTGCGCCTGCGCAGCATCGGCGGCCACACGGCGCCGCAGGCCCTGCGCGGCAACTGGCTCGCTCCCGCGCGCGACATCCTGCGCCTGACATGGCCGCGCGTGGTGCTGGCCGCCGTGCTGGCGGAAGGCATCTTCCTGCTCGGACCGCTGGCCTACCTGCCGGCCTACCTGCACCAGCGCTTCGGCCTGGCGCTCTCGGTGGCGTCGGGCTACGTGGCCCTGTATGCGATCGGCGGCGTGCTGTACGCGATGGTGGCGCAGCACGTCGTGCGGCGCTTCGGCGAGCGGCGCATGGTGCTGTGGGGCGGGATCATGGTGGGCGCGGGCTTCCTCGCGTGGTGGTTGATCCCCTACGGCTGGATTGCCGCGCCCGTGGCGCTGGCGGTCGGCTTCGGCACCTACCTGTACCACAACACCCTGCAGACGCACGGCACGCAGATGGCGCCGGCGGCGCGCGGCACGGGCATGTCGCTGTTCGCCTTCTCGTTCTTCGTCGGCCAGGCCATCGGCGTGTCGCTGGCCGGCCAGGCCTTCGACCGCTTCGGCGCGGCGCCCGTGCTGCTGCTTCCGGCCCTGGTGCTGCCCTGCGCGGGCTGGGCCTTCGCGCGGGCCCTCCAGCGCCGCGCCGCGGCCTGACGTACGCTAGCGGCCTGTGCAAAAGGCAGGAGGAGCCCCCGTATGCAGGCAGCGTTCTACACCAGGCAGGGTCCCGCGGCCGAGGTGCTGCAGGTCGGCGAGCAGCCCACCCCGCAGCCCGGTGCGGGCGAGGTGCGCGTGCGGCTGCGCACGTCCGGCGTCAACCCGTCCGACTACAAGGTGCGCAAGGGCGGCTTCGGCCGCACGCTGGCGTATCCGCTCGTGATCCCGCACAGCGACGGCGCGGGCGTGATCGATGCGGTAGGCGAAGGCGTGCCTGCCAGCCGCATCGGCGAGCGGGTCTGGATCTGGAACGGACAGTGGATGCGGCCCTTCGGCACGGCGGCGCAATCCATCGCCCTGCCCGCGGCGCAGGCGGTGCCCATGCCGGAATCGCTCGGCGACGCGGATGCGGCCTGCCTCGGCATCCCCGCGCTCACGGCGCTGCACGCGGTGCGGCTCGCGCAGGTCCGGCCGGGCATGAACGTGCTGGTGTCCGGCGGCGCGGGATCGGTGGGGCACTACGCCATCCAGTTCGCCAGGCTGCGCGGCGCCACGGTGCTCACCACCGTGAGCAGCGAAGAGAAGGCCGCCCATGCCCGGCGCGCCGGCGCCGCCCACACCATCAACTACCGCGACGAGGACGTCGGCGCGCGCGTGCAGCAGCTCACCGGCGGCCGCGGCGTGGACGCCGTGATCGAGATGGACTTCACCGCCAACGCGCGCCTGTATCCCGCCTGCGTGCGCGCCGGCGCAGCGATCGTGGTGTACGGCATGGGCCAGGTGGAGGCGAACCTGCCCACCTTCTGGTTCATGCGCAACCGCATCACCGTGAAGTTCGTCTACGTCTACGAGATGGAAGCCGACGAGCGCGAGGCCTGCCTGCGCGAACTCGGAGCGCTGCTGCGCGAAGGCGCGCTGCAGCACACCGTGGCCCTGCGCCTGCCCCTCGCCGACATCGCGCGGGCCCACGACATCGTGGAACAGGGCCGGGTGATCGGCAACGTCGTCCTCGACATCCCCCAAGGAGACCACTGACATGGACCTGCAACTTCGTGGCCGCCACGTGCTGATCACCGGCGGCAGCCGCGGCATCGGCCTCGCGTGCGCGCGCGACTTCCTGGCCGAGGGCTGCAAGGTGAGCCTGGTCGGCCGCAACCTGGAGCACATGGACCGGGCCCTTGCCGGACTGCGCTCGCTGGGCGAGGTCGACGGCTTCTGCGCGGACCTGGCCGACCCGGCCGCGGCCCTGAAGGTGGTGGACGCGGCGCAGGCGGCCCTCGGCCCCATCGACGTGCTGGTGAATTCCGCCGGCGCCGCCCGCCGCACGCCGCACGACGAACTGCAGCCGCAGGCGTGGCACGACGCGATGCAGGCCAAGTTCTTCACCTACATCCACGTGATGGACCCGGTGGTCAAGCGCATGGGCGCGCGCGGCGCGGGAGCGATCGTCAACGTGATCGGCATGGGCGGCAAGGTCGCGACCACGACGCACCTGGCCGGCGGTGCGGCGAACGCGGCGCTGATGCTGGCCACAGCGGGTCTCGCCGCCGCGTGGGGGCCGCGCGGCGTGCGCATCAACGCGGTGAACCCCACGCTCACGCTGACCGAGCGGCTGGCCGAAGGTTTCGCGGTGGATGCGCGCCTGCGCAACACGAGCCAGGAGGAGGTGCGGCGGCAAGCGGAGAAGAAGCTGCCGCTGGGACGCATCGCCACGCCGGAAGAAGTCGCGGCCGCGGTGGTGTTCCTCGCCTCGCCGCGCGCCTCCTATATCTCCGGCGCGATCCTGTCCATGGACGGCGCGGCGACGCCCCTCGTGGTCTAGTGGTGCGTGGCCAGCGGCCGCTCCTCGATCAGGTGATCGAGGGTGGCGACCAGCGCTTCGGTGTCGACGGGCGCCACCATGTAGGCGTTGGCACCGGCTTCCATGCCGGCCCTCTGTTCGGCCTGGCTCACGAACACGGCGGACACGTGCACCACCGGGAGTGAAGCCGTGCCCGCGCGCTGGCGCAGCAGCCGGCAGACCTCGAATCCGAGCAGGTCCGGCAGGTGGACGTCGAGCACCACGGCCGACACGAAGTCGACGAGTTCCAGCGCCTCGGCACCGGCGGCGGCCTCCACTGTATTGAAGCCCGCCGCACGCAGCACGCGCGCGGTGGCATAGCGGGTGGATTCGTTGTCATCCACCACGAGGACACTGTGGTGCGATCGGTCGATCATCTCGGGGGGGCGCGCTAAGGAAAGATTTCGCAGTGTAAGCCGAGGGCACGGCCCTGCCCAGCCACCCCGGATTAAGTGGCTCCCGTATGCTGGAATACATGCATCTCGTGCAATTGTTGCTTCCCCTGTACGGCCAGGACGGCGCCAGGTTGACGCCCACTCTCTTCGCCGCGGTGCGCGCGGAAATGGTCGAACGCTTCGGCGGGCTCACCGCCTATTCGCGCGCGCCCGCCAGCGGCCTCTGGGCGCAAGGCGAAGGCGAGCGGGTGGAGCACGACGACGTCGTGGTCTACGAAGTGATGGTTCCCCGGCTGGAGCGCGCCTGGTGGAAGACCTACCGCGAGGAACTCACCGCGCGCTTCCGGCAGAAGGAACTGGTGGTACGGGCGCAGCGCATCGAGACGCTCTGAGGCGTGCCGCAGCTCGGCCGCATGGTCGCCTGAATAGTGTTTGTCCTACTCCCTGCAGCGTGGTCTCTTACCAGAATGGGCCCGTAGCCCACCCTGAAAGGATCTGTTCCGATGAAAGTCGACATCTACCGGCGCGAGGAACCGCATCAGATGTTCAGCTATCTGATCGTCCCGCAGGGACAGGACATCCCACCGGAAGCGGACAACGTCGACTGGCACGTGCGCCAGCTCGCCGTGGACGTGGACGACACGCAGGAGCACCTGCACCCCTACGAGATCGACAACCCGCGCGCCCAGATTGCCGAAAAGGGCTACGCCATCACCAGCGTCTACCACCAGGTGCCGGCCCAGGCCGCGCCCTGAGTCCGGGGGGCGGCCGGAGTTCGCCCGACCGCTCCTACATCCGTCGGAAGAGGCGCGACGCGCATTGCCGCGTCGCGCTGACGAGCCAGGCGCCGCGCCGCCCCGAAGATCGCTCCATCAGTCGAACGGTTTTCGAGGACGGAACGATGTTTGCCATTTCAGTGCTTTCTTCCATCGCGCAGTCCCGCTTCGGGCAGTGGCTGCGTGCCCTGTCGACGCTGCCGCGCCGCACGCGGTATTGAGCCCTCAGGGATTCGAGCCGCCGCCCAGCGAGCGATACAGCTGCACCTGGTTCTGCAGCCGCGCCAGCCGCGCCTGCACCAGCGCCTGCTGCGCCGTGAACAGCGAACGCTGCGCATCCAGCAAGTCCAGGTAGCTCGCGACACCGTTCTCGTAGCGCAGGCGCGCCAGGCGGTAGCGGACTTCTTCCGCCTCCACCACCGCGCCCTGCGCACGCACCTGCTCGCCGTAGGTCGCGCGGCCCGCCAGCGCATCGGCCACCTCGCGGAAGGCCTGCTGGATCGCACGCTCGTACTGCGCCACGGCGATGTCGCGCGAGACCTGGGTCGAAGCGAGGTTCGCGCGGTTGCGGCCCGCATCGAACAGGGTCTGCACCAGCGCCGGCGCCACGGTGAAGCCCCAGGAGCCGCCCTTGAACAGGCCGGCCAGGTCGGAGCTGGCGGTGCCGATGCCGGCGGTGAGCGAGATGCGCGGAAAGAACGCGGCGCGCGCGGCGCCGATGTTGGCGTTGGCCGCCAGCAGCTGCTGCTCGGCCTGCCGAACGTCGGGCCGGCGCACCAGCACCTCCGAAGGCAGGCCGGCGGGCACGTCGGCCAGGCTCACCTTCTCCGTCGTGAGGCCGACCTCGTACTGCGGCGCGACCGGCTCGCCCACCAGCAGCGCCAGGGTGTTGATGTCGTTGGCGCGCTGCCGCTGCAGCTGCGCCAGCGTCGCCCGCGCCGTTTCGTAGAGCGACTGCGCGAGCCGGAAATCGATCTCGGACGAAGCGCCGTTGTCGAACCGCAGCTTGGTCAAGCGCAGCGACTCTTCGCGCGTGGCCATCGTCTGCTGCGTCAGCGCCAGCAGCTCCTCATCGGCCGCGAGACTCAGCCAGGTGCTCGCCACGCTGGACACGAGCGTCATCTGCGCGGCGTTGCGGCCTTCCTCGGTGGCGAAGTACTGCGCCAGCGCCGCCTCGCTCAGGCTCGCGATGCGGCCGAAGAAGTCGATCTCCCAGGCGCTGAAGGCGACGTTGGCCTGCAGCGTGGTCACCTCGTTGCCGTTGACGGGGCTCGGCGCGCGCGAGGCGCTGGCCGTCCCGGCCACGGTGGGCAGGCGGTCCGCATTGCGGATGTCGTACTGCGCGCGTGCCTGCGCGATGTTCAGCACCGCCACGCGCAGGTCGCGGTTGTTGCGCAGCGCCGTGGCGATCAGGGTGCGCAGGCGCTCGTCGGTGAAGAACTGCTGCCAGGGCAGTGCGGCGGCCGGCGTGCCCTGCTCCGTCGCCGGATACGGGAAGGCGTCCGGCACCGGCAGCGCGGGTCGTTCGTACTTCGGGATCAGCGAGGTGCAGCCCGCGAGCACGAGTGCGGCCGCCAGGGCGGAGAAAGTCCTCATGCGCGAACTCATATCTGGTCTCCCGCGGTGGCGCCGGCAGGCAGCTCGTGCTGCAGCTCGTGCCGGTACAGCTTGTTCTGGCGCTCGCTGCCGTGGAAGAAGCCGCGCACCACCACGAAGAAGATGGGAACGAAGAAGACCGCCAGGCCGGTGCCGGTGAGCATGCCGCCCAGCACGCCGGTGCCGATGGCACGCTGGCTCGCGGAGCCCGCGCCGCTGGCGATGGCCAGCGGCAGCACGCCGAGGCCGAAGGCCATGGAGGTCATGATGATCGGGCGGAAGCGCAGGTGCGCCGCCGCCAGCGCCGCCTCGACCACGCCCTTGCCCTGCGCCTGCAGGTCCTTGGCGAACTCGATGATCAGGATGGCGTTCTTCGCCGACAGCCCGATGATGGTGATCAGGCCCACCTGGAAGTAGACGTCGTTGGCGTAGCCGCGCAGCAAGGTGGCCAGCAGCACGCCCAGCACGCCCAGCGGCACCACCAGGATCACCGCCATCGGGATCGACCAGCTCTCGTACAGCGCCGCCAGGCACAGGAACACCGACAGGATGGCGAAGCCGTACAGGATCAGCGCCTGCGAGCCGGCGAGTTTTTCCTCGCGCGACTGGCCGGTCCACTCGAAGGCGAAACCGGTGGGCAGTTGCGCCGCGAGGCGCTCCATTTCGTCCATCGCGGCGCCGGTGCTGAAGCCCGGCGCCGGGGCGCCGGAGATGCGCATGGCCGGATAGCCGTTGTAGCGCACCGACTGCATCGCGCCCGTCACCCAGCGCGTGGTCGCGAAGGCCGACATCGGCACCACCTTGCCCTGCGTGCTCGGCACGTTCAGGCGCAGCAGGTCCTCCGGCTGCATGCGCGCCGGCGCATCCGCCTGCACCACCACCCGCTGCAGCCGGCCGCGGTTGGGGAAGTCGTTGATGTAGGCCGAACCCAGCGCGGTGGAGAGCACGCCGTTGATCGCGTCGAAGCTCACCCCCAGGGCCTGTGCCTTGTCGCGGTCGATGTCCACCTGCAGCTGCGGCGCGTCTTCCAGGCCGTCCGGGCGCACCTGCGTCAGCACCTTGCTCTGCGCCGCCATGCCCAGGAGCTGGTTGCGCGCGGCCAGCAGCGCGTCGTGGCCGTTGCCGCCGCGGTCCTGCAGGCGGAAGGTGAAGCCGGACGCCGTGCCCAGTTCGGGGATCGGCGGCGGGCTGAGCGGAAAGATGAAGGCATCGCGGATGCGCGACAGGGCGCCGAAGGAGCGCCCCGCCAGCGCCTGCGCGGAGTGCTCCTCGCCCTTGCGCTCGTCCCAGTCCTTGAGCGTGACGAAGGCGAGCGCTGCGTTCTGGCCCTGGCCCGAGAAGGAGAAGCCCAGCACGCCGACCATGCTCTGCACCTCGGGCTGCTTTAGGATGAAGGCTTCCACCTGCTCCATCACGTTGCGCGTGCGCTCCAGCGTGGCGCCCGGGGGCAGCTGCACGTTGACCAGCATGTTGCCCTGGTCCTCCTGCGGCAGGAAGGAAGTGGGCAGGCGCGTGTAGACCAGCGCCGCCACCCCGGCGATCGCGCCGTACACGATCAGGTAGCGCGCGGCGCGCCTGAGGAGGCGCGCGACGATGCTTTCGTAGCCCTTGGCGGTGCGCTGGAACACCCGGTTGAAGCCGCCGAAGAAGCCGCGCTTTTCCTCGTGGTGGCCGGCCGGCACCTGCCGCAGCAGCGTGGCGCACAGCGCCGGCGTGAGCGACAGCGCCATCGTGGCGGAGAAGCTGATCGAAGCCACCATCACCGCCGCGAACTGGCGGTAGATGTTGCCGGTGGAGCCGGCGAAGAAGGCGAGCGGCACGAACACCGAGATCAGCACCACGGTCACGCCGATGATGGCGCCCTGGATCTGGCCCATCGCCTTGCGCGTGGCCTCGCGCGGCGGCAGGCCCTCGTGGCTCATGATCCGCTCGACGTTCTCCACCACCACGATGGCGTCGTCCACCACGATGCCGATCACCAGCACCATGCCGAACATGGTCAGCACGTTGATGGAAAAGCCCAGCGCCAGCAGCGCGCCGAAGGTGCCGAGCAGCGCCACCGGTACGACGAGCGTGGGGATGATCGTGTAGCGCCAGTTCTGCAGGAACAGGTACATCACCAGGAACACCAGTGCCACGGCTTCCAGCAGCGTCTCGACCACCTGCTTGATCGAGATGCGCACGAAGCGCGAGCTGTCGTACGGGATGTCCCATTTCATGCCGCGCGGGAAGTACGGCGCGAGTTCGCCCATGCGCTTGCGGATCGCGTCGGCGGTGGCCAGCGCGTTGCCCGAAGGCGCGAGCTGCACGCCGATGCCCGTCGACGGTTTGCCGTTCAGGCGCGCCGCGGTGGCGAAGTTCTGCGCGTTCAACTCCACCCGCGCCACGTCCTTCAGGCGCACCGTGGAGCCCTCCTGCGTGGAGCGCAGCACGATGTTGCCGAACTGCTCCGGCGTGGTGAGCTGCCCCGGCACCACGATGGTGGCAGCGATGGACTGGCCGGTGATGTTGGGCAGGTCGCCCATCGTGCCGGCCGAGACCTGCGCGTTCTGGGCGCGGATCGCGTTGTTGACGTCGTTGGTGGACAGGTTGTAGCCCACCAGCTTTTCCGGGTCGATCCAGACGCGCATCGCCGCCTCGGTGCCGAACAGCTGCGCCTGGCCGACGCCGGGGATGCGCTGGATTTCCGGCAGCACGCTGCGCGAGGCGTAGTCGCCCAGGTCCACCGGCGTGAACTTGGGGTCGTCGGAAGACAGGATCGTGAACAGCAGGAAGTTCGAGCGCGACTTCTCCACCCGCACGCCCTGCTGCGTCACGGCCGACGGCAGGCGCGGCGTGGCGCGGGCGAGGCGGTTCTGCACGTCGACCTGCGCGAGGTCGGGGTTGGTGCCGGGCTCGAAGCTGATGGTGATCTGGCCGACACCGTTGGCCTGGGTGACCGACTCCATGTAGATCAGGCCCGGCGAGCCGTTCATTTCCTGCTCGATCACGCTGATGACGCTTTCCTCCAGCGTCTTGGCGGACGCGCCGGGGTAGACGGCCGTGAGCACGATGGAGGGCGGTGCCACCGGCGGGTACTGCGAGATCGGCAGCTTGGTGATGGCGACGGCGCCGATCACGATGATGAACAGCGCGATCACCCACGCGAAGATGGGGCGGTCGATGAAGAACTTGGACATGGAAGGCGGTCCTCAGCTCCGGGCGGACTGCGAGGAGGCGGCCGAAGCCGGCGCGGAGGCCGCGGCGGCCGGCGCGGGCGCGGCGGGCTTCGCCGCCGAGGCGGGCGAGGTGGAAGTGCCCGCCGGACCGGTCGATGCGCCCCAGGGCACGGGCTTGACCGGCGCGCCCGGGCGCACCTTCTGGAAGCCGTCCACCATCACCTGCTCGCCGGGCTGCAGGCCCTCGAGCACGACCCACTGGCCGTTCTGCGAGCCGCCGATCTTGATGGTGCGCGGCGCCACCTGCCCCTTGGTGTCGACCACCATCACGGTGTCGCCCTGCGGCGAGCGCGTCACGGCCTGCTGCGGCAGCAGCATCGCGTGCTGCGCCTTGGCCTGTTCGACCTTCACGCGCACGTACATGCCGGGCAGCAGCATGGCGCGCGGGTTCGGCACTTCGGCGCGCAGCGTCACCTGGCCGGTGTTCTGGTCCACGCTCAGGTCCGCGAACAGCAGCCTGCCCGGTTGCGGGTGCTCGGTGCCGTCTTCCAGCTGCACGCGCACCTGCGCGCCCTCGGTGCCGGCGCGCTTGAGGCGCCCCTGTTCGAGCGCGCGCCGCAGGTTCATCACTTCGGTGACCGACTGCGTGAAGTTGACGTACAGCGGGTCGATCTGCTGGATCACGGCCAGCGGCGTTGCCTCGCCCTGCCCCACCAGCGCGCCTTCGGTGACGAGCGAACGGCCGATGCGCCCGGAGATCGGCGCGGTGACGGAGGCGTAGCTCAGGTTGATGTCCGCCGTGCGCACGGCAGCGCGGGCCGCAGCGACGTCGGCTTCGGCCTGCTTCTCGGCCGCCACCGCGTTGGCGTATTCCTGCTTGCTGATCGCATTGGCTTCGACCAGCGGCTTGTAGCGCTGCGCCAGCGCCGCGGCCTGCGAGTGGTTGGCCTCCGCCTTGGCCAGCGAAGCGCGCGCGCTCTGCTGCGCCGCTGCATAGGGGCTCGGGTCGATGCGGTACAGCACCTGACCGGCGCGCACGTCGCTGCCCTCGCGGAACAACCGGTTCTGCACGATGCCGGCCGCGCGGGCGCGCACCTGCGCGACGCGCGAGGGCTCGAGCCGCCCGGGCAGCTCGGTCACGAGGCCGACGTCGCCGCTGGTGACCGTGACCACGCCGACTTCCGGCGGCGGCGGGGCGGCACCGGCGCCGGCCCCGCCCGCGGGGGCGGAAGTGCCGGAGCCCTGGCCGCAGGCGGCGAGAAGGAGCACGAGGAGGAGGGACGCAAGGACCTGCGGCACGCGAGCAGCCATGGGTTTTGTTGTTCGGTGAGGGTGGACAGGGAGACGGCGGCTCGTGGCGCACCGGCGCAAGCCGCGAGTATACATACAGCTTTGCATGTATATTCGGGCACCAACATGGTCCGCCGCTCCAAGGAAGACGCCCTCGCCACCCGCAACAGCCTGCTGGATGCGGCCGAGCGCGTGTTCCTCGCGCAGGGCGTGGCCGGCACCTCGCTCAACGACATCGCGCTGGAGGCCGGCACCACGCGCGGCGCCATCTACTGGCATTTCCGCGACAAGGCGGACCTGTTCAACGCGATGATGGACCGGGTCGTGATGCCCCTGCAGTGCGCACTGGAATCGGTGCAGGAGCCCGCGGGCGGGGACCCGCTCCCGCGGCTGAAGAAGGCCCTGCGTGCGGCCTTGCGCCAGACGGTGCAGGACCCGCAGACGCGGCGCGTGTTCGAGGTGGCCACGCACAAGGTCGAGTACGTCGACAGCCTGTGCGCCGTGCGCGAGCGCCACCGCGCCATGCGCGAGCGCGTGGTGGGCCAGTTCCGCCAGGCCTTGCTGCACAGCGCCGAGGCGCGCGGCGTGCGCCTCGCCATTCCGGCCAGCACCGCGGCCCAGGGACTGCACGCCCTCGTCGACGGCCTGATCCAGGACTGGCTGCTCGACCCCGAGGGCTTCGACCTGGAGGCGGTGGGCAGCAAGGCGATGGACGCCTACCTGCACGGCGTCGGCCTGCAGTAGGACGAGGCTGGCGGGCGGCGTCGAACGCCGCTTTCAGCGCAAAGCATGCCTGGCGCGTCAAGGGGAGGTGCCCCTTGCAAGGGCATGCATCCAAGACCGACATACCAGGAGAACCGCATGAAACTGCAGACCCTCGCCCTCGGCCTGGCCCTCGCCATGGCCGGCTCCGCCTTCGCCGCCACCACCGGCGACATCACCGTCACGCGCGACACGCCCCACGGCACCGTGACCAGGCACATCGTGAAGACCAACGACGATGCCCGCCATCGCGACCGTCACATGAAGCGCGTCGTGGTCGTGCACCCGCAGCACCGCCACCACGTCAGAAAGGTCGTGGTCTACCACCCAGCGCGCCACGGCCGGCACGAGGTGAACCGCACGGTCGTCATCCACAAGAGCTGACGCCGCGCGTGAAAGCAAAAGGTCCGGCAGATGCCCTAGCCGCTCTCCAAAGGAGTTGGTAAGCCAGCATGGTGGCCCCGAGCCTCAGTTGATGAATGGGGCCCTTCCTTTGTCCGATCGAACCTCCTCACTGAGCGGGACTTCAGGTGCAGCCCCGTGAGGGGGTCGAGCTGGTCCTCCCGCTTGCCGTACTCCTCCTCCGGCTACCGCATATCGGCGCCCGCTTAGGAAGGGGTTGGGCGCCGCTCAGTCCGGCCGCTGGCTCTCGCGCAAAATCGGCTGATCGTGCTGCTCCCTCGCCAGGCGGGCGAGCAGCGCCGCGAAGGCCCTGATGTCCTTGTCCCCGCTCGCCTCATCCAGGGCGGCCAGGTATTCCGTGCGGCTCTGCACCGTCACGATGGTCCAGCGGTATCCACCTGTCGTGAGCATCAGGTTCATGATGAACCGGCTGATCCGTCCGTTGCCGTCCTGGTACGGGTGGATGTAGACGAAGATGAAGTGCCCGAGCACAGCGCGCACGGCCGCGTCCTCTTCCTTTTGCATGAGCTCCAGGAACACGGGCATGCACTGGCGCACCCATTCCACAGCCGGCGGCACGTGCCGCGCGTTGCGGATGTAGATCGGGATGTTCCGGTATCCGGCGAGTGAAGCTGCGGAGGCGAGACCCGCTTGCACGCTGGGTCCGTACATCGTGCGATACCAGTTGCTGAAGTCCTTGCGGAACACCTCACCGGCAGGCTCGCCCTTCGACAGCACGCGCTCGATCAACTCCACGACATGATGATGCAGCTCGTAGTACCCGCGCGCGTTCATCGCGTTGTACAGCTCCTGGTCCGATTTGTCGCCATCGGGATTCCAGGACCCGGAACGCACCTTGCGGATCAAGTCGTCGGTGACCCTGAAGCCTTCGATCGAGAGGGAGTGGTACGCATCCGCCACGTAGCGGTCCTCAATGTCCTTCAAGAAGGCCGGCAGGTTGGTAATGTCCATTCGAGGGACGCCGGCGAACTCATCCAGCACCGCGGGCCGCATGTCGGCCCACATAGCGCGAATGCGCTGCACGTGCGGCGACTCGTTCTCCCGCCAGTCGTAAGCCGGCAGCTCGCAGTCGAAGGGGTTGCTCTCGACGATTCGGTGGCCAGCGGCCTTCATCGTCGCCGCGATGTCATCCGCGGCCTCCGCCCGCCCCACTGCGCGCAGGGCGCCGACCATCCGGCCGGCGATCGTGGCGTGGTGGCCCTGGAGCAGGGTGCGCGCCAGCTCGATTGCGTCGACGGCGCGCATCGCGATCTGCGCGGCCAGCCGCTGGCTCACGAAGAACTGCGGGCTCACTCGCACCAGCGCGTCTTCCAGCGCCAACAGGCGCAGCCCAGAGGGCGCAAGCGCTGCGCGTGGGCTCAGGGTCTCCTCCTTGACCTTGTACAGCAGCAAGGAGCACTCGTGCGGCAGTTTCAGCACTTGGTTGTTCGCGTCCGGCGAATGCACAACTAGCTGCCGGATCGCGCCAGTCTCGCCGCTGTGGCGCAGGACGGAGATCTCCGGCGACGCCTGCCAGCGCTCCCCGAAGCGAGAGTTCGCGTAGGCGGCCACGAACTGGTCCATGTTCGCGTACCAGAACGTCGACGATCCGGGCGGCTCCCCGGGGCGGTTTGCGATGTACCAGCCCGGAATCACCTGGGAGATGAATCCCTGCGCCTGCAGTCTGTCGCGGTGCACCCGGCTCATCGCGGGGTACTTGGAGAGTTCGAAAATGGGCCCGGCTGCGTCCTGCACTTGCTTGAGGATCGCCATCGAGTTCGACAATTTGATATGCGGGCGAGCCATACTTCGGTTGTATTTGGTTGCTCTAGTTTGTTGCGTCAGTGTAGCTATAGTATGTTGCTTTAGTCAAACTCTAGTCTGTTGCATCGCCCAAACTCTAGTCTTTTGCGCTGACCGCACTCTACTTAGGTGCTACAGAGCCAGATTTACTTTAGAAATCAATGATCTTCACGTGGCAAACCCCTGGCGGAATAGGTGAGGCGAGGCGCTCCGCAGAGCGCGGAGACGCAGCGCCAGCCGGTCCAACCGGTGGCTCACCAGCTGGAGACACGCCGCTGAATTCGAGGCAGGTTCCTGGACGGGCTTGCCTGAGCCCCGGTCGCAGGCATCACTACCTCAAGCGCGAGTACCCCCTGCTCCGCTAGCTCACGCGCCACTAGCTTGCCGCCTACAGCTCAACGGCGAGTTGGCTGCTCTGGCGTGAAGTACACGAGGTCCCCGGGTGCAATGCGGCCGGGCCGCCAGGCCCAGGCGCATTGCAGATGTCTTCCAGTCTTCGCCCACCTCGCAGTAGTTGAAATGGATCCGGAAGATTGTGACCAGCTTCAACAAGACGTGGGTGACCTAGATGCCGGCCGCCGTCGGCGGAAACCGCGGCGGCCAAGGGGTGGGCGAGCCGGAGGCCAAAGAAGAATCTTCCTCAGACAACGAAACGCCCCAGCCAAAAGACTGGGGCGGATTGAGGCGCGATCAGGGCTGGCTTACCAACTCCTTTGGAGAGCGGCTCCGGCAGATGCCGGACCTTCTTCCTTGATTGGGAACCGGCGGCCAAGGACCCCACCTTGCCGCCAGTCCCGGTCCTGAAGCGGCCGACCCGGCCGCCCCTCACTCAGGACTTGTTGAACTTCTTCTTGGCGTCGACCACGCACTTGTCCTTGGCGTCGCCCTTCATCGCCTCGCAGCGCTCCTTGGCCGCTGCGTACTGTGCATCGGCCGTGTCCTTGGAGGCATCCTTGCGCGCTTCGGCGGCCGCGCCGGAGTTGGCGCCGCTCTGCGCCGCCTTGGCATCCGCCTTGGCGTGGCCCTTGGCCGCGGTGTGGGCCGCCTTGGCGTCCTTCTTGCAGACGTCCTTGGCGTTGCCCTTCATGTCGTCGCACTTCTCCTTGGCGACGTCGTAGTCGGCATCGGCCCGCGCGATCTTCACCTTCTCGTCGGCCTTGGCGCTCGGCTTGTACTGGGCGTCGAGTTCGGCCCTGGCGACCTTGTCCTTGCCCTTGGCCTCGGCCCTGCAAATGTCCTTGGCGTTGCCGTGCATGCCGTCGCAGGCCTTCTTGTCGGCCTTGTACTGGGCCTCGATCTTCTCCTTCGCAGCCTTGAACGCGTCCTTGTTCATGCCCGTCGTGGTGTCCGCCGCGAAAGCGCTCGCGGTGAAACCCAGGCACAACGCGGCAGCCAGTGCGATCAGATCCTTCTTCATGGTGTAGTTCCTTTCCAGAGGTTTGAACACGTACCCTCTCAGGAAACGGCCCAGGGCATGCCCCAGCAGTAGGAGGCGTCAGTCGAAAGTTGTCAGCCTGCGGACTACAGGGCGTGGGACCAGCGCGGCCGCAAGCCCTGCGTGACGTCTGATCCGATGTCCGCGCGGGCCGGCTTCCTACACGCCCTGCCCCGGCTGCGACCCACGATTGGCGGAGTCACCATCCAGGAGAAACCATGTCCGACGACAAGAGCAAGGCCCAGGGCCAGGACCGCCAGCGCATCAACGTCAACGAGGACTACGAGTTGCGCGACTGGAGCAAGAAGTTCGGCGTGACGCCGGAGGAGCTCAAGCGCGCGGTGGCGAAGGTGGGCGACCGTGCCAACGATGTCGAGCGGGAGCTGAAGGCGAAGTAGGCGGCCTCAGGGCTGCACGACGAGCTCCGGCTGGAGCTCGCGGATACGTTCTTCCAGGTAGTAGCCCCCGTACTCCGTGTAGCGCAGGAACGCGCGTCCGCACTGCGCGCACTGCGCCACGTCGCAGCGGTTGTACGGAAAGAACGCCGGCGCGATCGGGGCGTCCGGCGACCAGCCGTGCGTGCCCCCCGGGTGGTGCTCCTCGAGCGTGGGATCCACCACGTCCGGCCGCCGCAGCGTCGCCACCGTGCGCAGCACGCCGCGATCGAGCGAGCCCGGCAGCGCCTCCCAGCCCGGCGCGCGCACGGCCGCGCAGGCGGGACAGGGCTGGCGCGGCTGTGCCGCGGCCAGGCGGCGCAGCCCTTGCGCATCGAGAACGGGCACTTCGGCTTCGGTCATTGCGCGATTGTGCGCGAGCGATGTACGCTGCCGCCCCATGAACGACCACCCCCACGACCACGGGCCCGGCGAGACGAAGTGGAAGCATGACGGCGTGCGCGTGATCCCCGGCACCCAGCTCGATGCGAACGTTCCTTCCACGCCCGGCATGGACCGCAAGGCCGCGATCAACTTCGCGCGCGTGGGCGCGCAGAAGCTGTGGGCCGGCACCGTCACCATCCACCCGAACGCGAAGACCGGCGCGCACCACCACGGCCACCTCGAAAGCGTGATCTACGTGGTCAAGGGGCGGGCGCGCATGCGCTGGGGCGAGCATCTGGAATTCACCGCCGAGGCCGGGCCCGGCGACTTCATCTACGTGCCGCCCTATGTGCCGCACCAGGAGATCAACGCCAGCCCCACCGAGGTGCTGGAGTGCGTGCTGTGCCGCAGCGACGGCCAGGCGGTGGCGATCAACCTGGACATCGCACCGGTGGAAAAGCCCGAGCAGGTGCTGTGGGTGGACCCCACGCATCCGCACGGCGGCGTGTGACCAGCGCGAAGGATCCGCGATGCAATACCGTCCCCTCGGCCGCTCCGAGCTGCAGGTCTCGCCCCTGTGCTTCGGTGGCAACGTGTTCGGCTGGACCGCCGACGAACGCACGTCCTTCTCGCTGCTCGATGCCTGGATCGACGCCGGCTTCAACTTCGTGGACACCGCGGACGTGTATTCGCGCTGGGCGCCCGGCCACACGGGCGGCGAATCGGAGTCGGTGATCGGACGCTGGGTGCGCCAGGGCGGCCGTCGCAGCAAGCTGGTGATCGCGACCAAGGTGGGCAACGACATGGGCGAGGGCCGCATCGGCCTGAAGCCGGAACGCATCCGCGCGGCGGTGGAGGAGTCGCTGCGCCGCCTGCACGTCGAATGCATCGACCTGTACCAGGCGCACCGCGACGACGAGTCGACGCCGCTCGATGCGACGCTGGAGGCCTTCGGCCGGCTGATCGCGCAGGGCAAGGTGCGCGCGATCGGCGCCTCCAACTACGGCGCGCCGCGGCTGCAGCAGGCGCTGGACGCGAGCGCGCGCCTGGGCCTGCCGCGCTACGAGAGCCTGCAGCCCCTGTACAACCTGTACGACCGCTTCGAGTTCGAGGAGGACCTGCAGGCCCTGTGCCGGCGCGAGCACGTGGGCGTGATCAACTACTACGCCCTGGCCGCCGGCTTCCTGACGGGCAAGTACCGCAGCCCCGAGGACGCGGCGAAGAGCGCGCGCGGCAAGACCGTGGTGCAGAAGTACCTGAACGCGCGCGGCCAGCGCATCGTGCGCGCGCTCGACGAGGCCGCCGAACGCAGCAGCGGCACGCCCGCGCAGGTGGCGATCGCGTGGGTGATGGCGCAGCCCGCGATCACCTCGCCGATCGCGAGCGCGACGTCGATGGCGCAGCTGCAGGACATGCTGAAGGCCGCGGAGCTGAAGCTCGATGCGGCGACGATGGCGCTGCTGGACGAGGCGAGCGCGGCGCACTGAAACGCCGGGGCTCGGCGCTTCGCCTCACGCCAGCAGGCCGATCTCCCGCAGCCGCTCCGCCAGTCCGCGCGCGAACATCTCGTACCCGCGATCGTTCGCGTGGATCGGGTCGGAGCGCAGGGCCGGGTCGCTCAGCACCCTGGCCCAGCCGCCTTCGTACAGCGGCAGCTTCAGCTCCGAAGCGAGATTCCCGTACATCGGATGGTCGCCGAGCGAGCGCGCCACGGCCGCCAGCGCGCTGACCTCCGGCACGGCGACCAGCACGACCGGCGTGTTCGACGCCCGGGCCTGCTCGCAGATCGCGCGGATGTTGGCGCGGGTCTCGGCGGGCGGCACATGGCGCAGGAAGTCGTTGCCTCCGATGCTCACGATCACCAGCGCCGGCGAATGCTGCTGCAGCAGTTGCGGCAGCCGCGCGAGCGCGAGCGCCGACGTGTCGCCCGGCACTCCCGCATTGACCACGTTCCACCGCGTCAAGCTCGCCAGCACCGCGGGGTAGCTGGCGTCCGCCGACGCCCCCGTGCCGAAGGTGATGGAGTCGCCCAGCGCCAGCACGGTGGCCCCGGCGGGAATCGCCGCCATGCGCGGCTGGCGCCGGCATGCCGCGAGCGCGCAGGCAGCGCCGGCGCCCAGCAGCACGCTGCGGCGGCGCATCACTGCGGCTCGATCTTCGCGTCCTTGATCGCCTTGGCCCACTTGGCCGTCTCGACGCGCGTGCGCTGCGCCAGCGCCTCCGGCGTGCCGGGCTCGACGGCGAAGCCGATGGGCGCGAACTTCTCCTGCAGCTCCCGGCTGCCGGCCGCGGCGTTGATCGCGTGATTGAGTTTCGCGATCACCTCGGGCGGCGTGCCGGCCGGCGCGAACATCGCGAAGTAGGCGATCAGCTCGTAGTCCTTCAGGCCGAGCGCCTCGTTGACGGTGGGCAGCTCGGGGATGGCCGGCGAGCGCTTCGTGGACGTGACCGCCAGCCCGCGGATCTTGCCGCCCTTCACCTGCGGCAGCATCACGGCGAAATCGGCGGTGAACATCATCACCTGGCCGCCGATCAGGTCCGTCATCGCGGCGGGCCCGCTCTTGTACGGCACGTTGGTGAGCTGCACGCCCGCCATGCTGGCGAGCATCTCGGTGGAAACCAGCTGCGAGGTGCTGGCGCTCGCGAAGGTCACGAAGCCCGGCTTCGCCTTGGCCATGGCCATCAGCTCGCGCAGGTTCTTCGCCGGCACCTCGTTGTTCACCGCCACGATCAGCGGCACCGAGCCCATGTAGCCCAGCGGCGCGAAGGCCGTGTCCTGGTTGTACGGCAGCTGCTTCATCAGGCTCTTGAGCGCAGCGTTGGTGCTGTTGGTGCCGATCAGGATGGTGTAGCCGTCGGGGGTTGCCTTGGCCACCTCGGATGCGCCCAGCATGCCGTTCACGCCGGGCTTGTTGTCCACCACGATGGTCTGCCCGAGCACCTTCGCCATCTCGGCGGCAAAGGCGCGGCCGATCTGGTCGGTGGCGCTGCCCGGCGCGAAGGGCACGATGGCCTTGATCGGCCTGGCGGGATAGGGGTCGGCCGCGAGCGCGGCGGCGGAACACAGGACGGCGGCGGCCAGCAGCGTCGCGCAGCGGATACGAGAAAGCACGGGAACCTCCGGGTCGGGGTAGTGCCGCGGATTCTAGGGGGCTCGCCTGGAGCGCGAGGGATGGCCGAGAATCGGCAGCGCCGTGAAGCTTCGCAACCTCCTCCTCCTCGCCCTCGTGCCGGTGGCGCTCGTGCTCGCCGCCGTGCTGGTGCGCGAAGCATCGTGGCGTCGCACCTACCCGCTGGCCAAGCCGCAGGCCGCCGCACCCGACGATGCCTTCGTGGCCGAAGTGCGCGCCATGCCGGACAGCCCCCTGCTCGCGCCTCGGAGCTCGGGGGTGTTCGTGCGCGCACGCTGGGCACTGCTGCGCAGCGTCGACCCGCAGCTGGTGTTCGTGGGCTCCTGCGACAACGTCGACACGCGCTGGATGTCGCGCCGCCGGCTCGTGATCGAGTGCCAGCTGCGTTCGGGCGAGCCGCGCCTGCTGCGGGCGCTGGTCGAGGACGTGGTGATCGAACTGGTGATCCAGCCGCACTTCGCGCGTGCCGCGCCTCCCGCCGCGGCCCTCAGAGCTCGCGCACCTGCACCTTGCGCCACTTGATCGGGCCGCCCGGCGCGTTGGCGCCCAGGCCGTATTGCAGCGCGATGCGGCCGGCCGGGAACTTCGCATCCTCCACGTCCACCGTCTTCACGCCGTTGAGCACCACCGTCAGGCGGTTGCCCTTGGCGGTCACCTCGTAGACGTTCCACCGGCCGCCCGCCTTCGGCATGGGCACCACCTTCGCCACGTTGACGATCGCACCGGTGCCGTAGGTGGGATCGGGCCGCTGGTCGAAGATGTTCACTTCGTAGGAGCTGGCCGATTCGATCTTCGCCGGGTTGGTGGCGCGGATGAAGATGCCGCTGTTGGTGGTGGTGTCCGCCCAGAACTCCGCGCGCAGGGCGAAGTCGCGCCACGATTGCCTGGACACGAGGAAGCCGCCGGCGCCGCGGTCGGCGACGATGGCGCCGCCCTCCGGGCGCCAGTTCGCCTCGCCCACGCGCTCGAAGTTCTCCAGCCCGTGGTCGCCGTCGATCAGGGTCGTCCAGCCGACGCCCATGCCGGGCAGGCTGGAGCAACCCCACAGGACGCTTGCCGCGGCGATGGCGCCGCAGGCCAGGAAGGCCGATCGCTTCATGTTGTCTCCTGTCGTGGAAGGGGGGCGCCCATGCTACGGGCATTCCGGCGCGCGCAGAAGGGGGCGGCAGCGCACTCGCTATGCTGTGGCGGATGACCCCCGACACATCCCCGAGCGCTCGCGCGCTGGTGCTCCTGAACGCGCGCTCCGGCACCGGCTCCGGTCCCGGGCGCGGCGAGGAGCTGGCGGCGCTGTTCGCGGCCGAGGGCCTCGAGGCCGAAGTGGTGCTGGCCGACGCCGCGCAGGACCTGCAGGCAGCCATCGCCCGCGCGCAGTCCGAGGGTACGCGGCTGGTGGTGGCGGGGGGCGGCGACGGCACGCAGGCCGCCGTGGCTGCCGCACTGGCCGGCACCGGGTGCGCCCAGGGGGTGCTGCCCATGGGCACCCTGAACCACTTCGCCAAGGACCTGGGCATCCCGCTGAAGCTCGAGGATGCGGTCCGCACCATCGCGCGGGGCCGGGTGCTGCAGGTGGACGTGGGCGAGGTGAACGGCCGCATCTTCATCAACAACTCCAGCCTCGGCCTGTACCCCGAGATCGTGCGGGAGCGCGAGCTGCAGCGCCTGCGCCTGGGCAAGGGCAAGTGGCGCGCGCTCGCCAGCGCCACCCTGCGCGCGACCGAGCGGCCGCACGGCATCGCGGTGCGCATCGAGTCCGAAGACGCGTCGGAGGACCAGGTGCGGCGCACGCCCTTCGTGTTCGTGGGCAACAACCGCTACACGATGGAGGGGCTGGACATCGGCGGGCGCGAAAACCTGCAGCGCGGAGAGCTGGCGCTGTACCTGGGGCGCAGGCGCGGGCGCCTGGCGCTGCTGCGGCTGGCGCTGAGCGCGCTATTCAAGCGCCTGGACCAGGCGGAGGATTTCGAGATGGTGACGGGGGCGGCCTTCGTGATCAGCACGACCGATGCGCGCATCCGCGTGGCCACCGACGGCGAGATCGCGATGCTCGACACGCCGCTGCACTATCGCATCCGGCCCGGGGCGCTGCGGGTGATGGTTCCCGCCGAGGCGCCCGGCGCCGCTTGATCCCTATTCCGAGCTGATCTTGCGATCGCGCACGATCGCGCCCCACTTGGTCGACTCCTTGCGCATGAAGTCGCCCAGTTCGGCGCGCGACGTCGGGTGCGGCGTGAGGCCGTGCTTCTGCAGCTGCTCGCGGATCGAGGGATCGTTCAGCACCTTCACGATCTCCTGGTTCCAGCGGTCCAGGAGGGGCGCGGGCGTCTTGGCCGAAGCGACGAAGGCGTACCAGTTCAGGGCCTCGAAGCCCGGATAGCCGGACTCCGCCACGGTGGGGATGTTGGGCAGGTAGGCCGGGCGGGTCAGGCCCGTGGTGGCCAGCGGCGTGAGCTTGCCCGATTCGATGTGCGGCAGGGCCGTCGGCGGCGCCGCGAAGTACGCGGTGAAGCGGCCGGCCAGCAGGTCCGGCATGGCCGCGGAGCCGCCCTTGTACGGCACGTGCGTCATTTCCACCTTGGCCTGCTGCGCGAACAGCTCGCCGGTGAGGTGCGAGGCGGAGCCCGGGCCGGTGGAGGCGAAGGTGACGGAACCCGCCTGCTTGCGCGCCAGCGCCACGAAATCCGCCAGCGACTTGATGCCGGAATTGGCGTTGACCACCAGCACGTTCGGGAAGTTCACCCCGCCGGAGAGCGGCGCGAGGTCCTTGAAGGGGTCGTAGCCCACCTTCATCATGTGCGGCGCGATGGTCAGCGGGCCGATCGAGCCGAGCAGGATCGTGGAGCCGTCGGCGGGGCCGTTGGCCACGAGCTGGTGGGCGATGTTGCCGCCCGCGCCGGCCTTGTTGTCCACCACCACGCTCTGGCCGATGTTCTCGCCCAGCTTCTTGGCGATGAGCCGGGCGGCGGCATCGGCGGCGCCGCCGGGCGCGAAGCCCACGACCATCGTCACGGCCTTCTTCGGCGGGAAGTCCTGGGCCTGCCCAATGCCGGCCACGGCCATTGCGGCGAGCCCGAGCGCGGACCGCAGCAGGTGGCGCTTGTTCATTCCATGTCTCCTTGCTTGTTCGGAAGACCGGATTGTGCCGGGGCCGCCGGCCGCAGGGCGAGCAGGTCGCGCTCCAGCAGCGCGATCCAGCCCGGATCCGCCGCGTAGCTGCGGAACCAGCCCGCGCCGGTGATCGTGGCCACCCCCTCGGCCTCGTCCGCGGAGGTCGGCTCCGTGCGCGACACGCAGACGTGCTGCAGCGCCAGGCCGCTGCGCACCAGCGCGTCGGCCAGGGCCTGGCGTTCGGCGGCAGGCAAGGCGGCAAAGGGAATGTGTTTCATGGGGTCCGGCTCCTCGATCCGCGGCGGATTCTGGCAAGGAGTCCTGAGGACATCATTTCCCCCCGGTAAACGCAAGGCCCGGAAGGAGGAGCCGTGCGATAAATCCGGCCCGGCGGCGCTCAGGACGCCGCGGACAGGGCCGGCGGCCGCCGCGTCGTCCAGGGTGCGATCGCCTCGAAGGCACGCGCGAGCGCCAGCACCGGCAGGTCCGCGCGCGCCGGGCCGGCGAGCTGCAGGCCCATGGGCAGGCCCGCGGCACTGAAGCCCACCGGCACGCTCGCCACCGGCAGCGAGGCCAGCGTGAAAGGCGTGACGATCTCCATCCAGCGGTGGTACGTGTCCATCGCGACGCCCGCCACCGACTGCGGCCAGTGCAGCCCGGCGTCGAAGGGGAAGACCTGCGCGCTGGGCGCGGCGAGCACGTCGAAGCGCTCGAACAGCCGGCGGAAGGCCTGGTACACGGCGCTGCGCTGGACGCTCGCCTGGTACAGCTGCGCCGCCGTGAGCCCGAAACTCTGCTCCACCTCCCAGCGCGCCTCCGGCTTCATGCGCTCGCGCAGCTGCGGCTGGGCGTACAGCGCGCCCAGCTTGCCGCCCACCAGCATCTGCCGCAGGCGCAGCCAGGCCGTCCAGTTGGTCTCGCGCGGAATGTCCAGCGTGCACGGCTCGACGACGCAGCCGGCGGACTCCAGCTTGCGCAGCGCCTGCTCGCACAGCTCGCGGATGCCCGGCTCCAGCGGCAGGTCGGGCCATACGCTGCCCAGCCAGCCGATGCGCTTGCCCGGCGCGCACGCGATCGGGTCCTGCGCCTCGGCGTCCGGCAGCGGATCGGCCAGCGATAGCGGCGCGCGGGCGTCCCAGCCGGCCATGGTGCACAGCAGCCGCGCCACGTCCTCCGTGGTCCGGCCCATCGGGCCTTCGGTCCCCAGCTGCTGGAAGAACACGTCCTCGGCCGGCACGGCGGGCACCCTTCCGCGCGAGGGGCGGAAGCCGACGATGTTGTTGAAGGCGGCCGGGTTTCGCAGCGAGCCACCCATGTCGCTGCCGTCGGCCACCGGCAGCATGCCCAGCGCGATCGCCACCGCGGCGCCGCCGCTGCTGCCGCCGGCGGACTTGCGCGCATCCCAGGCGTTGCGCGTGATGCCGAACACCTCGTTGTAGGTGTGCGAGCCGAGGCCGAACTCGGGCGTGTTGGTCTTGCCGATCACGATCGCGCCGGCGCTGCGGATGCGCTGCACGAAGAGCGCATCGCCACCCGGCATGCGCCGCCCGACCGCCGGTGAGCCCAGCGTGGTGGGCAGCCCCTGCGCGTCGCTCAGGTCCTTGATCGCGATCGGGAAGCCGTGCATCCAGCCGGCGCGCTCGCCGCGCGCCAGCGCCGCGTCGCGCGCGTCCGCTTCGGCCAGCAGTTCCTCTTCGGAGCGCAGCGACACGATCGCGTTGTGGCGCGGATTGAGCTGCGCGATGCGCGCGAGGCTGGCACCCATCAGCTCGCGGCAGGAAAGCTCGCGCGCGGCGATGCGCCGCGACAGCGTGCCGGCGTCGACGCCCAGGATGTCGTCGGCCACGCCTCAGGCCCCGGCGAAATGCGCTTCGTGCTGCCGCCGCAGCTCGCGCTTGAGCAGCTTGCCGCTCGGGTTCTTGGGCAGTGCCTCGCAGAACACCACCCCCTTGGGCGCCTTGAAGCCCGCCAGGTGCTGCTGGCAGTGCGCCAGCACCTCGGCCTCGGTGAGGCTGTGGCCCGGCTTGGCGACCACGACGGCCAGCACCGCCTCCACCCAGCGCGGGTGCGGCACGCCCACCACCGCCACTTCCGAGACGCCCGGCAGGCGATAGACCATCTCCTCCACTTCCCGGCTGGCCACGTTCTCGCCGCCGGTCTTGATCATGTCCTTCTTGCGGTCGACGACGGTGATGTAGCCCTCCTCGTCGATCGTGGCCAGGTCGCCGGAATGGAACCAGCCGCCCTCGAAGGCCGCGCGCGTGCGCTCGTCGTCGTGGAAGTAGCCGAGCATCAGGTGCGGCGATCGGTGCACGATCTCGCCGACCTGGCCCGGCGGCACGTCGCGCATCGCGTCGTCGACCACGCGCGTTTCCACGTTCAGCACGGCGCGGCCGCAGGAGCCCGGCTTGCGCAGCTGGTCCTCGGGGCCCAGCATGGTCGCCAGCGGCGCGATCTCGGTCTGGCCGTAGAGGTTCCAGAAGCGCACGTCGGGCAGGCGTTGTGCCAGTTCGCGCAGCACTTCCACCGGCATGATCGAGGCACCGTAGTAGCCCTTGCGCAGGGAGGACAGGTCGGTGCTGTCGAACAGCGGCGAGCGCAGCAGCGCGATCCACACGGTGGGCGGGGCGAAGAAGGACGTGATGCGGTGCTTCGCGATCAGCGGCAGCAGGTTGTCGGGCGTGGGCTTGGCGGTGATGAGGCTGGTGCCGCCCACGTAGACCATCGGCCCCAGGAACACGTCGAGCTGCGCGCAGTGGTACAGCGGCAGCGCGTGCAGCATCACGTCGCCGGCGGCGATGCTGGCGTCGACGGCGCAGCTTGCGTACTGCCAGATCACCGCGTCGTGCGTGAGCATGGCGCCCTTGGGGCTGGATTCGGTGCCGCTGGTGTAGACGATCTGCGCCAGGTCGCCGCCCTGCAGTTCCACTTCCGGCGGCGTCGCGCGCTGCTCGATCAGTTCGTCGAAGCGCGTCATGCCGGCGGCGGGCTGCGACGGCTCTTCCGAGGGCAGCCAGAGGAACTGCCGCACCTGCGTGTCGAGGGCGGCCGCGTTGCGCGCGAGCTCCGCCAGCCCCGAGTCGGTCGCCAGCACCTGGGCGCCGGCATGCCGAAGGATGTACGCGGCCTCCTCGGCTTTCAGCATGAAGTTGATCGGCACCAGCACGGCGCCCAGGCGCGCCAGGGCGAAGCGCAGCGCGGCGAAGGCATGCGAGTTGCGCGCGAGCACGGCGACGTTCGTGCCCTTGGCGACGCCCATGCGCGCCAGACCGGCAGCCAGCCGGTCGACGATCTCGTCGAAGTCACGGAAGCTCCAGCGCGTCTCGCCGCACAGGATGGCGGGCTTGTCCGGATAGCGCTTGGCGGTGCGGCGCAGCAGGTCGGCCAGGGTCTGGCGGCGGATGGCGGTGTCCACGGGCTCCTCCTGTCTTGGTCGGGGGCATTATGGTGCCGCAAAAGGAAACGCCCGCGGCTGCGGGCGTTTCCGGGGGTGGCCTAGTTCAGGACCCTATGACCTGGTACTGCTTGCCCGGCCCGAGCAGGTGGCGGACCTGCTGCGCGAGCGAGCCGAACATCCGGCCCGCCAGGCCCGGCTCCTCGGTGCCGAACAGGATCCGGTCGCAGCCGAACTCCCGTGCCGCCTGGGCGATCGTCTCCGCCGTGCGGCCCACCAGCACCGTGGCCGTGTACGGGATGCCCGCGGCATCCAGCAGCGACCGTGCATAGGCGAGGTCCTCGTCGCCCGCGTCCTGCTGCAGCTGCTGCAGCTCGCGGGTGCCGAAGAACATCGCGACGTGGCCCGAGAGCTTCGGCTGCACCCGCACCAGGCGGATGCCGACGAACTCGTCGCGGTAGATCCGCACTGCCTCCTCCACCGCCGAGCGCGTGCGCGCCGGGCTGTGGGGATCGACGGCCACCAGCAGCTGGCGCATGGCGCGTCAGGCCGCCGGCTGGTCGGCAGCGGCCTCTTCCTGCGCGCTTTCGGCGCGGCTGGCGAGGTACTTGCCGAGGGCCACGACGATCACCGCGCCCACTGCCGGGGCCACGGTGTGCAGGTAGTGCATGTTGGCATCCACGTACGCCTTGATCGCGGGGTCGCTCACCGCCATCTCGCCGGCCACCCAGCCCAGCAGCGCAGCGCCGATGGTGATGATGATGGGGAAGCGGTTCATCAGCTTCAGGATGATGGTGCTGCCGAAGATGATCAGCGGGATGCTGATGACGAGGCCGATGATCAGCAGCGGGACGTTGCCCTTGGCGGCGGCGGCGACGCCGATCACGTTGTCGAGGCTCATCACGAGGTCGGCGATGATGATCGTCTTGATGGCCGCCATCAGGCCGGCATTGCTCTCGATGTCTTCCTCGCCGTCGTCGCCCTTGAGCAGGCCGATGCCGATCCACAGCAGCAGCGCCGCGCCCACCAGCTTCAGGTAGGGCTGCGAGAGCAGGAAGACGGCGAAGAAGGTCAGGATCACCCGCAGCACGATGGCGCCGATGCTGCCGAAGATGATCGCGTTCTTCTGCTGCTTGGGCGGCAGCGACCGGCAGGCCAGTGCGATCACCACCGCGTTGTCACCCGACAGCACGATGTTGATCAGGATGATCTGCATGAGGGCAACCCAGAAATCCGGGCTGGTGAGGAAGGCCATGTTGTCTCCTGGAAGATTCTGCGGACCCCGGTCGGATCCGATCCCTGGAGACTACGGACTTCCGCTGACAGCCCCTTAGTGGGTGGCTGTCGGCATGTTGTCGGCCAGCTGTCAGCGCGCTTACAGCGCCTGCACGACCTCAGGGTTGTCCCTGGCTGCGACGCCGCTCGGCCGGAACAGGACGCTGAAGGTGTTGCCCACCCCGTCCACGTCCTCCTCCAGCGTGATGCGCGCGCCGTGCAGCGTGGCGATCTCGCTCACGATCGCCAGCCCGAGGCCGCTGCCGTCCTCCTGCGTGCCGAGCAGGCGGTGGAAGCGCTCGAAGATGCGCGCGCGTTCGGCCACCGGGATGCTCGGGCCGTCGTCGCTGATGGCCAGCTTGCACTGGCCGTCGCCCGCGTGGCCGGTGCGAACCGTGACGCGACCGCCCTGGTGGCTGTAGCGGATCGCGTTGTCGATCAGGTTGTTGACCAGCTCGCGCAGGCGGTCGCGGTCGGCGTCGATCACCAGCGGCTCGTCGACCCCCTCGAAGCCCAGGTCGATGTTGCGCTTGATGGCCAGGGGCACCCACTCCATGCTGACTTCCAGCGCGAAGGCGTTCAGGTCCAGCGGCTGCAGGTGCACCGACTCCAGCGCGCCGGGCTCGTTGCGCGCCAGCGAAAGAAGCTGCCGCACCAGCCGCGACAGGCGATCCGCGCTGATGTACAGCTGGGCCAGCGAATGCCGCACGCGCTCCGGGTCGCTCTCGCGCAGCGCCAGCTCGATCTGCGCCTTCAGGCCGCTCACGGGCGTCTTGAGCTGGTGCGCGGCGTCGGCGACGAAGCGGTTCTGGAAATCGAAGGTCTTGCCCAGGCGCGCCATCAGCTCGTTGACCTCGTCCACCAGCGGCCGCACTTCGCCGGGCACGTCGTGGGTCTCGATGCGGCTCAGGTCCAGGTGCGAGCGGTCGGAGACGGCGCGGCGCAGCCGCTGCAGCGGCTCCAGCCCGCGCGAGACGCCGAACCACACCAGCGCCGTCGCCATCACGATCAGCAGCAGCTGCGGCAGCACCACGTTGGCCACCATCTCCAGCGCCAGCCGGTTGCGCTTGTTCAGCGTCTCGGCCACCTGCACCTGCACCAGCGGCGCGCCGGGCGATTCGTCGGCGCGCATGCGCGCCACGATCATGCGCACCGGCTGCCCGTGCACCGTTTCCTGGGAGAACAGCGGCTCGCCGCCGGGCGCGACCCGCCGTCCCAGGGGCAGCGCGGTGTCGCCGCCCAGCACGGTGCCGTCGCCGGCGTCGACGCGAAAGAACAGCCGGTCCTGCGCGTCCATCAGCAGGATCGTGGCGGCCGTCTCCGACAGCTCCAGCCGCAGCCGCGCGCCGTCGCGCCGCACGTGCAGCACGATCTCGCGGGCGATCTCGTGCAGCGCGCGGTCGTAGGCGAGGTTGGCGAGCCGCTGCGAGGTCCAGAACGCCGCCATGGCGTCGAGGACCAGCAGCACCAGCAGCGGGCCCAGCAGCCAGGCGAGCAGCTTGCGCTGCAGGCGCGGCTCATTCTTCGGCATCGTTGCGTTCCATGAGGTAGCCCATGCCGCGCACGGTGCGGATCTCGCAGCCCAGGGGCTCGAGCTTCTTGCGCAGCCGGTACACGTACACCTCGATCGCGTTGGCGCCCACCTCGTCGCCCCAGCCATAGAGGTGGTTGACCATCTGCTCCTTGCTCACCACGCGGCCCTCGCGCATCAGCAGCAGTTCCAGCACGGCCAGTTCGCGCGGCGACAGGTCCAGCGCCTTCTTGTCGTGGAACACGCGCCGGCCCACGGTGTCGAAGCGCAGCAGGCCGTGTTCGAGGTAGGGCGTGGATTGCGTGCCGCGGCGCAGGAGGGCGCGCACGCGCGCTTCGAGCACCGGCAGGTCGAAGGGCTTGGACAGGTAGTCGTCGGCACCGAGGTCCAGCCCGCGCACCTGGTCCTCCATGGTGTCGAAGGCGGTGAGCATCAGGACCGGCATCGTGGACTTGCGCCCGCGCAGGCGCTTGAGCACCTCCAGGCCGCTCAGGCCCGGCAGGCCGATGTCGAGGATGGCCAGGTCGTAGATCGCCAGCGACAACGCGCGGTCC
The DNA here is from genome assembly GCF_037890035.1 of Ramlibacter sp. AN1133. NCBI lineage: Bacteria > Pseudomonadati > Pseudomonadota > Betaproteobacteria > Burkholderiales > Comamonadaceae > Ramlibacter > Ramlibacter sp. AN1133. The sequence goes on from NZ_JBBKTQ010000007.1 coordinate 207,573, forward strand.
GCCTCCTCGCCGGTGGAGACGATGTCGACGGCATGGGCCGACTGCACCAGCGCGCGCGAAAGCGCGTCGGCCAGCACCTTGTCGTCTTCGACTACGAGGATCCTCATCGGAGGGGAATGCTACCTCTTCCCCTCCGCCGGATTCCGCGTCAGTTGCGGTTCGGGTTGTTGGGGCGCGCGTCCAGGCGGTTCGGCACGCCGTCGCCGTCGCTGTCGCCGCGGGCCCAGCCGCCCCGCTCGCGCACCCAGCCGCCGTTGCGTTCCACCCAGCGGTCGGAGCGATAGTGGTGGCCGCGGCGCGAGCGCACCCAGTGGCCGGGCCGCCAGACGTAGCGGCGCCCGTTCCAGTCCCAGAAGCCTTCGGCCCAGACGAAGCCGCGGCGTGGCGGCGGCACCCGCTCCCCGCGTGGCGGCGGCGGGGCAATCCGCACGACGACCTGCGCTTGCGCCGGCACCAGCCAGGCCCCGAGCGACAGGGTGACCAGGCCACCCAGGAATGCTCTCTTGTCCATGTCGACTCCGATCATCGCCGCCTCGCGGGCGGCTGCAGCGGAGCTTGGCGCCGCCTGCGCGCAGCCCCCGTAGGACGGCGCCCCAGCAAGGCAAGCCGCGTGTAAAGGATGTTCAGGCGGGCCGGTAGCGGCCGGGCCGGTGGTTGTAGACCAGCGCCAGGTTCAGCGCCACCACCGCCAGGATCGACAGCGCCAGCTTGCGCGCATCCCCCACGGTCCAGGCGCCGCCCAGCACGATCAGCGCGTCCATCGCCATCTGCGTCTTGCCCGCGGGCCAGCCGAAGCGGTCCTGCAGGCGCAGCACGAGGATGTTCAGGCCACCCGTGCTGGCGCCGTGGCGGAAGATGATCAGGATGCCCGCCCCGCACAGCAGCCCGCCCAGCACGGCGGCCAGCGCGCCGTCGATCTGCTGCAGCGTGAGCGCGTGCGGCAGCCACCACGTCAGCAGCGACAGCAGGCTCACCGCGACGGCGGTGCGCAAGGTGAAGCCACGGCCCATGCGCGTCCACGCCAGCAGGTAGAACGGCAGGTTCACGAGGAACAGGACCGCACCGAGGTCCAGGCCCGTCGCGTAATGCAGCAGCAGCGCCACGCCGACGATGCCGCCCGGCACCAGGCCGGCGCACTTCATCAGGAAGATGCCCAGGGCGACGAACAGGGTGCCGGTCACCAGGCCCTGCACGTCGTCCTGCAGGCGGCGCCAGTCGGCGGCGGAAAAGCGGGGGAGAGCCATACCCGGGCGACGATACGGCGGCCGCGCCGCAGGGGGATTGACGCACGTCATCGAGAGCTGCGGCACAATCGCCCCACCATGCCCGGTTTCGCCCTCTTCATCGGAGACCACCTCGCCCGCAGCGTGCGCGGGGTGCCGGGCGCGCCTCCTGCCTGACGACGCCCCCTCGCCGGCCCTCGCCGGTCCTCTTCACCGTCGTCTTCACTTTCCGCAGGAGTTTCCATGGCTGATCTGTTCGACAACCCCATGGGGCTGATGGGCTTCGAGTTCGTCGAGTTCGCCTCCCCCGTGCCCAACCAGCTTGAGTCGCTGTTCGAGAAGATGGGATTCACCCTGGTCGCCAGGCACCGTTCCAAGGACGTGCTGCTGTACCGCCAGGGCGAGATCAACTTCATCGTCAACCGCGAGCCGCGCAGCCTCGCCCACTACTTCGCCGCCGAACACGGGCCCTCCGCCTGCGGCCTCGCCTTCCGCGTGCGCGACGCGCACAAGGCCTACTTCCGCGCGCTCGAACTCGGCGCCCAGCCGATCGAGATCCCGACCGGCCCGATGGAACTGCGCCTGCCGGCGATCAAGGGCATCGGCGGCGCGCCGCTGTACCTGATCGACCGCTACGAGGACGGCAAGTCGATCTACGACATCGACTTCGAATTCGTCGAGGGGGTCGATCGCCATCCCCAGGGCGTGGGCCTGAAGCTGCTCGACCACCTGACCCACAACGTCTACCGCGGGCGCATGGCGTTCTGGGGCGGCTTCTACGAGAAGCTGTTCAACTTCCGCGAGATCCGCTACTTCGACATCCAGGGCGAGTACACCGGCCTGACCTCCAAGGCGATGACGGCGCCCGACGGCCGCATCCGCATCCCGCTGAACGAGGAATCCTCCCGGGGCTCCGGCCAGATCGAGGAGTTCCTGATGAAGTTCAACGGCGAAGGCATCCAGCACGTGGCGCTGCTCACCGATAACCTGCTGGAAACGGTGGACCGGCTGCAGATGAACGGCATCCCGCTGATGACGGCGCCCAACGACGTCTACTACGAGATGCTGCAGGAGCGCCTGCCCGGGCACGGGCAGGACGTGCCGCAGCTGCAGGCGCGCGGCATCCTGCTCGATGGGTCCACCGAGGGCGGGAAGAAACGGCTGCTGCTGCAGATCTTTTCCGAAACGCTGCTGGGCCCGGTGTTCTTCGAGTTCATCCAGCGCCAGGGCGACGAGGGCTTCGGCGAGGGCAACTTCAAGGCGCTGTTCGAGTCGCTGGAACGCGACCAGATCCGGCGTGGCGCGCTCGCGGTCGCCGCGCCCTGAGCGCCCTTGCGCGGTACGCGGCAGTCCGCGGATCGTGTCCCGTTGCAACGAAGGAATGGCCATGAAGGCCTGCCTCGTGATCGGTGCCTCGGGCACCGTCGGGCAAGACGATCCGCTACCGGCAGATCACGCCGGACCAGATGAACCAGGCGCTGCTGGGGCGGGCCCTGCCGCCGGCGCAGCCCCGAGTGGGCGCGCGCCGAGGCAGGCAGGACGGCGGCGCTAGCGCGGCCTCCGCGCCGCCTTGGCCGTCAGGCGGACTTGGCGGACGATTTTCCCGTCGCCGGTCCTACAGGGCCACTGCGCAGCCGCACCCACCATGCTCCCCACAGCGCAGAACTTCAGTCTTCATCCCGTGGCCTGCAGATGCGCTCTACGTTCTGGGAGAACAGTGATGAAAGCCGTTGTCTTCTGCGCCGCCGCGATGGCCGCCGCGTTTGCCGCCGCCCCCTCTTTTGCCCAGGAACTCGTCGCCCGCCAGGGTGACGACTCCGTGCGCCTGTCCGAAGCCGCCTGCAGCAGCGAACTCGTGCTGAGCCGCATCGAGCCCGGTGCCGCCGGCGAATACAAGGCCGCCTCGGCCGTGTTCCAGGGCCAGCGCTTCACCGCCTGCTGGCGGATGATGGGCAACGTGGCCCACCTGGTCTACGAAGACGGCGACCAGGGCATCATCCCCGTGGCGGAACTCAAGCCCGACCTGACCGCTTAAGCCAAACGCTGATCCGCCGCAGCTGCCCGCTCGTAGCGCCGGGCAGCCCGGCCTGCGCGTGTCATGCACAATCCCGGGCACCGCCCGGCACTCCATGACACGCGTCCTGATCATCGACGACGATCCCACCACGTCCACCACGCTGGCCGCCGTGGTGCGGCGCCAGGGTTGGGAACACCACATCTGCGGCGACCTCGCTTCGGCGTGGAAGGTGCTGCGCAGCACCCCGTTCGATTGCGTCCTGCTCGACCTCGGCCTGCCCGATGGCGACGGCACGGACCTGCTGCAGAAGCTGCGCCGTTCGCAGGCCGGCGAACTGCCCGACGCCAAGACGCCCGTGCTCGTGATCTCGGCGCGCTCGCAGCTGCGTTCGCGCCTCTCGGCGCTGGACCTCGGTGCCGACGGCTACGTCATCAAGCCCGTGCACCTCGAGGAAGTGGCGGCGGTGGTGCGGGCGCTCCTGCGCCGGCGCACCACCCTGTCCGCCGGGCAGATCATGCACAAGGACCTGGTGCTGGACCCCAACAGCCGCTTCGTGCAGCGCGCCGGACAGGCCGTCGAATTGACCGAGCAGGAATTCGCCGTGCTGCTGGCCCTGCTGGAAGACCGGCCGCGGGCGCTGAGCCGCGCCGAGATCCTCGAACGCACGGGCAACCGCGTGGGCGACGGGGGCGCGGTCGAAGTCCACGTGCACCACCTGCGCAAGAAGCTGGGCGACGAGCTGATCCAGACGGTGCGCGGCGTCGGCTACCGGATCCCCACGGACGGCGCGGCTTGAGCGGCGCGGACGTCCTCCTGTCCGTGCTGGCGATCAGCACGGGTGCGTCCATCGGCGCGCTCCTGCGCTGGCTGCTGGGCCTGCAGCTGAACCACGTCCTGCCTGCGCTGCCGCTGGGGACGCTCGCCGCCAACCTCCTCGGCGGCTATGCGATCGGCCTGGTCCTCGGCTGGCTGGGGCAGCACCCGGAATGGCCGCCGCAGGTGCGGCTCTTCCTCGTCACCGGGCTGCTGGGGGGGCTCACCACCTTCTCGACCTACTCCGCCGAGGTCGTGAACCACCTCGTGCAAGGCCGCCACGGCTGGGCGGTGCTGATAGCAGCCACTCACCTCGCGGGCTCGCTCCTGCTCACGACGCTGGGGCTGGCCACGGTGGGCGCCCTCGATTGAGGGTTTTCCCGTTAGGGAAACATCTGCTGCCAGGCCGACACTTTCTCTTACAGCCGCCAGCTCAAGCGTGGACCACACTGGGTCCATGGCAAGTAATGCACTTGACGTCGTCCGCAAGGTGTTCAGTGGGCACAAGCGCCGGAGCGCGGGCAAGCTCGCGCCGCGGGCGGACCTGATCTTCCGCCTGCGCGCGTGGCCGCGTTTGCCGGAGAACGGCCGCACCGCGGAGGTCTACCGCATGCTGTCGGTCATGAGCAGCCAGCCGGTCAACCGGCAGTGGCTCCTCGGCCGCTTCGAGCTCGGGCCCCGGCAGCTCGACGCCCTGCTGCACCAGCTGGTGGCGCAGGGCTCCGTGGAAGTGATCGACCCCGCGCGCTTCGCACGGGGCTGAGCGCTCAGGGCGTCGCGGGCGCGTCCGGGCGATCCGCCAGCCGGTCGGCCAGGCGCTGGATGTTCGACAGCGACACGAGGTGCGCCGTGACCAGGTGCAGCTCGCCGCTGCGGAACATGGCCAGCGCCACGGCATCCGGCAGCTCCAGCAGCTTCTTCTCGTCCACCACCAGCAGGCCGTTGAGGTTGAAGGTGCGGCCGTCGCGCAGGTTGGCCCGCGCGCCGGTTTCCTTCAGCAGGCCGTTGTCCTCCAGCCGCTTGCAGAACGCCTCGGTGCGCGCGTATTCGCGCTGGTACTGCGTGAGGAACTCCAGCGTCTGCTTGAGGAAGGGCGTCTCCTGCCCCTTCTCGTCGAACAGCGCCTCGCCCTGCGTGTCGCTCAGGCCGGGATAGGCCTCGTCGATGCACACCGCCAGTGCCTCGCCCGGCACTTCCGCCAGCACGAACGGGTAGCGGCGCAGGAACGCCGGCAGGTAGCGCGCCGCCCAGCGGTCCTGCGCGTCGACGAACAGGTTCTCCTGGTTGCGCAGCCCCAGCACCGCCACCGGCACGGTCTTGCCGTTGGGCGAGCGCGTGAAGACGATCGGGTACTCCTTGCAGGCCTCGTTGAATTCGGCCGCCGCGAGATACAGCGAATTGGACTTGCGCGCGAAGCCGAACCCGCCGGTCGGCTGCACGCGGCGGTTGCGGTGCTTCTCGCGATCCAGCAGCACCGGCTTCTCGTAGAACATCTGTTGCGCCATCGAAGAACTCCTCTCCTCACAAGATTCAACGTTCCGCTTCCGCGGCCTGCGGCACGGCTTGCGCCAGCACCTTGTCGATGCGCCGGCCGTCGAGGTCCACCACCTCGAACACCCAGTCGCCGCAATCGATCCTCTCGCCCGGCCGGGGCAGGTGCCCCGACAGCGACATCAGCAGGCCCGCCAGCGTGTTGTAGCGACCCTTGTCCTCTTCCGGCAGGCCGCGGATGTCCAGCCGCGCCTTGAGCTCGGAGACGGGCATCAGGCCGTCCAGCAGCCACGATCCGTCGTCGCGCCGCGTCGCCCAGGCCTCGGTGTCTCCCGCCGGCTGCAGTTCGCCCGTGATCGCCTCCAGCAGGTCGTGCGGCGTGATGAGGCCCTGCACGACGCCGTATTCGTCCACCACGAAGACGATGCGGGCGGCCTGCATGCGGAACTGCTCCAGCAGCTCCATGCCGCTGAGCGTTTCCGGCACGAACAGCGCAGGCAGCGCGTGCGGCTCCACCGGGCCCTCGTGCGCCGGGCCCAGCGAGATCAGGCGCGAGACGCTGATCACGCCCAGCACGTCGTCGAGCGAGCCGCGGCACACGGGATACCAGGAGTGCGCCTCGCCTTCGCCGGCGCGCCGCAAGGCATCGCGCACGCTGGTGGCGGCATCGAGCCAGACCACGTCGGAGCGCGGCACCATCATCGAGGTGAGCGGGCGGTCGTCGAGGTGGAACACGTTGCGCACCATCTGGTGCTCGTGCTGCTCGATCACGCCGGCGTCGACGCCCTCCTCCAGGCTGTGGGCGATCTCCTCCTCGGTCATGCCGCGTTGGCGCGTCGTGTCGATCGCCAGCAGCTTCAGGATCGCCTGGGTGGAGGCCGCCAGCAGTTTCACGAACGGCGAGGCCGCCTTCGACAGCCAGCGCATGGGGCGGGCGGCGAAGCGCGACACCGCCTCCGGATGCAGCTGGCCGATGCGCTTGGGCACCAGCTCGCCGAACACGATGTTGATGTAGGTGATGAGGGTCACGACGATCGCCGTGGCCGTGACGCCCGAAGGCTTGGCCGGAAAGCCATGCCCGCGCAGCCAGCCCGCGAGCTCGTCGCTGAACGCCGCCTCCCCCACGATGCCCGTGATCACGCTGATGGACGTGATGCCGACCTGCACGGTGGACAGGAAGCGCGTCGGCTGGTCCATCAGCTTGAGCGCGGCCTGGGCGCCGCGGTCGCCCGCCTCCGCCATGGCCCCGAGCCGCGCCTTGCGGCTCGACGCCAGCGCCATCTCGGACATGGCGAACAGGCCGTTCAGCAGGGTCAGGAACGCGATCAGCAGGAAATCCATGAATCAGGACAGAATGGGATGCGTTGCACTTTACTGCAAGGACCGGGCGGCCCGCCGCGCCGGGCCGCACCGACGGATGCTCCAAGACCCGAGACGACAAGCCCTGGACGATGTGCTGCGGGCCGACCTGCATGTCCATCCCCTCCCCTCGCAGCTGCCGCTGCTGGCCCACTACACCTCCATCCTGACGCTGGAGCGCATCGCGCAGACGGGCGAGATCTGGTTCTCCAACCCGCTGTACATGAACGACGTGGACGAGTTGCGCTACGGCATGAACCTCGGGCTGCACGCCGTGCGCAGCCACGCCGGCCTGCGCGAAGCCTGCCCGCCGGCGCACTACAACGCGCTGCTGGACGCCTTCGACGCGCTCTACGCCGCCTTTGACAGCGATTCGGCCTTCGACGTCTACGTCTTCAGCTGCTCGGAGCACGACGACGAGATCGGCGACGACGGCCTGCTGTCGATGTGGCGCGGCTACGGCGGCGACGGCAACGGCGTGGCGATCGTGTTCGACCTGTCCGCGCTGATGACCGACGATTCGCCGCTGCTGGTGCGCCAGGTGCAGTACCTCTCGTACGAGCAGAGCGAAGCCTGGATGGACCGCAAGCTGCAGGCGTTCGCCGAGGCCCTGCAGCGCGAAGGCGGCCCGGTCGAGGCCCTGCAGCCGGCGGCCGACGCGCTGTTCGAGCGGATCAAGCTGTTCGCGCTGTTCACCAAGCACCGGGGCTTCCACGAGGAGCGCGAGTGGCGCCTGGTCTACCTGCGCGAGCAGGACCGCCAGGGCGTGCTCACGCAGCAGCTGCACTACGCGATCGGCCCGCGCGGCATCGAGCCGCGGCTGCGCTTCACCACCGACGTGATCGGCGGGCCGGGCCACGGCCCGAGCCTGCGGGAGATGGTGCGGCGGATCATCCTCGGCCCGGTGCTGGCCACGCCGCTGGCGCTGCGCTCGGTGGAGCGCATGCTGGAGATCTACCAGCCCGCGTGGGCCGCTCGCGTGGCGCGTTCCAGCACGCCCTACCGCTCGCAAAGGGTGCCCGCATGGCCCATTACCTGATCGGCGACATCCAGGGCTGCGATGCGCCGCTCGCGCGGCTGCTGGCGAAGATCGGCTTCTCGCCCAGCCGCGACACGATCTACGTGCTGGGGGACCTGGTGAACCGCGGCCCGTCGTCGGCGTCGGTGCTGCGGCGGCTGATGGCCTGCGGCGACGCCGCGCGCTGCCTCCTGGGCAACCACGACCTGAGCCTGCTCGCCGTGGCCTGGGGCCACCGCGCGCCGCACCGCAACGACACGATGGACGGCATCCTGCAGGCGAGCGACCGTGCCGCCCTGCTCGATTGGCTGCGGCACCGCTCCATGGCGATCCATGCGCATGGCGTGCTCATGGTGCATGGCGGCGTGCTGCCGCAGTGGGACCTGGCGCAGACGCTGGCACTGGCCAACGAGATGGAAACGGTGCTGCGCGGGCCCGACCTGACGGACTTCCTGGCGCAGATGTGGGGCAACCAGCCGGACCACTGGGAGGACGGCCTGCAGGGCGCGGAGCGCCTGCGGGTGATCGTCAACGCGCTCACGCGCCTGCGTTTCTGCACGCCCCGGGGCGTGATGGACCTGAAGGCCTCGGGGCGCCTGGACCAGGCGCCGCCGGGCATGCTGGCCTGGTTCGACGTGCCGGGACGGCGCAGCGCGGATTGCTGCATCGCCTTCGGCCACTGGTCGACGCTCGGCTACCTGCGGCGGCCCGACATCATCGCGCTGGACACCGGGTGCGTGTGGGGCGGCTGCCTGAGCGCGCTGCGCCTCGACGAAAGCGGCGCGGGCGCGCACGAGCTCATTCAGGAGCAGTGCGAACAGGCGCAGGCGCCGGGGGAGTGACTATTCGGACTTGAACAGCGCCGCCACCTTGCGCTTGGGCTTGATGTTGGCGGAGACGCGGTTGCCCGCGGGCTTGGCGCTGGCCTCCCAGGCGGGGGCTTCCTCGCGCTGCGGCGGCTGGTAGGGCTGGTCGAAGAAGGGATCGGAGGCCTGCTGGCGCGATTCGCGCCGGCGCTCCTCCTGGCGCTCGCGCCGCTCCTCGTCGTCGCCCTGCTCCCGCCAGGCGCGGCGGCCGTCGTTGATGCGGCCGCGCGGGCGGTCTTCCTCGTATTCCAGCGGCTCGATCTCCAGCTTGCGCTTGAGGAGCCGCTCGACGTCCGCCACCAGGCGCGTGTCGCTGTGCCCGACCAGCGTCACGGCCAGGCCGGAGGCGCCGGCACGGCCGGTGCGGCCGATGCGGTGGATGTAGTCCTCGGGGTTGAACGGCACGTCGTAGTTGAAGACCGCCGGCACGTCCTTGATGTCCAGCCCGCGCGCGGCCACGTCGGTGGCAACCAGCAGGTCGACCTCGCCGCGCTTGAAGGCGTCCAGTGCCTTCAGCCGCTCGTCCTGGCTCTTGTCGCCGTGCATGGCGACGGCCTTGAGGCCATCGCGCTCCAGCGAGCGCGCCAGGCGCGCGCAACCGAGCTTGCTGTTGACGAACACGAAGGCCTGCGTGATCCCGCGCTGGCGCACGATCTGGCGCAGGGCCCGGCGCTTGTCGTCTTCCGGCACGCTGTAGAAATGCTGTTCGACCGTGGTCGCGGTGCTGTTCGGCTTCGAGACCTCGATCGTCACCGGGTCCTGCAGGTAGCTGTTGGCCAGCCGCTTGATCTCGGGCGAGAAGGTGGCGGAGAACAGCAGCGTCGTGCGCTGCTTGGGCAGGTACGACAGGATGCGCTGCAGGTCCGGCAGGAAGCCGATGTCCAGCATGCGGTCGGCCTCGTCGAGCACCACGTACTCGACCTGGTTCAGCACCGCGTTCTTGGCTTCGATGTGATCGAGCAGGCGGCCCGGGGTGGCGACCAGCACTTCGACGCCGCGCTTGAGTTCGGCGGTCTGGGGCTTCATGTCCATGCCGCCGAACACCACCGCGCTGCGCACGTTGGTGTACTTGGCATAGAGCTTGACCTGCTGGGCCACCTGGTCCGCCAGTTCGCGCGTGGGCAGCAGCACCAGCGCCCGCACCGGGTGCCGGGCGGGCGAGGTGGAGGCGTTCTCGTGCTTGAGCAGGCGCTGCAGCAGCGGCAGGGCGAAGGCGGCGGTCTTGCCGGTGCCGGTCTGGGCGGCGCCCATGACGTCGCGGCCGGTCAGGACCACGGGGATCGCCTGCGCCTGGATGGGCGTCATGCTCTCGTAGCCCATCTCGGCGACGGCGCGCGCGAGCGGCTCGGCCAGGTTCAGTTTGGAGAATGCGGATTCGGACATCAACCGGCTATTGTCTCATTTCCGCCAAACGGCGTCCGGCTGAGCTTTACAGGCTCCTGGTGTTGAAGGTATCGCAGGCCTTGACGCTGCCGTTCTGCAGGCCGTTGGAGAACCAGCGCTGGCGCTGCGCGCTCGTGCCGTGGGTGAAGCTTTCCGGCACCACCGCGCGGCCGGCGGACTGCTGCAGCGCGTCGTCGCCGATCTTCTGGGCCGCGTTCATCGCTTCCTCGATGTCGCCCTGCTCCAGGATGTTGCGCGCCTTCTGCGCGTGGTTGGCCCAGACGCCGGCGAAACAGTCCGCCTGCAGTTCCAGCCGCACGCTCAGGGCATTGGCCTCGGCCGGCGAGGCACGCGAGCGCGCCTGCTCCACCTTCTCGCTGATGCCCAGCTCCTGCTGCACATGGTGGCCCACCTCGTGGGCGATCACGTAGGCCTGCGCGAAGTCGCCCGGGGCGCCGAGGCGGTTCTTCATCGTTTCGTAGAAGCTCAGGTCGATATAGACCTTCTGGTCGGCGGGGCAGTAGAACGGGCCCATCGCCGCCTGGCCCGCGCCGCACGCGGTGCGCACCGCGCCGCGGAACAGCACCAGCTTCGGGTCGTGGTAGGTCGCGCCGCCCTGCTTGAACAGGTCGGTCCAGACGTCCTCGGTATCGGCCAGCACCGTGGACACGAACTTGGCCATCGGGTCGTTCGCCGGCGGCGCGGCCGCGGGAGCCGTCTGCGCCGGCGGGGCGCCCCCGCCGGTCATCATGCTCAGGAGCGTCAGCGGATTGACGCCCAGCAGCGCGCCGCCCACGAGGGCGATCACGATGGTGCCGATGCCGATCGCCCCGCCGCCGAGGCCGAAGCCGCCGCCCCCGCCTCCGGCGCGCATGTCCTCGACGTTCGATGATTCGCGGTTACCTTCCCAACGCATGTCGGTCTCCGTCCTGTAGAGTGAATGCATGCTACCTACAGGAAACGCGGCCGCACGTAGTCCGTTGTCCGTATTGGTGACCGGCTTCGATCCCTTCGGCGGGAGCGCGGTCAACCCCAGCTGGCAGGCGGTCCATGCCTTGCACGGCCGCGAGATCGCCGGCCACCGCGTGATCGGCGCCGAGTTGCCGACGGTCTTCGGCGCCTCGATCCGCCGGCTGGAGGAGCTGATGCGCGAGCATCGCCCGCGGCTGGTGGTCTGCACCGGCCAGGCCGGCGGCCGCGGAGCGATCTCGCTGGAACGCGTGGCCATCAACGTCAACGACGCGCGCATCGCCGACAATGCCGGCGCCAGGCCCATCGACACGCCCATCGTCGCCGACGGGCCGGCGGCGTACTTCACCACGCTGCCGATCAAGGCCATGCTGCAGGCACTGCTGGATGCGGGCGTGCGCGCCGAGGTCTCGCAGACCGCGGGCACCTTCGTCTGCAACCACACTTTTTACGGATTGATGCACCTGCTGGCCCGACCGGACTGGCAGGGCGTGCGCGGCGGGCTCGTGCACGTGCCCTGGCTGCCGGAACAGGGCCAGCCGTCGATGCGGGTGGACGAGATCGTGCGCGGGCTGCAGCTCGCCATCGCCTGCGCGCTCGCCACGCGCCACGACATCCGCAAGGAAGCCGGCGCGCTGAACTGAGGAGCCGCGAGAGGCCCCGCGCCAGCAGGTCAGCAGCACGGCCCGTAAAATGGAGCAGTGCCCATCCTGAACGCCGACCTGCATTGCCACTCCGTGGTTTCCGACGGCACCCTCACGCCGGAGGAACTGGCAGCCCGGGCAGCAGCCAACGGCGTCGAGCTCTGGTCCCTGACCGACCACGACGAGATCGGCGGCCAGCATCGCGCCGCCGCCGCGGCCCGCGCGCACGGCATGAAGTACCTCACCGGCACCGAGATCTCCGTCACCTTCGCCGGCGAGACGGTCCACATCGTCGGCCTGGGCTTCGATCCCGACGACGAAGGCATGCACCGCGGGCTGGAGCAGACGCGGGGCGGCCGCGGCGCCCGCGCTCTGGAGATCGCCGCCGGCCTGGCCGCGGCGGGCATTCCCGGCACCTACGAGGGCGCACTCAAGTACGTGGGCAACCCGGCCCTGATCTCGCGCACCCACTTCGCCCGCTACCTGGTCGAAACCGGCAGGTGCAAGGACACGAGCGAGGTGTTCCGCCGTTTCCTCACCGAGGGCAAGCCCGGCTTCGTGCCGCACCGGTGGGCCGGCCTGAAGGACGCCGTGCGCTGGATCCGCGATGCCGGCGGCGTCGCGGTGATCGCCCATCCGGCGCGCTACAAGTTCACCGCCAACGAGGAATTCGCCCTCTTCACCGAATTCAAGGCGCACGGCGGCACCGCGGTCGAAGTGGTGACCGGCAGCCACACCACGGCCGAATACGCGAAGTACGCCGACACGGCGCGCGAATTCGGCCTCGCCGCCTCGCGCGGCAGCGACTTCCACAGCCCCGGCGAAAGCCACACCGACCTCGGCCAGCTGCCCCTCCTGCCCGATCAGCTCACGCCGGTCTGGGACCTGCTGGCGGATCGCATCCAGTGAGCCGCGCCGCCGCGGCGCTGGCGCTGCGCCGGCCCCACGCACTGGCCGGCATCGCGATGACGGTCGGCGCCTGCGCCTGCTTCGCCGCCCTCGACACCACCACCAAGTGGGTGAGTACGGCGGTGCCGCTGCTGATGGCGCTGTGGTTCCGCTATTTCTTCCAGGCGGTGGCGACGACGGCGATCGTGGTGCCCACGCGCGGCCGCACCGTCTGGCGCACCCGGCGCCTGGCCTGGCAGCTGGTGCGCGGCGTGCTGTTGCTGGCCAGCAGCCTGCTGGCCTTCCTGAGCCTGCGCTACATGCCGGTGGGCGAATTCACGGCGATCGTGATGATCACGCCGCTGGCCGTCACCCTGCTGGCGGCCACCGTGCTGAAGGAGCACGTCTCGCCCCTGCGCTGGCTGCTGGTGGTGGGCGGCTTCGCCGGCACGCTGATCATCATCCGGCCGGGCGCCAGCCACTTCGGCTGGACCAGCCTGCTGCCGCTGGCGCTGGTCGGCTCCAATTCGGCGTTCCAGGTGCTCACGAGCAAGCTGGCGCGGACCGAGGACCCGGTGACCATGCATCTCTACACGGGCTGGACGGGCACCCTGCTGTCTTCGCTCGCCCTGCCCTTCGCGTGGACCGCGCTGCCGGACCTGCGGCTGTGGGCGGGCCTGTGCTTCATGGGACTCACGGCCACGGTGGGTCACTTCATCCTGATCCTGGCCTTCTACCGCGCGCCGGCGGCGACGCTCACGCCCTACCTGTACACGCAGATCGCCTTCGCCGTGCTGGGCGGCCTGCTGGTTTTCTCGCATGTCCCCGATCACCTGTCGCTCACGGGGATGGGCATGATCGCGGTCTGCGGCGCCGCCGGCGCCTGGCTGACCGCCCGCGAGCGGCGCGCCGCAGCCACCTGACGCCATGGCCCAATATTTCGAGTTGCATCCGGAGAACCCGCAGCCGCGCCTGTTGAAGCAGGCCGTGGCGATCCTCAACGCCGGCGGCGTGATCGCGGTGCCCACGGACTCCAGCTACGCCATCGCCTGCCACCTGGACGACAAGTCGGCCGCCGACCGCCTGCGCCAGATCCGCCGCGTCGACGAGAAGCACCACCTGACGATGCTGTGCCGCGATCTCAGCGAGCTGTCCAACTACGCGCGCGTCGACAACAAGCAGTACCGGCTGCTCAAGTCCATCACGCCCGGCGCGTACACCTTCATCCTCGACGCCACGCGCGAGGTGCCGCGCCGCGTGAGCCATCCCCAGCGCAAGACCATCGGCATCCGCGTGCCGGACCACAAGGTGCTGCAGGACCTGCTGGAAGCCCACGGCGCGCCGCTGCTGGCAACCACGCTGTTCGCGCCGCAGGACACCGACCCGATGAACGAGCCCGAGGAAATCCGCCGCCGCTTCGAGAAGCAGCTCGATGCGGTGATCGGCTCCGGCCCCTGCCCCGACCAGCCGACGACGGTGGTGGACCTCACGCCGATGCAGACCGGCGGCGACGCGATCCTGGTGCGCCAGGGCCGCGGCGACCCCGCGCCGCTGGGCCTCTGAGGCCGTCTGAGCCCGTCTGAGACAATGGGGCGTGGACCCCAATACGATCCAGACCATCCTGATCTACGCCCTCCCGGTGCTCTTCGCGATCACCGTGCACGAGGCCGCGCACGGCTACGTCGCCCGCCATTTCGGCGACAACACCGCCTACATGATGGGACGCGTCACGCTCAATCCCCTCAAGCACATCGACCCGATCGGCACGATCCTGATGCCGCTGATGCTCTATTTCGCGACCTCCGGCGCCTTCCTCTTCGGCTACGCCAAGCCGGTGCCGGTGAACTTCGGCCAGCTGCGCCACCCCAAGCGCGACAGCGTCTGGGTGGCGCTGGCCGGGCCCGCGTCCAACTTCATCCAGGCGATCCTCTGGGCCCTGGCGTTCACCCTGCTGGTGGCGGCGGGGGTGAACGAGCGTTTCTTCCTGTCCATGGCCAAGGCCGGCGTGCTGGTGAACCTGGTGATGTGGGCGTTCAACCTGTTCCCGCTGCCGCCGCTGGATGGCGGCCGCGTGCTGGTCGGCGTGCTGCCGCCGCGCCAGGCCTATGCCCTGAGCCGCATCGAGCCCTGGGGCTTCTTCATCGTCATGGGCCTGGTGCTGGCGGGAGTGGTCAGCACCTTCTGGCTGCGCCCGCTGATCGGCGCCGGCTACTGGTTCCTCGACGTCCTGCTCTCCCCGCTGACCTCCCTGCTTCGTTGACCGCATGCGCGAAACCGTCCGCTACCTCACCGGCATCACCACCACCGGCACGCCGCACCTGGGCAACTACGTGGGCGCGATCCGCCCCGCGGTGCAGGCGAGCCGCCGCCCCGGGACCGAGAACTTCTATTTCCTGGCCGACTACCACGCGCTGATCAAGTGCGACGAGCCGGCGCGCATCCAGCGCTCCACGCTGGAGATCGCGGCCTGCTGGCTGGCCGCGGGGCTGGACCCGGAACAGGTGTTCTTCTACCGGCAATCGGACATCCCCGAGGTGACCGAGCTGACCTGGCTGCTCACCTGCGTCACGGGCAAGGGCGTGCTCAATCGGGCCCATGCCTACAAGGCGCAGGTCGACAAGAACACCGCCGCCGGCGTGGACGTGGATGCCGACGTCACGATGGGCCTGTTCATGTACCCGGTGCTGATGGCCGCCGACATCCTGATGTTCAAGGCGCACCGCATCCCGGTCGGGCGCGACCAGGTGCAGCACATCGAGATGGCGCGCGACATGGCGCAGAGCTTCAACCACCTCTATGGCGAGCACCTCGTGCTGCCGGAGGCGCAGGTCGACGAATCGGTGGCCCTGCTGCCCGGCCTGGACGGCCGGAAAATGAGCAAGAGCTACGACAACGTGATCGGCCTGTTCGGCCCGCGCGAGCAGGTGCGCAAACAGATCTTCTCCATCGTGACCGACTCGCGCGCGCCGGGCGAACCCAAGGAGGCGGAGGGCTCGGCGCTGTTCCAGATCTTCCAGGCCTTCGCCTCGCCCGAGGAAACGCGCACGCTGCGCGAGGCCTATGCCGCCGGCATCGCCTGGTCGGACGCCAAGCAGCTCCTGTTCGAGCGCATCGACCGCGAGATCGCGCCGATGCGCGCGAAGTACGAACACCTGGTGAGCCATCCGCAGGAACTGGAGGACGTGCTGCAGGCCGGCGCCGCCAAGGCGCGCGGCCGCGCCGCGCCGCTGGTGCGCGAGCTGCGCGCCGCCGTCGGCCTGCGCAACCTGGCCTCGGCGGCCACCGGCGCGAAGAAGGACAAGGGCCGGGCGAGCCTGCCCGCCTTCAAGCAGTACCGGGAGGCGGACGGCCTGTTCTATTTCAAGTTCGTCGATGCCCAGGGCCGGCTGCTGCTGCAAAGCGCCGGCTTCGCCTCGCCCAGGGAGGCGGGGCAGTTCATCGCGGCGCTCAAGGCCTCCCGGGCCCTGCCGCAGGACGGCAAGGCGGCGTGCGCCGAGGGGGTGTCGCCGCAGCAGGTGGCGGCCGCGCTCAGGGAGCTGGCCGAGTCCGCAAACCAGGGGGCCGGGAGTTAGCCCCCACCGCGAAGCGTTATGCTTGAAAGAGTCGCAGGAATGACCTTGAATCCCACCATGAACGTTTATGTGGTCGACGACCACCCCCTGATGCGCGAAGCCGTCGTGATGCTGCTGCGCCGGATGCGTCCGGGCGCCAACGTCGTCGAACTCGATCGCATCGGCGGCATCGAGGCCGCCGTCAAGCAGCACGGCGCGCCCGACCTGATCACGCTGGACCTGAAGCTGCCGGACACCACCGGCACCTCGGGCGTCCACGAACTCAAGAAGCTGTTCCCGGAGACCCCGCTGGCGGTGCTCTCCGCCTCGCCCTCCAGCGACGCCGAAGAGGCCTGCATCGAGGCCGGCGCGGACATCTACATCGAGAAGTCCTCGGGCGCGCAGGAGATCGGCAACGCGCTGCGCGCGCTGCTGTCGGCCGACGGCCAGTTCGAGGAGCTGGCGCCGACGGACAACAAGCTGTCCAAGCGCCAGAAGCAGCTGATCGTGATGCTCGATCGCGGCCTGTCCAACCGCGAGATCGCCGACGAACTGGGGATCAGCGAGCACACCGTGAAGGTGCACCTGTGGCGGCTGTTCCGGCGCCTGGGCGTCAAGAGCCGCACCCAGACCATCCACTACGCCCGCACGCACGGCCTGCTCGCGAGCTGATCCCCGCCCCGGGCTTCACGGCCCGGTGGTTTCCTCGCGCTCCGGGAACAGGTGCGCCATCGTGGAGACGGCGCGCTCGCCCGCCTCCCGCGGGTCGGTGGGCTGCAGCAGCAGCCGGAACACCGTGCCGCGGCCCATGCGCGATTGCAGCGTGAGCGGGTGGCCCAGGATGTGGGTCAGCCGCGCCACGATGTACAGCCCCAGCCCGAAGCCCTCCTCGGTGCCGGTGTGGCCCGGCACCTTGTAGAACTCCCGGAAGATCTCCCGCTGGTAGGCCGCGGGGATGCCGACGCCGGTGTCCCAGATCTCGATGCGCAGCCCCGCGGCGGTGCAGCGCGAGGCCACCAGCACGCCGCCCTTCTGCGTGTACTTCACCGCGTTGGAGATCAGGTTGCCCACGATGCGCTGCAGCAGGATCGGGTCCGAGCGCACGGTGCCGGGGCACAGGTGCACGCGGAAGGCCAGGCCCTTGGCCTCGCACAGCGGCCGGTACTGCAGCTCCAGGTTGCGCAATAGCTTGCCCAGGTCCACCGCCTCCACGTTCAGGCGGATCTTGCCGGAGTCGAGCCGCGCCAGGTCGAACAGCGAGTCGAACAGGTGGTTGACGGCCTTGGTCGCGGCCACGATCTTGGGCGCCAGCTCGTTGACCAGTTCGGGCTCGCCGCGCAGCCAGTCGGCATACAGGCCCAGGGCGTGCACCGGCTGCCGGATGTCGTGGGCGGCGCTGGCCAGGAAGCGGTTCTTGATCTCCACGGCGTCCAGGGCCGCCTGCGTCTGGCGCGTCAGGGACTCGATCAGCTGCATGTTGCGGTACTGCAGCTCGAAGTTGCGCCGCAGCGTCTCGTGCAGCCGCTCGCCGGCGTGGCGCAGCACCTGCCAGAAGATCAGGAGCAGCAGGCCCACCCACCAGTGGTACACCGGGCCCTGCAGCTGCAGTTCCACCAGCATGCGCCAGGCCATCACCGCCAGCGCCGTGCCGGCGAGGATGTCCAGGTAGGCGCGCATCACGCCGATGCGCGCCGACAGGCTGTTGATCGAGAACATCGCCAGGCCCGCCATGATCAGCCAGCAGATGTACTGGTCCCCGAGCGGCGAGCGGTCGAAATAGAGCTCGGTGGTGAGGCCCCAGACCAGCGCGGAGACCGGCCAGACCCACCGGTTGCGGCGGAAGAAGGCCAAGTGCGCCTCGGTCGGCTGCGCCATGACCTTGGTGCGGTACTGGTGGATCACCCACAGCCGCCAGACGGCCACCGCACCCCAGACCACCACCCACGCGGCCAGGCGCTCCGGCTCGTTGTCGTCCGACAGGATGCCCACGACGATCGCCACCAGCAGCAGGGCGAGCCACTGGGTGCTGCGCTGGGTGCGCATCAGGCTGCGAACCAGTTCGCCTTCGACCCAATCGTGTTCGGCGGATGGGGGTGGCGCGGGCAGCGTCTCCGATTTCATTTCACCAGTCTAGAACATCGCCCGTTCGTGCCTTCCGATGCAGCGCGCGATGGCGAAGGAGCGCACCGACATAGCTAGAGGCATCGTCCTACAAGAGTCGCTCCGCAATGCGCACAGACTCTGCCGTTGCGTTGGCCTGACGCCCTCCAAGCCGGCAACGCAACTCCCCTGGACAGCGGGCGAGCCCCCCGCGTTCGAACCAACCTAGACGAGGACCCCATGGAACAAACCGTCCACGATTCCGACAACCTCAAGCCCGCGCCCAAGAAGTCGCTGCGCGGTTTCGCCGCGATGGATCCGCAGCGCCAGCGCGAGATCGCCAGCTTGGGCGGCCGCGCCGCGCACCAGAGCGGCCACGCGCACGAATTCACCAGCGAGGAAGCGCGCGCCGCCGGCAAGAAGCGCCATGCCCGCGCCAGCGACGGCGTCAGCGAAGCTCCCCGCGCCTGATCCCCCGGGGGCGTAGGACCACGCGCAGGCCGCCAGGGGCCGCGGGCCGACAGGCCCCTCCTGGCGCCGCTCCTACGATGGCTTGCATGCCATCCACGCAGGACGCGGGGTCTTTGCCCTCCACTCTCCCTCCCCCCTTTCCGCCGGCCGAAGCCACCGCCTCGCCGGCGCAGCAGCTTGCGCTGGCCAGCCGCGCCCTGTGGGTCGCGACGCTGTCGCTCATGACGGCGTACATGCAGAACGCGGCGCCGGCGCACCGCCTGCTGCTCGCCCGCCGCATCGCCCGCAACTTCGACACCCTGGCCCGCCAGGAGTGCTTTGCCGCCGGCTGCCGCGCGAGCTTCGAGCGACTCGCGCGCCGCTGGCAAGTGCGCGCTGACCAACTGGCGCCGGAAGCAGCCGCACCGCGCCGCGGCCTGATCGCGAGCTTCTTCTGATCGCGTCGCCGGCCTGAACGTTCGCGCCGCTGTCGACGGCTGCCTACAGGACCGGCGGCGCGCGTCCGACACCCTGCGGCCGGGCTCCTTCGCACACTGCGCTGAAACATCCGCACATACTTTTCCAATGGCAGATACCAAGGGCATGGCGAAGACTTCCACGCGCTCGTTGTGGAAGGGGGCCATCACTTTCGGCCTGGTGCACATCCCGATCGGCCTGTACTCCGCGACGGAGGAGACCGACGTCGACTTCGACTGGCTGGACCGCCGCACGCTCGACCCGGTGGGCTACAAGCGCATCAACAAGCGCACCGGCAAGGAAATCGACATGGCGGACGTGGTCAAGGGGGTGCAAACCGACAAGGGCCATTACGTCGTGGTGTCGCCGGAGGAAATCGCCGAGGCCTATCCCCGCACCACCCAGACCATCGAGATCGCCGCCTTCGTCGACGTGAACGAGGTGCCCTTCGTCTACCTGGAAAAGCCTTATTACACGGCCCCCATCAACAAGGGCGACAAGGTCTATGCGCTGCTGCGCGAGGCCCTCAAGCAGACCGGCAAGGCGGCGCTCGCGCGGGTGGTGATCCGCAGCAAGCAGCACCTGGCCGTGGTGCTGCCCTGCGGGCCGGCGCTGGTTCTGAACCTGCTGCGCTGGGGCGGCGAGATCCGCTCCTGGGCCGACCTGAACCTGCCGCCCGAAGGCAAGGCGGCCGGCCTCAAGGACACCGAGCTGAAGATGGCCAGGCACCTGATCGAGGAGATGAGCGGCCACTGGCACGCCGACGAACTGCGCGACAACTTCCACGACGCGGTCATGAAGCTGGTGCATGCGAAGGCGAAGGCCGGCGAGACGACGACGGTGGAACCGCTGGAAGAGGCGCCGCAGGCGCAGGGCGCCGACGTGATCGACCTGACGGAGCTGCTGCGCCGCAGCCTCAAGGGCGGGGCCAGGCCGGCCCAGGCGCCGGCGCCGGCGGCCGCGAAGAAGGCTGCGGGCGCCTCCCGCACTTCCAGCCGCGAGCCGCAAAGGGAACGCGCCGTGGCTTCGGCCACGCCGCGCAAGCGCGCCACCAGGACGGCGGCGAAGAAGACCGCCGCCACGAAGACCCCCCGCGCCAGGCGCGCGGCCTAGACCGTACCCGATGGACTCCACCCTCTACCTGGCCCTCTGGCTGGTCGCCCTGCTGGTCGCGATCGGCATCCTCAGCTGGCTGCTGGCGCGCCACCAGGGACGCCACGACCTGCGCCGCCTGCAGGCGCAGCGCCTGCTGGAGGCCTTGCAGCGTTACTCCGACTGGGTCTGCGCGCAACGCCTGGCGGCCGTGTTCCAGGGCGAGCCGCCCGAAGCGGCCGAGGCCCTGGACGCCGCCTGCACCATCCGCATGGCCTGGTTCCCGGAGCTGGCCGGCGACATGGCCCAGCTCATGGGGGTGCACAACCGCATCATCCAGTTCCTGGGCACGCAGCAGGCCCTGTGGCTGCGCGACCCCGAGCACTGGCTGGAATCCGACCACGACAAGCGCTTCATGGCGCTGTGGCGGCAGCACCGCATCGCCCTGCAGGCACTGCTGGCACGGCTGGAAGAGGCCAGCAGCGTCACGATCCGGCCTGCCGCCGCTCGGCGCGAATCCACCTATGCATGAACCCCTTGCAGTCACAGCGGAGGACACCATGAGGCCCATCGGCACCCTCGGCGCACTGGCGGCCGGCGCTCTGGCCATGTACTACCTGGACCCGGAGCTGGGCGCCCAGCGCCGCCGCCTGCTGGCGGAACTGGTGCGCAGCGGCCTGCCGCACGAGCGGCGGCAGGCGCGCCAGCGCCTGCGCGCCTACCACCGCATCACGCAGGCCGACCCGCAAAGCGACGCCGAGCTGCGCGACCGCATCCAGGCCCGCCTGGACCGGCTCGTGAGCCACCCCGGCGCCATCGACGTCAGCGTGGCCGAGGGCGTGGTGCGCCTGGGCGGCCGGGTGCTCGCCAAGGAACGCGCAGGCCTGCTGGAGCAGGTGCAGCAGATGGCCGGCGTGCAGAAGCTGGTGAACGCCATGGCCTCGGTGGACGATCCGCAGGACCTGGGCCGGCGCGCCGCGCCGCGGCAGGCCGTCGCCGGGGAGCCCGCGGGCCCCGGCGATCCGCAGCCGGCCGCCTGAAGGGCGGCCCGCGCGAAACGGTTACGTGTCGCGGACAGCGTCGCCGCTACCATGTGGCCGCTCCCATCGCCATGAACCGCACCGCCCGCTTCATTGTCGTCGCCGCCCTGGTCAGCATCGTGCTGCTGGGGCTTTCCATGTACCTGCATTCCTGGGGCGGCGTCGTGCTGCTGGTGCTGGCCGCCGCCGCCGTGGCGTGGTACCGCGCGCAGGTCGCCGAAGGCGAGGCGGCCGAGCGCTTCTTCGGCGACATGGGCGAGGAAACGCGGCTCACCAATTTCCAGGCCGGGGGCGCCAGCGAGATGCCGCTGGACGCCACGGCGCCGGGTTCCGTCCGTCGCCCGGACGCCCAGGGACCAGGCTGAGTCGCCCGCGCCGGCAAGCGCTGGCGAGCCGCTCCGACCCGGGTTGCAGGACCGCGACTACACGCCGGCCGAGCTGGACCTCCTAAGTTGCAGGCAGTCCCTGAACTTCCGGAGGTGACATTGAAAGCCACACTGAGATCCACCGCGCTGGCAGCGATGCTGCTGGCGCCCCTTGCCGCCACGCTCGTCGTGCAGCCCGCGCAGGCCGCCCCGGCGCGCGTCGCCATGCCGAAGGTCACCAACATGTCGGTGAACTCGGACTCGGGGCTGACGCCCGGGGCCACGCTGCGCCTGCAGGTCTATGCGACGCCGAACGCGCGCCGCACCACCGTGACGCTGGGCGACGGCGGGCCCACCGTGCACCTGCGCCAGCAGACCGCGGGCAACTACGCGGGCTCCTATGTCGTGCGCCGCAGCGACCGCATCGACCCCACCACGCTGATGACTGCGCGCGTGACCTTCGGCGACCGCGTGTATTCGCGCCAGTTCAACTTCCCGCCGTCCTTCCAGGCGCTCGCCGCCATGGGCGCGGCACCGGCGGCGCCGGCGCATGCGCTGGCCATCGAACGCTTCGTGATGCGGCCCATGGGCCGGCTCGAGCCGGGGCGTGAACTGCGCTTCCGCCTGGTGGGCGAGCCGGGCGGCGACGCCTGGATGGACATTCCCGGCGTGATCCGCGGCGTCGACCTGAGCGAGGTCCGCCCGGGCGTCTACGAAGGCACGTACACCATCCGCCGCCGCGACGACCTCGATGCGTTCCGCAACGCCGTGGCCACGCTGCGCAGCGGCAACCAGCGCGTCACCGCGCGGGTGGACGTGCGCGGCGACGACCGGGAGGTGCGCGACGAGCGCCCGCCGCAGATCACCGAACTCACGCCCGCCAACGGCGAGCGCATCGGCGAGCGCGGCCGCACGCACGTGCGCGCCCACCTGTCCGACGAGGGCAGCGGCATCGATCCGGCCACCGTGCGCCTGCGGCTGAACGGGCGCGACGTGACCGCCGACGCGCGTGTCACGCCGGACGAACTGCACTACCGCGCCGACCTCGACCCGGGCCGCTACAACGCCGAATTGACGGTGCGCGACCAGGCGGGCAATGCCAGCACCAAGAGCTGGTCCTTCGACGTGATGCCCGATCGCGTCGGCGGTGCCGGCAGCGTCGAACTGCCCCTGCAGGTCACGAGCCACAGCAACAACATGGTGGTGGACACCGCCGGCAACCTCTCGATCCAGGGCCGCACCGCCCCGTATGCGAACGTGCGGGTGCAGGTGGACGCCGTCGCCAGCGTGGCCGGCCTGCTGGGCCTGACGCAGCCGGTGGCGGACCAGACGGTGCAGGCGGACCGCAACGGCCATTTCGCCGTGGCGCTTGCGCCGCGCGGCGGCCTGCCGATCCCGGGCACGCGCTACGACGTGCACGTGACGGCCACCAGCGGCAGCCAGACCGCCGAAGAGCGCCTCACGCTGATCCAGCGCCAGGGCTGACGCTTCTGCGCTGCGGTCACCAGCCCCGCCGAGCACGGCGGGGCTTTTTCTTTGGTGCGGCTGACAGGCGGGCCGAAATGAGGAGTCAGCGGGCTGGTCAAAACGGTTTCCCTCGTCGATACTTCTTGAAACAGTTGTGACGAATCCGATTCATCCGGCTGTGGGGTTTCTGGGATGTCGTGGGGACGGGCTCTGTGTGCAAGCGGGGCCCGCTACAAAGCCCGGCGCGGTGCGCCGGGCTCTTTTTTTGGGGAAACGGCGGGGCGCCTTCCCCGGATCCGGGGAAGCTCAGCCCAGGGCGCAGGCCTGGACCACGACGTACACGCAGGAACCGGCCAGCAGCAGCAGCCATGCGCCGGGGCGGCCGTCGGGCAGCAGCAGCGACACGGTCGCCCTGCGGGAGGCTTCGCACTCGCGGCCCTCGCCGGCGTGCAGGGCGGCGCCGCGCTCGCGGGTGCGCTCGGGCGCGCCGGCAACAGGGTACTGGGACGAGGCGAACATGGCGGTCTCCGTTCTGTGCCTCGATGCTCACGCATAAGCCGGGCCAGCGATTGCGGCAGGTCAACCGCAGCCCGTCCGTGCTGCACCGCAGCGCCGGTGGTGAGTGCCCCAGTGCCGCCGCAACCCTAGTCGGATCCGAGTTGCAGGCGGCTCGGCTGCCGGCGCTCCACCTGGTACTTGAGCAGCGCCGCAGCGCGGTACACCGCATGCGCGAACTTGCCGTACGGCAGGGTGAGGAACAGCGCCAGCACGGTGCCGAGATGCAGCGCCAGCAGCAGCGCCATCGCACCCGTGTCGCGCCAGGCCAGCAAGGCGAGGCCCGTGAGGCTGGTGGCGAACAACAACACGATGAAGGCGCGGTCCATGGGCCGCTGCCGCGGATCGCCATGCAGCGGGTGGCGGCGCAGGTTCAGCCACAGCAGGCCGGCGGGCCCGACCAGCAGGCCGATGCCTCCGAGCGTCCCGAGCAGCACCGGCAGGCTCGTCACCGGATACGGCGCATGCAGTCCCAGCACGTAGTGATACAGCGTGGCCACGCAGGTCGCCGCGAAGCAAAGCAGGAAGCCGTAGAAGGTGAAATGGTGGAAGCGCCGGCGCGCCAGCGTGAAGGCGTCGTCCTTCTCGTTGCAGCCGTCGCCGTGGCCGCCGTCCAGGTAGGTGAGCGCGAGCACGTTGCGCGTCGCCTCGGCCGCCGCGCTGGCGCCGACCGGCCCCGGCGACTGGCCGCGCCAGAAGCGCGCCGCGCCGACGCCCAATGCGACCAGCGCGAACAGGAAGGCGGCGCCGAACATCCAGCCCAGCATCGCATGGGGGAAGACCGCGTAGAAATTTCCCGCCATCGGGGCATGCCACAGCCTGCCATGCATGGCGAGCAGCAGCACGAGGAACAGGGCGAGGCCGCCGGCGGTGGCCAGCGCCAGCGTCACGCCGTTGCGGCGGTACAGGCCGCCGAGTGCGCGCGGCCATGCGTATCCGGTGTAGGTCTCCCGGCGCACCTGCGCCATCGCGCGCGGCACGTTCACCGCGAATTCGTGCGGCGGCGCGTACTGGCAGGCGTGCAGGCAGGCGCCGCAGTTGTGGCACAGGTTGGCCAGGTAGTGCACGTCGGCGGCGGCGAAATCGAGGCGGCGCGTCATCGCCGGGAACACGGCGCAGAAGGTCTCGCAGTAGCGGCAGGCATTGCAGATCTGCAGCTGCCTCGCGACCTCGTCGACGGCCGGGGGGCCTTCGGCCAGCGCCACGGCTTCGCGCGCCAGCGCGTCAAGCGACTGCATGGGCGGCCTCCTTGCGCGCGGCGTGCGCCGCTTGCGTGCCGGCGATGCGGCCGAAGGCCGTGCCGATGCTCATGCCCACGCCGGCCGTGTAGCCCTGGCCCAGCACGTTGCCGGCCATCATCTCGCCGGCCACGAACAGGTTGTCGCTCGCGGCGCCGCCGAAGTACACGCGGGCCTGCTCGTCGGTCTTCAGCCCCAGGTAGGTGAAGGTGATGCCCGGGCGCAGCGCGTAGCCGAAAAACGGCGGCTGGACGATCGGGCGCGCCCAGTGCGTCTTGGGCGGGGCGAGGCCTTCGGTGTGGCAGTCGTCCAGCACCGTGTGGTCGAAGCTGCCGACGCGGCAGGCGGCGTTGTAGTCGGTGAGGGTCTGCATGAAGCGCTGTTCGGGCAGGCCCAGCGCGCGGGCCAGTTCGGGCAGGCTGCCCGCCTGCACGCCGGGGAACACCGGCGGCATGAAGCGGCCGATGGCCTGGCTGTCGATGATGCAGTAGCCGATCTGCCCCGGCTGCAGGGCCACCAGCCGGCCCCAGATCGCGTAGCGCTTGGGCCAGAAGTCCTCGCCCTCGTCGTAGAAGCGTTCGGCGTCGCGGTTGACCATCACGCCCAGAGAGACCGCGTCCACGCGCGTGACGATGCCGCCGTCGTACAGCGGCGCCCGGGCGTCGATCGCCACGCAGTGAGCCTGCGTGGGGTCGCCGATGATGTCGGCACCCTGCTGCGTCATGTGCCGGATCAGCACGCCCTGGTTGAAGCGGGTGCCGCGGATCAGGAAGTTGTCCGCCGGCCATTCGCCGCGCTCGTTGCGTCCCCAGGCCTCGCGCAGCCATTCGCGGTTCGATTCGAAGCCGCCGGCGGCCAGCACGCAGGCCTTCGCCTCGATGCGCTGGCCCTGCACGTACGCGGCGACGAAACGTCCCGCGCGCAGTTCCAGCCGGTCCACCGGCGATTCGTAGCGGACCTCCACGCCCAGGTTCGCCGCGCTGCGGTAGTAGGCGTTGACCAGCGCCTTGCCGCCGCCCATGAAGAAGGCGTTGGTGCGCGACAGGTGCAGCGTGCCCGCCAGCGAGGGCTGGAAGCGCACGCCGTGCCTGCGCATCCACGGCCGGCAGGTGGAGGAAGCGCGGATCACGAGGCGCGCCAGGCGCTCGTCCGTGTTGCCGCCGGTGACCTTCAGCAGGTCCTGCCAGAACTCCTCTTCCGGATAGGCGTCCAGCAGCACGTCCTGCGGTGCGTCGTGCATGCAGCGCAGGTTGCGGGTGTGCTGGGAATTGCCGCCCCGCCATTCGCGCGGGGAGGCTTCGAGCAGCAGCACGCTGGCGCCGGCTTCGCGGGCCATGAGTGCTGCGCAGAGGGCGGCATTGCCGCCACCGATGACGAGGACGTCGTGCATGGTCAAACTGTAGGCGAGCCGTTCGCCCAGCGCCAGCCGCGAGGACTCAGCCCGGTATCACGAAGCGTGATGGCTCCAGCGCGCACCCGCCCACTGGCCGGCCTCCACCAGCGCGCGGGCGGATTGCGCCAGCACCACCCGCACCGCGAGGCCGGCGGGCGAAAGTTCGTCGTCCGAGAGGCTGCACAGCGAATTCAGGCGCCGCACCCGGGCGTCGGCGATCTCGGCCAGCTCGAAAGCCTCCCCCGCGTCGGCAAAGCGGGCCAGCGCCGCGCGCGGCTGGATCGTGCAGCCCAGGCCGGCGCGCACCGCGTCCATCACCATCGCCAGGGAGTCGACCTCCATCGGCAGCAAGCGCCGCAGCCGGCGGCCGGAGAAGGCGGCGTCCAGCGTGGCGCGCAGGCCGTGCGGGCCGCTGGGCAGGATCAGGGGCAGTTCCCCGAGCTGCGCCAGGCGGATGCGCGCCGGCAGCGGCTCGCGCTGGCCGGCCCGGGCGCGGATCAGGAACAGCTTCTCCTCCACCAGCGGCGTGACGCTCCAGCGCCGGCCCGGATCGGTGTCGAACAGCACCGCCAGATCGAGCTGGCGTGCATTGAGCATGGCAGACAGGTGGCCCGAGAGGCTTTCCACCATGTGCAGCCGCACGTCCGGATAGCGCTCGCGCACCGCCTGCATCAGCGGCAGGCCGAGCACCGAGGCGGTGGTCGGCGCCAGCCCCACGCTGACGCTGCCGGACAGCCGCGCCTGCTGCGCCGCGCGCGCGGCCTCGTCGGCGTGCCGCAGCGCCAGCTGCGCCTCGCGGAAGAACGCCAGGCCGGCCTCGGTGGGGACCACGCCCTTGGACGTGCGTTGCAGCAGCCGCGTGGCCAGCTCGCCCTCCAGCCGCGCGACCTGCTGGCTGAGCGCCGACTGCACCACCTCCAGCTCGATCGCCGCCCGGCTCATGCTGCCCGATTCGACGATCCGCACGAAGTACCGAAGCTGCCGCAGTTCCATCCCGCGAGCGTACACCGCTCGCGATCAGTTCCCGTGATGGCCGCCTCAGAAGCTCCTGGGCAGCCCGAGCAGGTGCTCGGCGACGTACGAGTAGATCAGGTTGGTGGAGATCGGCGCCACCTGGTACAGGCGGGTCTCGCGGAACTTGCGCTCCACGTCGTATTCGTGCGCGAAGCCGAAGCCGCCGTGCGTCTGCAGGCACACGTTGGCGGCTTCCCACGAGGCCTTGGCTGCCAGGTACTTGGCCATGTTCGCTTCGGCGCCGCAGGGCTTGTGCGCATCGAACAACGTGCACGCCTTGAAGCGCATCAGGTTCGCCGCTTCCGTTTCGATGTAGGCATCGGCGATCGGGAAGGCCACGCCCTGGTTCTGCCCGATGGGCCGGTTGAACACCACGCGCTCGCCGGCGTACCTGCGCGCCTTGTTCACGAACCAGTACGCGTCGCCGATGCACTCGGCCGCGATCAGCGTGCGTTCCGCGTTCAGGCCGTCGAGGATGTAGCGGAAGCCGTGGCCTTCGGAGCCGATCAGGTTCTCCGCCGGGATCTCGAGGTTGTCGAAGAACACCTCGTTGGTCTCGTGGTTCACCATGTTCGGGATCGGCCGCACGGTCATGCCGTGGCCGATGGCCTGGTGCAGGTCGACCAGGAAGATGCTCATGCCCTCGCTCTTCTTCTTCACCTCGGCCAGCGGCGTGGTGCGTGCCAGCAGGATCATCAGGTCCGAGTGCTGGATGCGCGAGATCCAGACCTTCTGCCCGTTGACGACGTAGCGGTCGCCCTTGCGCACGGCGGTCGTCTTGAGCTGGGTGGTGTCGGTGCCCGTGGTGGGCTCCGTCACGGCCATGGACTGCAGCCGCAGCTTGCCGCTGGCGATGGCGGGCAGGTACTGCTGCTTCTGCGCGGCCGAGCCGTGGCGCAGCACGGTGTTCATGTTGTACATCTGGCCGTGCAGCGCGCCGGAGTTGCCGCCGGAGAAGTTGATCTCCTCCATGATCACGGACGCCTCGGCCAGGCCCAGGCCCGAGCCGCCGAATTCGGACGGGATCAGCGCCGCCATCCAGCCGGCCTCGGTGAGCGCGTCCACGAAGGCTTCGGGATAGCCGCGGTCGGCGTCGATCTTCTGCCAGTAGGCGGAGTCGTAGCGGCCGCACAGGTCGCGCAGCGCTTCGCGGATTTCCTGGTACGCGTCGGGAGCGGGGATCTGGGTGTTCATGGGGCGTAATGATGCGCCAGGCGACACCCGCCTCGCCTTCCCCGCCGGCCGCAGCCCGCGCGCCGGCTGCGGGAAGACGCCGGTCGTCAGGCCGGGTGCGGTGCCATCAGCTCGGTCTTGCGGGCCTCGAGCTGGAGGCCGAGCTGCAGGAGGTCGAGGCCCTTGGCCTTGCGCGCCTCGGGGAACATCTTCTCCCGCTCGTCGTTCACGTGGTGCAGGATGGCATCCTCGAGTTCCAGCATCAGCCGGGCGTCGGTGGGCGTGCTCTCGACGCGGGCGATCAGCTCGCGCGCTTCCTGGTGCTCCTTCTTCGAGTGCTGCAGCAGCTGCTGGTCCCCCGTGGCGCGGCCGAAGGCGGGATAGAAGATCTCCTCCTCGATCTGCGCGTGCACCGTGAGTTCCTGGCAGATCTGCTGCGCGAGGAGGCGCTTGCGGTTGTCGTCGTGGGCGGCCTTGTACTGCTGGAACAGCGCCGCGACCTTGTTGTGGTCGGCGTCGAGCAATGTGATGGCGTCCTGCTGGGGCATCTTGTTTTCTCCTGGGATCGTTTCGACCCCCCAAGGTACGCGCCCCGCGCCGCATCGCAACCCGGCTGCGGGCAGTCCGCATGTAGGCCGCAACCGACGCGCGCTCCGCCACCCACCAGCCACGGCGGCGTCGGCTATCCTCGCGCCATGGCACTGTGGATCCTGGCCGGGAGCAACGGCGCGCTGTCCTCGCGCCGCCGTTTCGCTGTCGCTGGCCTGCTCGCCGGCGCGCTGCTGGCGCAAGGCTGCGCGGCGGCCGAGCGCGTGGCGCTGCTGCGCTACTCCGTGCCCGTGCCCGCGCAGTGGCAGCCGCAGCCGCCCGCCAGCAGTTTCCGGCTCGCACAGTTCCGCGTGCCGGCGGCATCGGGCGCCGGCGATGGCGAGGTGGTCGTGTTCCACTTCGGCGCCGGCCAGGGCGGCAGCGCCGCGGCCAACATCGCGCGCTGGACCTCGCAGTTCGCGGGCCCCGACGGCAAGCCGGTGAGTCCCAGGACCGAGGCGTTCACCACCGGCGGCCTGCCCGTCACGCTGGTGGAACTCGCGGGGACGTATGCGCGCGGCGTGGGCGGCATCAACGGCGCGCCCCGGCCGGACCAGAAGCTGCTCGCCGCGGTGGTCGAAGCGCCGGAAGGCAACGTGATCTTCCAGCTGCACGGCGACCGTGCGACCGTGGACGCCAACCGCGGCGCGTTCGTGGACATGGTCAGGGGCTGGAAGCCCTAGCAGCCTTTCGGATCACTCCACCCGCAGCACGATCCCGCGCGTGGCCGCGCGCGACTCCAGCAAGGCATGCGCCGCCGCCGCGTCGGCGAGCGGGAATTCGATCGGCGCCTCCACCTTCAGCCAGCCACCCGCCAGGGCCCCGAAGAGCGACTGCGCCATGGCCTGCAGCGCCTCGCGCTGCGCCGCGTAGTGGAAGACGACCGGCCGCGACAGGGTCGTGCTGCGGGCCTGCAGTTCGCTCATCGCCACCGGCGGCACCGGCCCCGAGGCCTGGCCGAAGTTGACCAGGTGCGCGCACATCGCCAGCGAGCCGAGCGAGCCCGCGAAGCTGTCGCGGCCCACGCCGTCGTAGGCCACGTCGACCCCGCGGCCTTGCGTGATCGCGGCCACGCGGGCAGCCACGTCCTCTTCGCGGTACAGGATCACCTCGCTGCAGCCGGCCGCCCGGGCGATCTCCACCTTCTCCGGCGAGCCGACCGTGCCGATCACGCGCGCGCCCAGGTGCGTCGCCCACTGCGCCAGCAGCTGGCCCACGCCGCCGGCGGCCGCCTGCACCAGCACCCACTGCCCCGGCGCGATGCGATGCACGCGGTGCACCAGCATGTCGACGGTGAGGCCCTTGAGCAGCACCGCGGCGGCCGTGCGGTCGTCGATGGCGTCGGGCAGCTTCAGCGCGATGCGCGCCGGCAGCAGCCGCTCGCTCGCATAGCAGCCATAGGAACGGGTGGCATAGGCGACGCGGTCGCCGGGACGCCAGCCCTCGACGCCCGGGCCGACCTGTTCGACCACGCCGACGGCCTCGATGCCGGGCACCCCCGGCGGCGTGAGCGTGCGGTACAGCCCGGAGCGCACGTAGACATCGTGGAAGTTCACGCCCGCGAAGGTCTGGCGCAGGCGCAGCTCGCCTTCGCCCGGCTCGCCCACGTCGACGCTGTCCGCCTGCAGGACCTCGGGGCCGCCATATTCCCGCACCAGGATCGCCTCTGCCATCTGCCGCCTTTCCGTTCGATGGCGGGATTGTCGGCGCTTCAGGGCACCGGGCGGATGACGCGGCAGGGGTTGCCGCCCGCGAACACGCCGGCGGGGATGTCGCGCGTGACCACGCTGCCCGCACCGATCACGGCGCGGTCACCGATGGTCACCCCCGGCAGGATCACCGCCGCCCCGCCGATCATCACGTCCGAGCCGATCGGCACGTTCGTTCCTTGAAGCGCGCAAGCTCATCCGTGAGACTTGCCGGATGCACCACCGACGCAAGTCGACACCGCGGGCCGCGAACTCGCCAGCGCAGCCCCCGCAGCCCCCGCAGCAGAAGATACCGCCCGCCAGGTCGCCGCCGAGAACCGGGGAAGGTTCCCGCAGCGTGCTGGAGGCGCTGAGACTGCAGCGCGACACGCGACCCGGCGACCTTCCCGGTCTCCCGGCGGAGGAAGAGGAGGAGAAGAAGAAGCCGGCCGGGTGAGGACGGCGCGCTACGCCGCGGCCGATCCGGCCGCTGACGTCGCGCGTGCGTAGCCCTGCGCGCCCGGCAGGCCGAGCCGGCGGCGCAGCGCGTCCTCGTACTCCCAGTCCGCGGCGCAGTCGCTGTCGCAGAACAGGCGCTGCTCCAGGCCGTCGCTGTTGCCGCAGTTGTGGCAGCTGCCCACGGGCTGCAACGCGCCGACGCGCTGGCGTTGCGCGGCCAGCGCATGCGTCAGATGGCGCTGCTCGGAATCGAATGCGAGATCTGCTTCGTCTGCCATGGCTGGTCCTGCGTGACGGTTCGCGCGAAGGTGCGACCCTGTAGAGGCGCATTCTTCGGCGCGCGCCTGCGCTGGCGGCGTCCGGCTTGTCAAACGTTGGCGTAGGACGCCGGCCTGCGATGGCGCCAGCGCAAAGAGGCGGCCCCGTGGCCGAAGGTCGGGCCCCCTCGCCCGGGGAGCGCGGGGTGCATGTTCCCGGGCCGCGCCGCGAGACACCGACAAGCCCTTGATTTCATTGCAGATCCACGGCGGCACCGGGCCGCGGTGCATGCCGCGCATGTACTTCGGGTCTTTCCGCGCAGCGCCGCGAACCGCCGCCTGCTCGCGCAACTGCTTGATTTCAAACGGTTCCGCCGCTGCCTTCGGCGATGGCACGACTGATGCTCTGACCCTGGCAACACCAACGGAGAACATCATGACAGCACTGCGCACCGTTCTCGCCTTCAACGGCCCGATGCCCGCGTACGAAACCCCGGCGGCGATCGCCAGGATCCCGGGGCTGCTGAAGAACATGGCGCTGTTCCTGGCCTCGCCCTTCATCGGCCTGGCCTACGCGGTCCTGCTTCCCTTCGTCGGCCTCGGCATGCTGCTGTGGATCGCCGGCGAGGGGATGAGGAAGTCCCGTCGCGTGGCCGTCGTCCACGTCGAAGAACCGGCGGCTGCCGAAGAAGCTGAGGCGCCAGCGGTGCACGTGGAGATCGCCGCCGAAGAACGGCAGGCGAGCGGACTGGCCGGTGCCGCGCTGCTCGCGCTCAAGCTGCTGGCCGCGCCCTTCGCCGGTCTCGCCTTCGTGGTCGCGATGCCCTTCGTGGCCCTCGGCGCCCTCGCCTGGGCCGGCATGAAGGCGGTCAGCCACCGCACCGCCTGAGCTCCATCCTTCCACTTGAACGAAAGGGCTGCGCAAGCAGCCCTTTCGTCACGTCGAAAACCCCGGCGAGCGGAAGAATCCGCTCCTGCCAGACAGGAGCGCACGACGTCCCCCTCTCCTTCACGCCGTACTGCACGCGCGACGCCGGGGACAGGACACTAGTCCTCGCGCGCCCCCAGCGGCACGTTGCGGCCCGACGCCTGAGGCCCGAGCAGCCGGATCAAGGAGGCCAGGTCGCGATCGAGCCGCGCCAGCGTCCTGTCGTCCAGTTGCCTGAGGGCGCCGGGCAGCACGCCTTCGAACGGACCCGGCGCCTGGGCCAGCGCCTTGCGTCCGCGCGGCGTCGCATGAAGCTGCACGGCCCGCCGGTCCTCGCCTTCGCGCTCGGAGACGACCATGCCTGCTTCCTGCAGGGCGCGCACCAGGTTGCTGGCGGTGGACTGGTGCACATCCATCGCCCGGGCCAGCTCGTTGACGCCGATCCCCGGCTGCGCGTGGACGACGCTCAGCGCCCACACCTGCGCGCCCGAAATCCCGGACGTCCGCTCGACGGCGCGGAAGTGGGTCTTGACCGAGTTGAACACCACGCGGAAGCGCCGCAGCACCTTCGCGGCCGCATCCGGCGGGTGCTGCGGGGTCTGGCGTCGGGACGGGATCGTTTTCGCGGCCGGGCTCATGCGCGAGCAGGATACCCGGGAACGCCGCGTGGCCGCCTCCTCAGCGCGGGGGGTAGACGATGTCGACCCGGCGGTTCTGGGCCCAGGCGGCCTCGTCGTGGCCCGTGGCGCGCGGCTTCTCCTCGCCCCAGCTGATGGCCTCCACCTGCCTGTCCTTCACACCCAGCAGCCGCAGCGCGCGCTGCACGGCCTCGGCGCGCTTGTTGCCGAGCGCCAGGTTGTACTCCGCGCTGCCGCGCTCGTCGGCATTGCCTTCCAGGCGCACCGCCACGTCCGGGTGGCTGGCGAGATAGTCGCCCTGCAGCTGCACCACGGCGCGGTCCTCGGGGCCGATGCCGAAGTCGTCGTAGTCGAAGAAGATGCTGCGCTGGCGCGCCAGCGGGCTGTTGGGGTCCAGGTACTCCGGCCGGGCGGCCGTGCGCGGCGCGGGCGAAGCCGTCGCCGGTGCCGGCGGGGTCACCGCGACCACGGGCGGATTCGGCCGCAGCGCCGCTTCGGGCGCAGGCGCATCCGCCGGCTTGGGAGGGGTGCTGCAGGCGGCAAGCAAGGCGGCCAGGGCGAGGGGAAGGAGCGATCGGATCGGATTCATCTTCGGGCCGGGAGTGGAAGCAGGAGCCCAGTATATGCATTGGTGCAAATGAACCTGCGCGCTCGGCAGTAACGGTTTGCGTGCCGCCCCTTACGGGCGAACCCGAAGCGGGCGCGCGCGGCGCCCGCCGGGCCCGTCGCGCGTGCCAGACTGCCGCGCATGAAGACACTGGGACTGCAACTGCGTTTCCTGATCCCGCTGATCCTGATCCTGGCCGGCGCCGCCTACCTGGCGGTGCCCGTGATGGACCGCCTCACGCTGCGCTGGTTCGCCCGCGACCTCGACATGCGCGGCGAGCTGGTGGCCAATGCGCTGTCCGAATCGGTGGCCGAAGCGGCCACCGACGCGCGCGGCCGCAAGCTGCAGGCGCTGTTCAACCGCGCGGTGACGGACGAACGGCTGGTCGCCCTCGGCCTGTGCTCGCCCACCGGCCAGCTGCTGCGCAGCACCGACCATTTCCCGAAGGACATGAGCTGCGCGCAGGCGGCGGACCTGGCGAACGCCAAGGGCGCCAACCTGCACATCGAAGGCGGCCCGGTACACGTGAGCGTGCACCCCGTCAACGGCGAAGCGGGGCCGGTGGGCGATCTGGTGCTGATGCACGACCTGAGCTTCATCGAGCGGCGCAGCCAGGACACGCGGCGCTATCTCGTGATCCTGATCGCGGGCCTCGGCGCCGTGATCGCGCTGGTCACGCTGATCGTCGCGCAACTGAGCTGGCGCGGCTGGATCGCGGGGACGCGCGCGCTGCTGCACGGCGAAGGGCTGCTGCGGCCCAACTCGCCGACCTTTCCCGAGCTGGCGCCGCTGGCGGCCGACCTGCGCGAGCGGCTGCGCGAGGTGGAGGACGAGTACAAGCGCCTGCAGGGCGCGGACGCGGACTGGACGCCGCACCGGCTGCAGACGCTGCTGCGCACGCAGATGCGCGGCGACCAGGTGATCGTGGTCTCCAACCGCGAGCCCTACCTGCACGAGCGGCGCGGCGACCGGATCGAGATCTGCCGCCCCGCCAGCGGCCTGGTGACGGCCGTGGAGCCGGTGATGCGCGCCTGCTCGGGCACCTGGATCGCGCACGGCAGCGGCAGCGCCGACCGCGAGGCCGTGGACCGCCACGACCACGTCGCGCTGCCGCCCGGCCAGGACGAATACCAGCTCCGGCGCCTCTGGCTCACCCCCGAGCAGGAACAGGGCTACTACTACGGCTTCGCCAACGAAGGCCTCTGGCCGCTGTGCCACGTGGCCCACGTGCGGCCGGTGTTCCGCGAATCGGACTGGGAACACTACCGCCAGGTGAACCGGCTGTTCGCCGATGCGGTGGTCGCCGAGGCCCGCAGCGAGGACCCGGTGGTGCTGGTGCAGGACTACCACTTCGCGCTGCTGCCCGCCATGGTGCGCGAGCGGCTGCCGCGCGCCACCATCCTGAGCTTCTGGCACATCCCCTGGCCCAACCCGGAATCGTTCGGCATCTGCCCGTGGCGCTCGGAAATCCTCGAGGGCATGCTGGGCAGCACGATCATGGGCTTCCACACGCAGTTCCACTGCAAGAACTTCATGGAAACGGTGGACCGCTACCTCGAGGCACGCATCGAGCACGAGCACTCGACGATCACCTTCCGCGGCGCGCAGACCTTCGTGGAGGCGTATCCGATCTCGATCGAATGGCCGCTGCCCGAACAGGCGAAGACATGGCCCAGCATCGGCCAGTGCCGCAGCGAGCTGGCCGAGCGCCTGGGCATCCCGCGCGACCACCGCATCGCGGTGGGCGTGGACCGCTTCGACTACACCAAGGGCATCCTCGAGCGGCTGCACGCGGTGGAGCGCATGCTGGAGAAGTACCCCGAATGGCAGAAGCGCTTCACCTTCGTGCAGGTGGCCGCGCCCTCGCGCAGCGCGCTCGAGGAGTACCGGCTGTTCCAAGAGCGCATCACCGCGCAGGTCGCACGCATCAACGCGCGCTTCGGCCGTCCGGACGCACCCGTGATCCGCCTGCTGGCGCAGCACCACGAGCACGAGGAGGTGACCAAGCTCTATCGCGCGGCGGACGTCTGCCTGGTCACCAGCCTGCACGACGGAATGAACCTGGTGTGCAAGGAGTTCATCGCGGCGCGCGACGACGAGCGGGGCGTGCTGATCCTCAGCCGCTTCGCCGGCGCCGCGCGGGAACTGACCGAAGCCCTCATCGTCAATCCGTACCACGTGGAGGAAACCGCGGACGCCCTGTTCCACGCCCTGAACATGCCGCCGGCCGAACAGCGCGAACGCATGGCCAGCCTGCGCAGCACGGTGCACGAATTCAACGTGTACCGGTGGGCCGGGCGCATGCTGTCCGACGCCGCCCGCCTGCGCCTGCGCCAGCGCGTGTCCACCCGCCTGCAGCGCCATTCCGGTTCGGGGACCATCGTGCCGCTGAACCGCAGGTCGCGGCCCTGAGGACGGCGACGCCGCTGCCGCCGGCGACGGAGAGGCTCACAATGCCGTCATGTCAAGCCTTTCAGCACGGCTCGCCGGATGGCGGCAGGGGGCGGGCCTCGGCGTGGCCAGGATGATCCTTTATGTCGCCGCCTACGTGGGGCTGGCCTGGATCAGCTTCATCTATCCGGCCCGCGGCCTGAACATCACGCCCTGGAACCCCCAGGCGGCGCTCGCCGTCGGCCTGCTGCTGTGGCAGCCCCGCAGCTGGTGGCTCGTGTGGGTGGCGGTCGCCTCGGGCGAGGCGCTGGTCGGCAGCGAGCCGGTGCCGTGGCCGGCGCTGGTGCTCTCCGCCGGCGTGGTGACCGCGGGCTACGCGGCCACCGCCGCGGCGCTCAAGCACTGGATCGCACCGAGGCTTTCGCTCGTGACGCGGCGCGACGTGGTGGTGTTCCTCGCGATCGTGGCCTGCGGCTCGCTGCTGGGCGCCATGCTGCGGGCGGCGGCACTATGGGCGACCGACGTCGTGCCCGCCGCGCGGATCCCCGCCGTGATCCACCGCGCCTTCATCGGCGACGGCGTGGGCCTGGTCGTCACCCTGCCGATGCTGTGGGTGCTGGCCAGCCGCGAGCGCACCGCCGCGACCCGCGCGATGCTGCAGGCGGGCGAGGCGTGGCTGATCGCGGCCGTGACGGGGCTGGCGATGGTGCTGGTCTTCGCCCAGCCCACGGGGGAACAGTTCAAGTACTTCTACCTGCTGTTCCTGCCCGTGGTGTGGGCGGCGGCGCGCTTCGGCGCCATCGGCGCGGTCTGGTCGGGCGCGCTGGTGCAGCTGCTCCTGATGCTCGCGGTGCAGACCGCGCCCTACCAGCCCCTGACGGTGTTCGAGCTGCAGGTGCTGATGGCGGCGCTGACCTCCACCGGCGTGCTGCTGGGGGCCACCGTGGACGAGCGCGAGGAGGCGCAGCAGGCGCTGCGGGCCTCGCTGCGCCTGGCCGCCGCCGGCGACATGGCGGCGGCGCTCGCCCACGAACTGAACCAGCCGCTCACCGCGATGAGCACCTATGCGCGCGCCTCGCAGCTGATGGCACGCAGGCTCGGCAGCGACCCGGACGCGCCCGTCGAGCCGCTGGTGGAAGTCACCGACAAGCTGGCCGACGAGGCCACGCGCGCCGGCGAGGTGGTCAACCGCCTGCGCAAGTTCTTCCGCGACCGCTCCACCGAGCTGCAGCCCACCGACATTTCCCACCTGATCGCCGATGCCGTGCAATCGCAGGCCAGGCGCGCCGAGAGCCTCGGCGTGCACCTCGACTCGGCGTGTGCGCCGGGCCTGCCGCCGGTCTGGCTGGACCCGGTGCAGATCGCCGTGGTCCTGCGCAACCTGCTGGCCAACGCGATCGATGCCGCGGCGGAGGATCGCGGCGGGCCTGCGGCGCAGCGCAGCGTCACCGTCCGCGCGCTGCAGGCGGACGACGAGGTCATCGTCACGGTGGTCGACAGCGCGCGCGGACTGGACACCGTGGAGGTCGGCCGCGTGTTCGAGAGCCGTCGTTCGGAAAAGCCGGGAGGCATGGGCGTCGGGCTGGCGATCAGCCGCTCCATCGTGGAGGCGCATGGCGGCCGGCTGTGGGCCGAAACGGGGCCGGGCGGCAAGTTCCATTTCAGCCTGCCGCTGACCGCGGGGGTTCCGTCATGAGCGCCGCCCTGCATCGACAGACGGTGTTCATCGTCGACGACGATCCGTCCGTGCGCGACGCCCTGGCGCTGCTGATCAGCCTGCGCGGCTACCCCACCGCCGTCTTCGCCTGCGCGGAGGATTTCCTGCGCGCGCTGGAGCCGCAATGGCGCGGCGTGGTGATCGCGGACATCCGCATGCCCGGGATGTCGGGCCTCGAGATGCAGGAGGCCCTGGCGCAGCACCCCTCGCGCCTGCCGGTCATCGTGGTGACCGCCCACGGCGACGTCGCGGCCGCGCGGCAGGCCTTCAAGTTCAACGCGATCGATTTCCTGGAAAAGCCCTTCGACCACGCCCACCTGCTGGCCTCCATCGAGCGCGCCATGAGCGGCCTGCCCCCCGACGCGGCCTCGATCGGCACCCGCCCCGCCGCCTCCGCGCTGTCGGCGCGCGAGCGCGAGGTGATGGCGCTGGTGGTGGAGGGTTTCGACAACCGCACGGTCGGCGAGAAGCTGGGCATCAGCCCCCGCACCGTGGAAGTGCACAAGTCGCGCGTCATGAGCAAGCTCGGCGCCCGCAACCTCGCGGAGCTGATTCGCATCGCGCAGGTGTCCAACGGGCCCGGTTGACGGCGCCTGCGGGATCGCCCGTACGGGCCGGCCAGGCCATCCGTGCGGTGCGGGGTGCAGAATAAGGGCTCGAGCGATACCTGATGGCGCCCGCCGGGGCGCCTTTTTTTCCTGCTGTTGCCGCCTTGCGTTCAGTGCCCGCCCTGCGCGAACCGAACCTTCGAAGAAGAACAACGGGTGATGACCAATAGAGCCGTCCCCGACGAGGTCCGTCGTTTCATCCTGACCAGCCTGCCCTCGGTGCCGTACCTCGAGGCCTTGTTGCTGCTGCGCTCCGATCCCGCGCGCGCCTGGGACTCCTTCGACGTGGCGAGCCGGCTGTACATCGGGGAGAACCAGGCGCTGGAACTGCTCCAGGCCATGCAGCAGTCGGGCCTTGCAGTGAGGACGGACGGCGGCGGCTTCCTGTTCTCGCCCAAGACGCCGGAGCTCTCCGGGGTCATCGAGGAGCTGGCCACCACGTATTCGCAAAACCTCGTGGGAGTCACCGACCTGATCCATTCCCGGGTGGAAAAGCGCGCGCACCAGTTCGCCGACGCCTTCCGGTGGAAGAAGGACGCGGGCTGATGGCGGCCGTGATCTATTCGCTGTGCGCGCTCACCAGCCTGAGCTGCCTGGTGCTGCTGTGGCGCAGCTACCGGGCGACCCGCTCCGGGCTGCTGTTCTGGAGCGCGCTGTGTTTCCTGTTCCTCACCGTGAACAACGTGCTGCTGGTGCTGGACAAGCTGTTCTTCCCCGATGTCGATCTCGGCATGTGGCGGCTCGTTGCCGCCGGCGTGGCGGTCCTGCTGCTGCTGGTGGGCCTCGTCTGGGGCGAGGAGTAGCGCATGGACCAGCTCCTCATGGGCGCCATCGCCGCCGGCTCGCTGTTCGCGGGGCTGTTCTTCTTCCGCTTCTGGTACCAGACGCGCGACCGGCTGTTCCTGTACTTCGCCGGCTCGTTCTGGCTGGAGGCCGCCAACCGGGTCGCCCTCGCGCTGATCAACCATGCCGACGAACAGGAGCCGCTGTTCTACCTCGTCCGCCTGCTGGCGTACGCCCTGATCGTCGCGGCGATCTGGCAGAAGAACCGGGGACGGCGATGAGCCGTCGCGTCCTTCTTCCGCTCGGGTCCCGCCCCATGCACTGCCGACCGGAGACAACCCGATGCAAGCTTCCGACCTGAACCTCGCCGCGCTGGCCCCCCGCGCCGTTTCCGAGCCCGTGGCCGGCGTGCTCGGCGGCATAGTCGCCGGCACGGCCTACCTGGTCGCGCAGGTGACCTTGACGGCGGCCGCCCATCCCGGCGGGGCGGCGGAGCCGTTGCAGCGCATCGCCGCGATGCTGATGGGCCCGGACGCGGCGCCGCCGCCCTCCGAGTTGAGCTTCACCGTTTTCGGGATGGCGCTCATCATCCATTTCACCCTGGCGATGGTGTTCGGCCGCCTCGTGGCCGTGCTGGTCGGGCACCGCCGTCCCGGCACCGGCGTGCTGGTGGGCGCGGCCACCGGGCTGGCGCTGTACGCGCTGGATTTCGGGCTCGTCGCGCCGCTGGCCTTCCCCTGGTTCGCGGACTCGATCCGGGCCGTGACCCTGGCCGACCACGTCCTGTTCGGCGCGGTGGCCGCGGGCGTCTGCATCGCCCTGCGCAGGCCGGCGCGGTGAGGGACGGGGCGCTTGCATGCATTTGTGCCAATGCATACACTGGTGCCGTTCCCAGGGTGGGAACGTCGTGATTCTTCCGTTGGTCGATGGCCCCGCTGGCGCGCGGGGCTTTTTTTTCGCCGCCAGCCCCAGCCCATGAAACCGGAACCCGAACTCAGGACCGAACCCGCGGAGCGGCCAGCACGGCCGCCCGAGAGCGCCGCCGGCATCCTGCTGCTGCTCGCCGGCCTGGTGATCGCCGGCGTGGTGGTCGCGTGGATCTGGCGCTCGCAGCGGCCGGAGCCCCGCGAGAGCCCCGTGCCGGCTGCAGTCACCGCTGCTCCCGCGGCGCCGGCCTCCGCGCCGGCCGCGCCGGCCGTGCCGACCGTCCGTTACCCGCTGCCGCAAGCGGGCGAGCTGCCGCTGGCCAGCGAGGACATCCCGGCGGCCCTCGCCGACCTGCTCGGGGCGAAGGCGGTCACCGCCTTCCTGCAGACCGACGGCTTCGCGCGGCGCGCCGTCGCCACCATCGACAGCCTGGGCCGCGAGCATTCGCCCGTTGCCGCCTGGCCGGTGCTGCCCACGGGCGGCCGGTTCACGGTCGAGGAGCGGCCCGACGGCCCGGTCATCGCCGCCGACAACGCGTCGCGGTACACGCCTTTCGTGCTGCTGGTGGGGACGCTCGACGTCGAGCGGGCGGCGAAGATGTACCGGCGGATGTACCCCCTGCTGCAGCAGGCCTATCGCGAACTCGGCTTCGGCGACCGCTACTTCAACGACCGCGTGATCGAGGTGATCGACCTGCTCCTGGCCACGCCCGAACCCGCCGAGGCGCCGCGCCTGCAGCTCACGCAGGTGAAGGGGCCGATTCCCTCCACCCGTCCGTGGGTGCGCTACGAGTTCGCCGACCCCGGGCTGCAGGGCCTGGCGGCGGGCCAGAAGATCCTGGTGCGCGTCGGGCCGGTGAACGAACGCCGGCTGAAGGCCAAGCTGGCCGAACTGCGCGAGCGCATCGTCTCCGGCGGCACGCCGGCCGCGGCCGTGGCGCCGGCGGCGCCGGCGGCTTCGGCGCCCGCCTCCGCCCCCGCATCCACGCCGGCGCCGGGCCGCTGATGCCCATGCCGGACGCGCTGCCCGCCGCCCTGGACCTCGCGTGGCCCGTCGCCGTCGCGCTCGCCTGGCTGCTGGGCGAGCTGGCGCAGCGCTGGAACATTCCCCGCATCGCCAGCTATGCCCTGGTGGGCTTCCTGTTCGGTCCCGCGCAGCTCGCCCTCATGCCCACGGGCGGCGGCGGGCTCGGCGGGCTGATCGCCAACACCGCCTTCGGCCTCATCCTGTTCGAATTCGGCTACCGCATCAACCTGCGCTGGTTCCGGCAGAACCCCTGGCTCGCCGCCACCGGCCTGCTGGACGTCGCCCTGTCCTTCCTCGCCGTGTACGCGCTGTCGCGGGTGATGGGTGCGGCCGTGCTCACCTCGCTGCTGCTCGCATCGATCGCCACGGCCACCTCGCCCGCCTCGCTGACGCGCGTGGTCAACGACCTGCGCAGCTCCGGGCAGGTGACCGAGCGCGCGCTGCACCTGAGCGCGGTGAACTGCCTGTGCGCGGTGTTCGCCTTCAAGTTCATCGTCGGCTTCTGGACCTTCGATACCGCCGGCGATGCGGTCAAGGCCCTGTCGAACAGCGCGGTGGTGGTGCTGGTCTCGATGGGCCTGGGCGTCGCGTTCGGCAGCGGCATGCCGCCGGTGCTGCGGCTGGTGGGCCGCTACCAGTCGGATGCCACGGTGGCCTTCGCCATCGCCGTGCTGCTGCTGGTGGCGCTGACGCACCTGCTGCACCTGTCGGCCCTCGTCGCCACGCTGGCCTTCGGGCTGGTGGCGCGC
This sequence comes from Ramlibacter sp. AN1133, assembly GCF_037890035.1. Classification (NCBI taxonomy): domain Bacteria; kingdom Pseudomonadati; phylum Pseudomonadota; class Betaproteobacteria; order Burkholderiales; family Comamonadaceae; genus Ramlibacter; species Ramlibacter sp. AN1133. Next base: position 249,525 of record NZ_JBBKTQ010000007.1, read on the forward strand.
CACCGCCGCGTGACCCTGAGCCAGGCGCAGCGCAACTTCGGCGTGCTGGGCGACCTGCTGATCGTCTTCCTGTTCGTGTACGTCGGCGCCAGCGCGGACTGGCGGCGCGCGTGGGCCGGGCTGCCGCTCGGCGCCGCGCTGGTGCTGGTGCGCGCCGCCGCCAAGGTGCTGGCCATGAGCGCGTTCGCGCGCGCGAGCGGCACCACCCTGCGCAAGGGCATGCTCACGGCGCTGGCCATGACGCCCCTGTCCACCTTCGTGGTGCTGCTGCTCGAGGACAGCCGCCACGTGGGCATCGACCTGATCGACACGGTGGCCCCGGTGGCCGCCGCCACGCTGCTGCTGCAGTGGCTGGGCCCGATCGCGACGCAGCAGGCCCTGCGCGCGGCCGGCGAAGTCCAGGACCCGCAGCCCGGCAAGGCACGGGAGTAGGGACGATGCCGCTGGAACCCTTCGCGAAATCCGAGCCCCTGACCCTCGGCGTGGAGCTCGAGCTGCAGCTGGTCAGCCTGAGCGACTTCGACCTCACGCATGCCAGCTCCGACATGCTGGAGGTGCTGCAGCGCCGGCCCTTCCCCGGCACGGTGGTGCCGGAGATCACCGAGAGCATGATCGAAGTCGCGACCTCCATCCACCACCGGCACGACACGCTGCTGGCGCAGCTGCGCGAGATCCGGCAGGCGCTTGCCGGCGCGGGCGACCGGCTGAACGTCGGCGTGTGCGGCGGCGGCACGCACCCGTTCCAGCAGTGGTCGGAGCGGCGGATCTTCCCCAAGCCCCGGTTCAACCAGGTGTCGGCGCTCTATGGCTACCTGGCCAAGCAGTTCACCATCTTCGGGCAGCACGTGCACGTGGGCTGCACGTCCGGCGACGAGGCCCTGTTCCTGCTGCACGCCCTGAACCGCTACGTGCCGCACTTCATCGCGCTGGCCGCGTCCTCGCCGTTCGTGCAGCGGCACGACACGCTGTTCAGCTCGGCGCGGCTGAACTCGGTGTTCGCCTTCCCGCTCAGCGGCCGGGCGCCGTTCACCCTCGACTGGGCGGCGTTCGAGGGCGATTACTTCTCGCGCATGGAGCGCACCGGCGTCGTGCGCAGCATGAAGGACTTCTACTGGGACATCCGGCCCAAGCCGGAATACGGCACGATCGAACTGCGGGTGTGCGACACCCCGCTGACGGTGGAGCGGGCCGCCGCCCTCGCGGGCTACCTGCAGGTACTGTGCGCGTGGCTGCGCGAGCGCGGCGAGCCGGCGCCGGAGGAGACGGACTACCTGGTCTACAACTACAACCGCTTCCAGGCCTGCCGCTTCGGCCTGGAGGGCACGATCGTGCACCCGAAGACGTATGCCTCGCTCACCCTGCGCGAGGACATCGAGGCCACCGTGTCCGCGCTGCGCGGCGTGGCGGCGGACCTGCGGGCGGACGACGCGCTGGACCAGGTGCGGCGCATGCTCAGGGAGGGCAACGACGCCACGCTGCTGCGGCAGCAGCGCGGCGACGCCGGGAGCATGGAAGCCGTGGTCGACGTCGCGCTGCGGCGCTTTCGCGACTAGCGTGGCCGGCCGGGAAACGGGGCTGCGCCGCGGCCTGGGAGCCGGCGGCGCCGCCCCTCGCTTCAGGCCGCGACGGCCGCCAGCGCTGCGTTGAACGTGGCGCTCGGGCGCATCACGGCGGTCACCTTCTTGCGGTCCGGGAAGTAGTAGCCGCCGATGTCCACGGGCTTGCCCTGCACGGAGTTGAGCTCGTCGACGATCTTCTGCTCGTTCTCGCCCAGCTTCCTGGCCAGCGGCGCGAAGCGCGCGGCCAGTTCGGCGTCCTCGGTCTGCGCGGCCACCGCCTGCGCCCAGTACAGGGTCAGGTAGAACTGGCTGCCGCGGTTATCGAGCTGGCCGGTCTTGGGCGACGGGCTCTTGTTGTTCTCCAGCAGCTTGCCGGTGGCGGCGTCGAGCGTCCTGGCCAGGATCTTGGCCTTCTCGTTGCCGGTCTTGATGCCTTCGTCTTCCAGGCTCACGGCCAGTGCCAGGTACTCGCCCAGCGAATCCCAGCGCAGGTGGTTCTCCTCCACCAGCTGCTGCACGTGCTTGGGCGCCGAACCGCCGGCGCCCGTCTCGTACATGCCGCCGCCCGCCATCAGGGGCACGATCGACAGCATCTTGGCACTGGTGCCCAGCTCCATGATCGGGAACAGGTCCGTGAGATAGTCGCGCAGGATGTTGCCGGTGACGCTGATCGTGTCCAGCCCGCGGGCCACGCGCTCCAGCGTGAAGCGCATCGCGCGCACTTGGCTCATGATCTGGATGTCCAGGCCGCTGGTGTCGTGGTCCTTCAGGTAGGTCTTGACCTTCTTGATCAGCTCGTTCTCGTGCGGGCGGTACGGGTCCAGCCAGAACACGGCCGGCATGCCGGAATTGCGCGCGCGCGTGACGGCGAGCTTGACCCAGTCGCGGATCGCGGCGTCCTTGACCTGGCACATGCGCCAGATGTCGCCCTTCTCCACGTTCTGCGAGAGCAGCACTTCGCCGGTGGCCAGGTCGGTGATGTTGGCGACGCCGTCTTCCGGCACCTCGAAGGTCTTGTCGTGCGAGCCGTATTCCTCGGCCTGCTGCGCCATCAGGCCGACGTTGGGCACCGTGCCCATGGTCTTCGGGTCGAAGGCGCCGTGCCACTTGCAGAAGTTGATGATCTCCTGGTAGATGCGGGCGAAGGTCGACTCCGGCATCACGGCCTTGACCTCCTTGAGGCGGCCGTCGGCGCCGTACATCTTGCCGCCCTGGCGGATCATGGCGGGCATCGAGGCGTCGACGATGATGTCGTTGGGCGAATGGAAGTTGGTGATGCCCTTGGCGGAATCCACCATCGCCAGCTCGGGGCGGTGCTCGTGGCAGGCGTGCAGGTCGCGCTTGATCTCTTCCTGCTTGGACTCGGGCAGCGACTGGATCTTGTCGTACAGGTTGGCCATGCCGTTGTTCACGTTCACGCCGATCTCGTCGAACAGCTTGCCGTGCTTGTCGAAGGCGTCCTTGTAGAAGATCCTGACGCAGTGGCCGAACACGATGGGGTGCGAGACCTTCATCATGGTGGCCTTGACGTGCAGCGAGAACAGCATGCCGGTGTTCTTCGCGTCCTCGATCTGCTGCTCGTAGAAGGCCAGCAGGGCCTTCTTGCTCATGAACATGGAGTCGATGATCTCGCCGGCCAGCAGTGCGGTCTTCGGCTTGAGCACGATGCTCTTGCCGGACTTCGTGACCAGTTCCATCTTGACGTCGCGGGCCTTGTCCAGCGTCATGGACTTCTCGCCGTGGTAGAAGTCGCCGTGCGTCATGTGCGACACGTGCGTGCGCGAGGCGGGGCTCCACTCGGCCATCGTGTGCGGGTGCTTGCGGGCGTATTCCTTGACGGCGCGCGGCGCGCGGCGGTCGGAGTTGCCCTCGCGCAGCACCGGGTTCACGGCGGAGCCCAGGGCCTTGCCGTAACGCTGGCGGATGGACTTCTCCTCCTCGGTCTGCGGGTTCTCGGGGAACTCGGGGACCATGTAACCCTTGGCGCGCAGCTCGCGGATCGCGGCCAGCAGCTGGTTCTGCGAGGCGCTGATGTTGGGCAGCTTGATGATGTTGGCGTCCGGCTCCAGCGTCTTCCTGCCCAGTTCCGCCAGGGTGTTGGGCACCCTCTGCTCGGGGCTCAGGAATTCGGAGAACTCGCCGAGGATGCGATGGGCCACCGAGATGTCGCTTTCGACCACTTCGATGCCGGCCGCCTGCGCGAAGGTGCGCACGATGGGCAGGAAGGAGTGCGTGGCGAGGTAGGGGGCTTCGTCGGTGAGCGTGTAGATGATCCTGGAATGGTCAGCAGCCAAGGGAATGTCTCTCTCGAAGGGGTGGTCGGGCGGTAAAGCGATGCTTTGCATCGATTGTAGAGGTCCTGCCCTACAGCCCCATGACAACGCAAAAACGGGAAGAATGGCACCCCGGAGACGGCATGCGCCTGCGGAACCACCCCGAAATCACGGCAGCGATCCTGCTGGTGGGGCTGGCTGCGCTCCACGCCTTGCTCGGCGCCGCCGGCGGCTGGCCCCAGGGCGCGCTGCTCGCCGCCCCCCTCCCCCGGCCGCTGCCGCCGGTGGGCAGCAGCGCCCGCAAGGACATGGACTGGTGCCTGCAGAACGTCACGATGATCCACGACGTCTACTGGGCCAGCGCCTGCACCGTGGCTGCGGGGGAGCAGCGCGCCCGGCGCGTGGCCTGCCTGGCACACCCCCCCGGCAACGGCCGGTCCTGCGACGCGGGGCTCGAGCCGCCGGACGACTCCTCGGACTGCACGCTGCCGGACAGCCGCGCCCGCGACCTCAACGCGGCCCGGGCGAGGGCCGAACAGCAGTGCTTCGACCAGGCTGCGGCGCGTTGAGGCCCGGGTCGCGCGGCTGGGACCGGCCCGGCGCCAGCGTTCAGGCGTCCGCGCCCGCGTGCCCGGCCAGGTCCATCGCCCGCAGCGGCAGGCGCACGCGCACCCGGGTGCCCTGGCCCGGCGCGGTCGTGATCGCCAGCTCGCCGCCGACGAGGGCGGCGCGCTCCGTCATCGAGACCAGGCCGAAGTGCTTCCTGCGCTCCTCGGGCGTCTGGTAGCGCGCGAGCTCGAAGCCGCGGCCGTTGTCCCGCACCTCCAGCGCCAGCCCCTCGGCGTCCACGCGCAGGATGACCGCCACTTCCGTCGCGCCGCTGTAGCGGGCCGCGTTGGTGAGCGCCTCCTGGCAGATGCGAAAGCACGCCGTCTCGATCTCGTCGGGCAGGCGGTCCTCGAGTTCCGGCAGCACCTTGGTGACGCGCCAGCCGCTGGCGCGCGCCTGCTGCTCCAGCACGCTGTCGATCGCGTCCGCCAGGCCGAGGTCGTCCAGCATGGGCGGACGCAGGCGCAGCGACAGCCCGCGGATGTGGGCGATGGCCCGGTCCACGAGCCGCATGCCTTCGGCGGCCTTGTCGGGGCCGGCGTGCGGCTGCTGTTCCAGCTCGGTCAGGAGCAGGCGGATGAGCGTCAGCGCCTGGCCGGTCTCGTCGTGCAGTTCGCGGGCGATGTGGCGCCGCTCCTCCTCCTGCGCGGCGATCAGGCGCGTCGACAGCTCGCGCGCCCGCAGCGCCTCCTCGGCCTGGCGGCGCTGCGTCAGGTCGCGCACGATCTTGCTGAAGCCGGTGACGTTGCCCTGGGCGTCCTTCATCGGCGCGACCACGACGGTGGCCCAGAAGCGCGAGCCGTCCTTGCGCACCCGCCACGCCTCGGTGGCAAAGCGCCCGGAGCGGGCCGCGGCGGCGAGCACGCGCCCGGGCTCGCCGGCTTCGCGGTCCTCCGGGGTGAAGAAGCGGGAGAAATGCTCGCCGACGACCTCCGCCGCGGCATAGCCCTTGATGCGCGCCGCGCCCGTGTTCCAGGTCTGCACGCGGCCCTGCGCATCGAGCATCATGATGGCGTACTCGCTCACGCTGTCGGTCATGTCGTGGAAGCGCCGCTCGCTCGCGAGCAGTTCCTCCTCCGCCCGCTGGCGCCGCTGCTGCTGCCGGTACAAGACGGCGAGCACCGCCACCAGGGCGGCGACCATCGCGGCGATTCCCGCCCAGAAGGTGTGCAGCTCGCGTTCGTGTTCGTCCAGGGCCAGGTCGAGCTGGCGCGATTCCTCGATGGCCATGCGCTGGAGCACGTCGCGCAACTGCAGCATCTGCTGCGCCGGCTCGCCCGACTCGACGATCGCGCGGGCGGCCTCGATCCCGCCGCGGCGGCGCGCCTCCACGATGGCCGCCGCGCTGGCCAGCCGCGGGCCGAGCGCGGTCTCGAGGTCGGCCGTGCTCGCCTGCTGCGCCGGGTTGTCCGCGGTGAGCTCGCGCAGCCGCTGCACGTCGGCGCCGATGGCCCGGCGGGCGGCCTCGTAGGGCTGGAGGTCCTCGGTGCGGCCGGTGATCACGAAGCCGCGCTGACCGTTCTGGACGTCGACCAGGTCCGCGCGCGTGGTGGCGATGGTGGCGAGCACCTCGTGGGTGTGGGTGATCCAGTCCTGCGCCCGGGTCTGCTGCAGCGAGACCCAGTACATGCCCGCCGCGAAGCACGCGAGGGTGACCGAGGCGGCCACGAAGCCCGACAAGGTCAGGTCGCGCCGCCCGCTGCCGCCTGCCTGGTGCCCGTCCTGCTTGGTCATCGCGCTGCGCATTCTAGGCAAAGGCGAGGCCCTGGCCCGGGAACGCGAAGTTGCGGGCTGCGCGCGGGGTCGCGAACAGGCCGCCCGCGGGAGCGGGCCGCCGTCAGAGCACCGCGTATTCGAGCACGGCGATGAAGTGGCAGGCGCTCGCGCACAGCACGAGCAGGTGCCACACCAGGTGCGCGTAGCGGATGCGCTCGTCGAGGTGGAACACGATCGCGCCCAGCGTGTACAGCACGCCCCCGGCCACCAACAGCACCACCCCCGTGAAGGGGGTGTTGCTGATCAGGGGCTCCAGGATGAAGACGGCGGCCCATCCCATCGCGAGGTAGAGGGAGGTGGACAGCACCGGGTGCGTGAGCCGGTTGACGCACTTGGCGACGATGCCGAGCGCCGCGATCGTCCAGACGATCGCCAGCACCCACGTGCCGCCCGCCTCGGCCACGCTGCCCAGCATGAAGGGCGTGTACGAGCCGGCGATGAACAGGAAGATGGCGGCGTGGTCGAGCCGGCGCAGCAGGTCCTTCATGGCGCCTGGCTGCAGCCAGTGGTAGGCCGCCGAAACGGCGAACAGCAGGATCATGGAGCCGCAGTAGAGCGCGGCCGCCACGCCGTGCACGGCACCGGCGTCCAGGGAGCGGGCAATCAGTTGCGGGCTGAAGATGGCGGCGAGGACGGCACCCAAGCCGTGGCTCAGCGAGTTGGCAAGCTCTTCGCTCGCGGTCTGGCTTCGGGCTTGGGTGTGCGGCATGGTGCGTCCGGTACTTCCTGCACGCATGTTCCGGGCGCCGGGCGGCCCGCCCTGTCGTCCGTTCCGCACAGCCGCCGTGCGACAGCGGCAGGCAAGCCACGCAGGACGGCGCACCGCCGCAGTGCGGGCGCGTTCCTGCCGCGAAGGGAATCTTCAGCGCGGCGCGGGACGGCTCGCGCGCCAGCGGTCCGCGCCGTCGATCTCGGCCTTGGCCGCGGCCTGCGCCTGGGCGAACAGGTCGCCCTCCCCCATGGAGCCGCGCGTCTCGTGGACCATGCGCATCTCCCCGTCGTCGATGCGGTAGGCCCATCGGCCCTGCTCCGGCAGCACCGTCGCCTGCACGCGGCGCCCCTTGTATTCGAATTCGCGAAGCATGGTCCATGGTAGCCGGGATCGCGTCCGGCTGCCGGCCGGCGCTCGCGCCGGAGCAGAATGGCCTCCCCCCAGAACCGCGCGCGAGGAAAACGACGTGTCCCGCAAACCTGTCAGCCTGCACCGCCTTCGCGAAATGCATGCCGCCGGCGAGAAGATCGTCATGCTCACCTGCTACGACGCGGCCTTCGCCGGCGTGCTCGACACCGCCGGGGTCGACTGCATGCTGGTGGGAGATTCGCTCGGCATGGTGCTGCAGGGGCTGGCGAGCACCGTCCCCGTGACCCTGGAGCAGATGGCCTACCACACGCGCTGCGTGGCGCAGGGCAACCGCACGGCCTGGGTCATCGGCGACCTGCCGTTCGGCAGCTACCAGGAATCGCGCGAACAGGCGCTGCGCAGCGCCACGGCGCTGATGCAGGCCGGTGCGCACATGGTGAAGCTGGAAGGCGGCGGCTGGACCACGGAAACGGTGCGCTTCCTCGTGGAGCGCGGCATCCCCGTCTGCGGCCACCTGGGCCTGACGCCGCAGTCCGTCCACGCGCTCGGCGGCTGGCGCGTCCAGGGCCGCGACGACGACAGCGCGGGCGTGCTGCTGCAGCATGCGCGGGCGCTGGCCGACGCCGGAGCGGCCATGGTGGTGCTGGAACTGATGCCGTCCGCCGTGGCGGAGAGGATCACGCGCGAATTGCCCATCCCGGTGATCGGCATCGGCGCGGGCCCGGGGTGCGGCGGGCAGGTGCTCGTGCTGCACGACATGCTGGGGCTGAATCCCGGCAAGCCGCCGCGCTTCGTGCGCAACTTCATGGAGGGGGCCGGCTCCGTCGAGGAGGCGATCCGCCGCTACGTGCTGGCCGTCAAGGACGCGAGCTTCCCCGATCCGCAGCTGCACTGCTATTGAGCCGCGCTGCCGCGCCGCGCGCGCGGTTGGATGGAGACGCTAGGTGCGCGCCCGCCGCAGGCACTGCGCCCACGCGGCCACGTCGTCCTCGATCCTGCGCCACTCCCGGCCGGCGCAGCCCTGCGCCCGTTCGAGGCAGTGGCGCCGCTCCGCCGGCGGCACCTCGTAGCCGTAGGCCTGCAGCATCAGGAAGTGGCGCAAGGCCACGCGCCAGTGCCCGCGCTGCAGCTCGCGCCGCAGTTGCGCGAGCAGGACGTCGCCGGCGCTGGCGGCGCGGCCGCGCACTTCGCCAGGCCTCCCGGCGGCAGGCTCCCTGGCCGGCTCGGCCGCATACGGCAGCGCGCCGCACCAGCGCGTCTGCGGCCGATAGCTTCCAGCGCCCGCCGTGTCCATCACGCCTCCTGCGCCGCGGTGGCTTCCAGCAGCTTGCGCTTGAGGATCTTGCCGCTGCCCGTCATCGGGAACTCGGTCACGGTGCGGATCACCGCCGGCCGCTTGTACGGCGCCAGGTTCTCCTTCAGGTGGGCCTGCAGCGCCGTGGCGTCGAGCGCGGCGCCGTGGCGCAGCTCCACGTAGGCCTCGATGTCCTCGTTGCCGTCCGCCGCGGGCCGGCCGACGACGGCGGAGCGGGCGATGGCGGGGAAGGCGTTGAGCACCGCCTCCACCTCCGCGGGGTACACGTTGAAGCCCGAGCGGATGATCATTTCCTTCAGCCGCCCCACCACGAACAGCGCGCCGTCGGCATGCAGTTCGCCGAGGTCGCCGCTGGCGTACCAGCCGCCTTCCCGCATCACCGCCGCCGTCGCCTGCGGATCGCGGAAGTAGCCGGGCATGAGGCCCACGCCGCGCATCCAGATCTCGCCGCGCTCGCCGGCCGGCAGCTCGTGCCCGGTGGCGGGGTCCACGATCTTCAGCTCCGCGCCCTCGACGCGGTAGCCGGCGGAAGTGTCCTGGCGCCATTCGCCCAGGCGCGTCAGGTGCACCGAGCCCGCGTATTCCGACAGGCCGTAGCCGTGGTGCAGCGGGTGGCCGAAGGCGGCCTCGACGCGCTTCTTCAGCGCCATGTCGAGCGGCCCGGCCCCCGTGTAGACGTAGCGCAGGTGCCGCGCCGGCGGATGCGCCACGCCGATCTGCTCCATGTGGGCGAGCAGGCGCGCGAACAGCGTCGGCGGCCCCTGCAGCTGCGTCACGCCGTGGTTGGCCAGGTCGTCCAGCGTGTCGGCCGGGTCGAAGGCCGTGCGCATCAGGAGCGTCGCCCCCGCGTGCAGCGATGCGACCAGCACCGTGCCGAGCCCGAAGATGTGCGTCATCGGCAGGTAGGCATAGGAGCGGTCTTCCTCGCACAGGTTGCGCGAGGCGGCGGAGACGCGGCCGAAATGCGTCACGCCCTCGTGCGTCATCAGCACGCCCTTGGGGGCGCCCGTGGTGCCCGAAGTGAAGATGATCGCGGCGACGCGCTGCGCCAGCGGCCCGGTCTCGGCCACCGCCTGCGGGCGCGGCGCGCTGCGCAGCAGGCCCTCGACGGCCGAGGGGCGCGCGTCGAAGCGGTGCGCGTGCGCGGTCGCCGCCCGCGAGGCACCGCTGGTGAAGTAGTGCACGCGCGCATCGGCCTTGGCGGCAAAGGCGGCGACCTCGCCCGGCGCCATGCGCGCATTCACCCCGCACGACCAGGCGCCGACGCGGCTGCAGGCGAGGATCAGCGCCAGGTGCTGGGGGCAGTTCTCCGCGACCACCAGCACGCGGTCGCCCGCCAGCACGCCGTCGGCGCGCAGCTCCGCTTCCAGCGTGTCGGCCAGCGCGCCCACCTGGGCGTAGGTCAGGGTGGCGGGCTCGCCGTCCGCGCCGCGCAGGTGCAGGAACACGCGGTGCGGGCTGCGCTGCAGCCAGCCGTCGAACAGCTCGTGGATGCGCGCGCCCGCCATGCTCATTCGACCTTGATGTCCTTGGTGACCGTGGCCCACATGCCGCGCTCCTTGCGCGCCCGTGCGTCCACCGTGTCCGGCCCGCCGTGCCACAGCTCGTAGCCGGCGGCTTCCAGCTTGGCCTTGAGCTCCGGGTCCTTGAGTGCGGTGGCAAAGGCCTGCGTGTAGCGCGCGGCGAGCGCCTTGGGCAGTTGGGCCGGGCCGTACACCGCGTACCAGCCGCCCACCTCGTAGTCGGGGATGCCCGACTCGGTCATGGTCGGCACCTGCGGCAGCGACGGATTGCGCGTGGGCGAAGTGACCGCGATGGCGCGCACCTTCTCGCTCGCGATGTAGGTGCGGGCGGTGCTGATGATGTCGAACATCATCGTGAGCTGGCCGCCGATCACGTCCGTCATGGCCGGCGCGTTGCCCTTGTAGGGCACGTGCAGCATCTTCGTTCCGGTGCGCGCCGCGAGCAGCTCGCCGGAGAGGTGGTTGGAGCCGCCCACGCCGGCCGAGCCGTAGCTGACCTTGCCCGGGTTGGCCTTGGCGTATTCCACGAGCTCGCGCAGGTTGCGGAACGGCAGGTCCTTGTTGATCACCAGCACGTTGTAGTAGCTCAGGACGGGCGCCACCGGCGTGAGGTCCTTCGCCGGGTCGAACGGCAGCTTCATGACGTTCGGGCTGATCGTGACGGTGGGGCTCGCCGCGAACCAGAGCAGCGAGCCGTCCGGCCCCGCCTTGGCCACGCTGTCGGCCGCCGTGGTGGCATTGGCGCCCGGCTTGTTCTCCACCAGCACCGTGGCGCCCAGCTCGCGCGCCAGCACCGGCGCGATGGTGCGCGCCGCCTGGTCCACCGGGCCTCCGGCGGCGTAGCCCACCACCAGCCGCACGGTGGCGGGCACCTGCTGCGCCTGCAGCGCGCCCGCGGTGCCGGCCAGGGCCGTCACCAGCAGCGCGCGGCGCCATCCTTGGAATCCTTGCATGCCTTGTCTCCTTGTATGTTTCGTGCTCGCCCGGCCACCCCGGATCACTGCGACAGCCGGATGTTCGCGTCCTTGATGATCTTCGCGTAGATCGCCGAATCGGTGTGCAGGATCTTCTGGAATTCCTCGGGTTTGCCGCCCGCCTGCTGCAGGCCCAGGCCTTCGATCTTCGCCGCCACGTCGGGCAGGTGCAGGATGCGGTCGACCTCGTCGCCGAGCTTGCGCACCACGGTGGCCGGCGTGCCGGCGGGCAGGAACACGCCGAACCAGCCGTAGGGCTCGAACGAGTGGTAGCCCAGTTCCGCCAGCGTGGGCACGTCGGGCAGGCTGGGCATGCGCTGCGTGCCGGTGACGGCCAGCACCCGCATGGATTTCAGCTGCGGCCGGGCGCTGGCGCTGTCGATGAAGGCGGACGCGACCTGCCCGCCGATGATGTTGGTCAGCAGCGGGGCGGAACCCTGGAAGGGCACGTGCACGAGGTCGATGCCGGCCTGCATGTTCAGCAGCGCGCCCTGGATGTGCGCGGAGGTGCCGGCGCCGTAGGTGCCGAAGTTGTACTTGCCGGGCCTGGCCTTCACCATCGCCACGAAGTCCTTCAGGCTCTTCACCGGCGAGTCCAGCGGCACCACGAACAGCGACGGGCTGCGGGCGATCTGCGTCACCGGCGCGAAGTCCTTCAGCGGGTCGTAGGGCAGCTTCTCCATCAGGGGCGGCTGCTGGATCAGCGCCGTGATCCCGATCAGGATGGTGTGGCCGTCGGCGGGCGCCCGCGCCACCATCTGGTTGCCGATCGTGCCGCCGGCGCCCGGCTTGTTCTCCACGATCGCGGTCTGCCCCCACGACTCCTGCAGCTTCTGCGCGATCATGCGGGCCAGGGCGTCGGTGGCGCCGCCGGCCGGATAAGGGACCACGAGCTTCAGGGGCTGGCTGGGATAGGTGCCCTGCGCGAACCCGGGCGCTGCGAACGCGAGCGCCAGGGCAGCGGCCAGGCACAGCCTGCGCATCATCGAAGTCTTCATCTGCGTCTCCTCTGGGTGGGAAGCGATCAGCGCCGCGCCTCGCGCACGAGGTTGCGGGCGATCACGATCTGCTGGATCTGGGTGGTGCCTTCGTACAGGCGGAACAGGCGCACGTCGCGGTAGAAGCGCTCGATGCCGTGGTCGGCCACGTAGCCGGAGCCGCCGAAGATCTGCACCGCGCGGTCGGCCACGCGGCCGCACATCTCGGAGGCGAACATCTTGCAGCAGGAGGCTTCGGTCGAGACGTTCAGCCCCTGGTCGCGCCGGCGGGCGGCGTCGATCACCATGCAGCGGGCCGCGTAGATCTCGGCCTGGCTGTCGGCCAGCATGGCCTGCACCAGCTGGAATTCGGCGATCGGCTGGCCGAACTGCTTGCGCTCGATCGCGTAGTTCAGCGCGTCGCGCTGCATGCGTTCGGCGACGCCGACGCAGATCGCGGCGATGTGGATGCGGCCCTTCTCCAGCACCTTCATCGCCGTCTTGAAGCCCTGGCCCTCGCGGCCGCCGATCAACTGGCTGGCCGGCACGCGGGCGTTCTCGAAGATGACGTCGGCGGTGTGGGCGCCGCGCTGCCCCATCTTGCGGTCCTTCCTGCCGATGGTGATGCCCCGGGTGTCCGCGTCGACGATGAAGGCCGAGACGCCGCCGGCGCCCTTGTCCTCGGGATTCGTGCGGGCCATCAGCGTGAAGAGCCCGGCATGCGGCGCATTGGTGATGAAGCGCTTGGTGCCGTTGACGACGTAATGGTCGCCGTCGCGGATCGCGGTGGTGCGCAGCGAGGCGGCGTCCGAGCCGGCCTCGGGTTCGGTCAGCGCGAAGGAGGCGATCAGCTCGCCGGTGGCGAGCCGGGGCAGGTACTTCTTCTTCTGCGCCTCGGTGCCGTCGAAGAGGATGCCCTGCGAGCCGATGCCCACGGTGGTGCCGAAGAGCGAGCGGAAGCACGGCGAGGTCTGGCCCATGGCCAGCATCACCATCACCTCTTCTTCCATGGTGGCGCCGAAGCCGCCGTATTCCTCGGGGATGGTCAGGCCGAACAGGCCCAGCTCCTTCATCTCGCGCTGGATGTCCTGCGGGATCTCGTCGGTCTCGGCGACGAGGGCCTCGGCCGGCACCAGCCGCTCGCGCACGAAGCGCTCGACGGAGTCCAGCAGGGCCTGCAGCGTTTCGGGGTCGCGGATCATCGTGACGTTCCTCAGGCGCGTTCGAAGATCGCGGCGATGCCCTGGCCGCCACCGATGCACATCGTCTCCAGTCCGTAGCGGGCGCCGCGCCGCTGCATCTCGTTGAGCATGGTGGTGAGGATGCGCACGCCGGTCGCGCCCACAGGGTGGCCCAGCGAGATGCCGGAGCCGTTCACGTTCAGCCGGTCCTCCAGCTCGTTCATCGAGCTGCCCCAGCCCTGCACCACGGCCAGCGCCTGCGGCGCGAAGGCCTCGTTGAGTTCGACCAGGTCCATCTGGTCCATGCGCAGGCCGGTGCGCGCAAACAGCTTGGCCACCGCCGGCACGGGCCCGATGCCCATGCGCGACGGTTCGCAGCCGGCCACCGCCCAGCCGTTGAGGAAGGCCATGGGCTGCAGGCCCAGCGCCGCCAGCTGGTCCTCCGCGACCACCAGGCAGGCCGCGGCCGCGTCGTTCTGCTGCGAGGCATTGCCGGCCGTCACGATGCCGTCCTTCATGATCGGCTTGAGCTTGGCCAGCGACTGCATGTCGGTCTCGGGCCGCACGCCCTCGTCGCGGTCCACGCGCGTCACTTCGCCCTTGCGTCCGGGCACGTCGACCGGCACCACCTCCTGCGCGAACTTGCCGTCGGCCCAGGCCGCCGCCGCGCGCCGCTGGCTGCGCATCGCGAAGGCGTCGGCCTGCTCGCGGGTGACGTGGTAGTCCCGCGCCAGGTTCTCCGCCGTCTCGATCATTCCGCTGATGACGCCGAAGCGCTCCTCCGGCTGCGAGCGCACGCGGCCGCGCTCCAGGCGGTCGTGCAGCGTCACGGAACCGGCGCGCTTGCCCCAGCGGATGTCCGTGGTGTAGTGCTCCACGTTGCTCATGCTCTCGACGCCGCCGGCCATCACGACATCGGCCACGCCGGTCTGCACCATCATGGCGGCCGTCGCGATCGCCTGCACGCCGCTGCCGCAGCGCCGGTCCACCTGCAGGCCGGCGACCTCGATCGGGAAACCGGCCGCCATCGCGACCCAGCGGCCGGTGCAGGGCGTCTCGCCGTTGGCATAGCCGTGGGCGAAGATCACGTCGTCGATGCGGGCGGGGTCCAGCCCCGTGCGCTGCACGACGGCGCGCGCCACGATCGCGCCCAGTTCGCCGACGGGCACGGTGCGCAGCGCCCCGCCGTAGGCACCGATGGGCGTGCGCAGGGGACTGACGATGGCGGCTCTTCTCATGATGTCTCTCGCAGTGAAGGGTGGATATGGGGCGGGCCGGCCTTACACCGGGTCCCAGCTGAACACGTCGCCGGAGCGTTCCAGGTCGTAGAAGCTCGCCTTGAGCGCCGGCAGCGCGTGGCTGGCCACCGTCTGCGGGCTCCAGCCCTCGCTGCGGTGCACCGAGCGCACCGGCCGCGGCTGCGACATCAGGAAGATCTCGTTGTTGCGCACGGCGAAGATCTGGCCGTTGACGTCCCTCGCCGCATCGCTGGCCAGGCACACCGCCAGCGGCGCGATCTTGGCGGGCGTCATCTGCTTCAGGCGGTCGACGCGCGCCTGCTCTTCCGGCGTCTCGACGGGGATCGAGCCGATCATGCGGCTCCAGGCGAAGGGGGAAATGCAGTTGGAGCGCACGTGGAACTTCTGCATGTCCAGCGCGATGGACTTGGACAGCGCGGCCACGCCCAGCTTGGCCGCGCTGTAGTTCGCCTGGCCGAAGTTGCCGATCAGGCCGGAGGTGGAGGTCATGTGCACGTAGCAGCCGCTTTCCTGCTCCTTGAAGTGCGGCGCGGCGGCGCGGCTGACGTAGAAGCTGCCGTACAGGTGCACCTTGATCACGGCGTCCCATTCCTCCGCGCTCATCTTGTGGAAGAAGCGGTCGCGCAGGATGCCGGCGTTGTTCACCACCACGTCGATGCGGCCGAAGGCTTCCACGGCGGTGGCGACGATGCGGGCGGCCGCGGCCTGCTCGGAGACGCTGTCGGTGTTCGCCACGGCCTGGCCGCCGAAGGCCTGGATCTCGTTGACCACGGCCTGGGCCGGGCCTTCGTCCTTGCCTTCGCCCGCGACCGAGGCGCCGATGTCGTTGACCACCACCTTCGCGCCTTCGCGCGCCATCGCGAGCGCGATGTCGCGGCCGATGCCGCCGCCGGCGCCGGTGACGACGACGACCTTGCCTTCCACCATCTTCGTTGCGTCCATGGGTTCACTCCTCCTGTAGTGGCCACTGGAAGGCCAGCGGCTGCTTGTCGAAAAAGCGCTGCACCGCCTGGCGGTGCGGCGTGGTCTGGAAGCACAGCGCCTGGGCGTTGGCCTCGTTCTCCAGGGCGGCGTCGAGCGCGCCGGGATCCAGCGCGATGCGCTTGACCAGGCTCACGGCCAGCGGCGAGGCCGCAGCGAAGCTGTCGGCCAGTGCGAGGGCGCGCGGCAGCAGCCGGTCGGCTTCGTGCTGCTCCATCGCGATGCCCAGCGACAGGGCCTCCTGCGCGCCGACTTCGCGGGCAGAGAGGAACAGCTCGCGCGCCCGCTGGGCGCCCACCACGCGCGGCAGCGTGTAGGTGGCGCCGCAATCCGGCACCAGGCCCATGCGCATGAACACCATGGAAAAGCGCGCGCGCGGCGTCACGAGCACGAAGTCGGCGGCCAGCGCCAGGCTGAAGCCGGCGCCGTAGGCGGCGCCGTCGACGGCGGCGATCACCGGGCGGTCCAGCGTCAGCAGCTCGCGGAGGATCGCGTGCGTGCCGTGCATGCGCGCGCGCAGGGCGTCGCTTTCCAGCTGGCCGGCCGCGGCGATGCCGCGCAGGTCGCCGCCGGCGCAGAAGGCGCCGTTGGCGCCCGTCAGCACCACGGCGCGGATCTCCGGATCGGCCTTCACCTTCGCGATCGCCGCGGCCAGGCCCTCCTTCAGTTCGGGCGTGAGCGCATTGCGGGTGGCGGGGTTGTCGAGGGTCACCACCGCGGTGCTGCCCTGGCGCTCGAAGCGCACGCCGGCTTCACTCATGCTTTCTCCTTCGTGACGGCGGCGCCATGCTGCTCCTGCAGCTGGCGCCAGAGGATCTTGCCGGTGCCCGACTTGGGCAGAGCGTCGACGAATTCGACCAGCCGCGGCGCCTTGTAGACTGCCATGCGGCCGCGCGCCCAGTCGACGATGTCCTGCTCGCGCACCTCGCCGCGGAAACCCGGCTTGAGGGCGACGATCGCCTTGACCGCCTCGCCCTGCTTCGCGTCGGGCACGCCGATGATGCAGGCCTCGTGGATCGCCGGGTGCTCGTACATCATGTTCTCCACCTCGGCCGGCCAGACCTTGTAGCCCGAGGTATTGATCATCCGCTTGAGGCGGTCGCGCATGAAGAAGTAGCCCTCTTCGTCGACATGGGCCAGGTCGCCGGTGCGGAAGAAGCGCTTGCCATCGAGCTCGAGGAAGGCGTCGCGGTCGGCCTGCGGGTTGCGCCAGTAGCCGGTCATCACCTGGGGCGCGTGGGTCACCAGCTCGCCGACCTCGCCCTGCGGCAACTCCTGAAGCGTGACCGGATCGACGATGCGGGTGTCGACGCCCTGCGCCGGGATGCCCAGGCACTGGCGCTTGCCGCGCGCGAGCGGGTTGGCCTGCAGGAAGGAGGCGGTCTCGGTGAGGCCGTAGCCCTCGTTGTAGGTGATGCCGTGCCGATCGTGCATCAGGGTCGCCACGGTTTCCGGCATGGCGGCGGCGCCTCCGGACAGCAGCGTGAGGCTGGAGATGTCGCGCCGCTCCACCTCGGGGTTGGCGAAGAAGTCCAGGATCATCGCCGGCGGCGCGGTCCAGGCCGTGACGCGGTGGCGCTCGATCAGGCGGGCGG
Organism: Ramlibacter sp. AN1133; assembly: GCF_037890035.1. NCBI lineage: Bacteria > Pseudomonadati > Pseudomonadota > Betaproteobacteria > Burkholderiales > Comamonadaceae > Ramlibacter > Ramlibacter sp. AN1133. The sequence continues at coordinate 266,628 of NZ_JBBKTQ010000007.1, forward strand.
CCAGCGCCGGGTTCCAGCGCGGGAGCATCACCGAGGTGCCGCCGAGGAAGATCGGCATGTTCATGCCGTTCTGCAGGCCCAGCATGTGGAACAGGGGCGCGACCGCGAGCACCACGCTCTCGCAGTGCAGGCCCTTCCAGACGTGCGATGCCGCCAGCGACGCGATCACCGTACTGTGGGTGTGCATGCAGCCCTTGGGGTGGCCGGTGGTGCCGGAGGTGTAGGGGAGGATGGCGAGGTCGGTGGGATCAAGCTCCGGGAAGCCCCGGGTTCCCGCCTTCGCGGAAACGACGGAGAAGGCCACGCAGTCCGTGCGTGCGATCGGCCGCACCGGCTCCAGCACCCACCCGGGCATCTCGTCCTCGCAATCGAGGCCCACCGCCTCGCTGTACGCGTGCACCACGATCCGTTCGACCACGCCCGGCTCGAAGTTCTCCAGCAGCTCCTGCGCCACGAACGCGATGCGCGCGCCGCTGTCCTGCGCGTAGTAGCGCACTTCCTGCGCCTTGCTCATGGGATTGACCGGCACCACCACGCCGCCCGCCTGCAGCGTCGCATAGCAGGCGATCACGAACTGCGGGCAGTTCTGGCTCGCCACCAGCACGCGGTCGCCGCGCTGCAAGGCCAGCACCTCGCACAGGCAGGCCGCCATCGCATCCACGCGCTGCTTCAGCTCGGCATACCGCACGATGCCGCCGCAGTAGACGATCGCAGGCTTGTCCGGATAGCGGCGCGCGGCGATGTCCAGGTATTCCGGCAGGGTGGCCTGCGGCACCACCAGCTCGCGCGCCACGCCCTTGGGCCAGTACCGGAAATGCGGCCTGTCGCTGGCGGCCATCACTGCTTCTCCATCGCCCGGGCGATGATTTCCTTCATCACCTCGTTGGCGCCGCCGTAGATGCGCCCCACCCGCACGTCGGCATAGAGCCGCGCGATCGGGTACTCGTTCATGAAGCCGTAGCCGCCGTGCAGCTGCAGGCATTCGTCGACGATGCGGCAGCAGGCGTCGGTGGTCCACCACTTGGCCATCGCCGCGGTGGGCACGTCCAGCTCGCCGCGCATCAGGCGGGCGATGCAGTCGTCCACGAAGGCACGCGCCACCTGCACCTGCGTCTCGCACTCGGCCAGCTTGAAGCGCGTGTTCTGCATCTTCAGCAGCGGCGCGCCGAACACGTTGCGGTCCCGCACGTATTCGAGAGTGTCGGCGACGGCGCGCTGCATGGTCGCCACCGCGCCGACGGCGATCAGCATGCGCTCGCGCGGCAGCTGCTCCATCAGCTGCGCGAAACCGCAGCCTTCCTCGCCGCCCAGCAGGTTGGCGGCCGGGATGCGCACGTCGTCGAAGAACAGCTCCGTGGTGTCCAGCGTCTTCTGCCCCAGCTTGTCCAGCAGCGGGCCGCGACGGAAGCCCGCGCTGCCCTCGGTCTCCACCATCAGCAGCGAGATGCCCTTGGCGCCGCCGGTGGCGTCGGTCCTGGCCGCCACGCACACCAGCCCCGCGTGCAGGCCGTTGGTGATGAAGGTCTTGTTGCCCGTGATGCGCCAGGCATCGCCGTCGCGTCGGGCCTGGGTCTTGATGCGCTGCAGGTCGGTGCCGGCGCCCGGCTCGGTCATGGCGATGGCAGCGACGAGTTCGCCGCTCGCCATGCGCGGCAGCCAGCGGCGCTTCTGTTCCTCGCTGCCATAGGCCAGGAGGTAGTGGGCGACGATGCCGCTGTGCACGTTGTTGCTGAAGCCCTGCGCCATGGCGCGCATCTGCTCCTCGCAGATCACCGCCTCGTGCAGGAAGCTGCCGCCGCCGCCCCCGTACTGCTCCGGGATGCTGGCGCACAGCAGGCCGGCGGCGCCCGCCTTGTTCCAGATGGCGCGGTCGGCATGGTGCTGGGCCCGCCAGCGTGCGTCGTTGGGCACGCACTCGCGCTCGAAGAAGCGCCGCGCCGTGTCGCGCAGCAGCTCCAGCTCCTCGTCCATCCAGGGGCGCCGGACCTGCATTTCAGGGCTTCCCGCCGCCGCAGACCAGCACCTGCCCGCTGACGTGGTTGGACTCGGGAATGCAGAACAGGTACACCGCCCCGGCCGCTTCCTGCGGCGTGCCGCCACGGCCCAGCGGAATGGTGGACTCGGCGTTCTTCAGGATCTGCGGGTTCACGCCCACCCGGATCTGCTGGCCGGCGATGTCGATGCTGGCGCCGGCGGTGGCGTCGGCCTCGGTGAGGCGCGTTCTGATCAGGCCGAAGGCGACGCTGTTGACGTTGACCTTGTAGCGGCCCCACTCCTTGGCCATCGCCTTGGTCAGGCCGTTGATGCCGGCCTTGGCGGCGGCGTAGTTCGCCTGGCCGGCGTTGCCGTACACGCCGGAAGTGGAGGACACGTTCACCACCTTGCGGAACACCTCGAGCCCCTGCTGCGCTTCCTTCTTCGCCGCGTCGCGGATGTAGTTGGAGGCGGCGCGCAGGATGCGGAAGGGCGCCGTCAGGTGCACGGCGAGCATGGCTTCCCACTGCTCGTCGGTCATCTTCTGCACCACGTTGTCCCAGGTGTAGCCGGCATTGTTGACGATGATGTCCAGGCCGCCGTAGGTGTCGGTGGCGGTGCGCACGAAGCGGTCGGCGAAGCCGGCCTCGGTGACGCTGCCCGCGCACGCCGTGGCGATGCCGCCGGCCGCGAGGATGTCGGCCACGGTCTGCTGCGCCGGCTCGACGTCGAGGTCGTTGATGACGACGCGGGCGCCCTCGGACGCCAGCTTCAGCGCGATCTCGCGCCCGATGCCGCGGCCGGAGCCGGAGACCAGGGCGACCTTGCCTTCGAGTTTGCGGTTCATGGTGTCTTCCTTGTCAGTTCCAGGCGAGCAGCGCCTCGCCGGTCAGCTTCGTGCTGCCGTCCTGGTTGACCGTGGCGAGCTGCACTTTCGCGCAGCGCTGGCCGGCCTGTTCGAACTTCTCCACCACGCGGCCGGTGCAGGTGATGCGTTCGCCCACGTGCGTGATGGCGGCAAAGCGGATGTCCAGCGATCGGATGGCCGATTGCGGCACCCAGCCGGTGAGCACGCGCGCCAGCCAGGCGGCGGACAGCATGCCGTGCGCGAACACATCCGGCATGCCGGCGGATTTCGCGAAGTCGATGTCGACGTGGATCGGGTTGTGGTCGCCGGAGGCGCCGCAGTACAGGGCCAGCGTATGGCGCGTGAGCGGCGGCAGTTCCAGCGCGGGCAGCGCGTCGCCGCTCTGCAGTGCGTTCCAGTCGGGAAGCGTGGTGGTCATCGCGTGTCCCTCAGGCGTTGCGCACGACAGTCACGCAGCGCAGTTGCGCCACCAGCTCGTCGCGCTGGTTGTGCACGCTGGTCCTGCGCACCACGAACTCCAGCGCGCCGCCCTTCTTGTCGTAGATGTCGGCGATCTGCGGACGGAAGGTGAGCGTGTCGCCGGCGTAGGCCAGGCGGTGGAAGCTGAAGCCCTGCTCGCCATGGAGGATGCGCCGATAGTCGATGCCGAGCAACTCGCGCAGCGCGGCGGGGTTGGGCGACTCCATCTCCAGGCAGAAGAGGAAAGTGGGCGGCACCGGCAGGCCCGGGTGGCCGGCGGCGCGCGCGGCGGCTTCGTCGGTGTAGACCGGATCGTCCTGGCCGGTGGCCTGGGCGAAGAAGCGCAGCCGCCCCTTCTCGACTTCGACCTGGAAGGCCGGCAACGCGTGGCCGATGTGACGCTTGTCGATCATGGCTGCGTCAAACCGCCTGATACAAGGTGACGACGCAGGCGCCGCCCAGGCCCAGGTTGTGCTGCAGCGCCAGCCGCGCGCCTTCCACCTGGCGCTGTTCGGCCTTGCCGCGCAGCTGCTGCACCAGCTCGTAGCACTGCGCGAGGCCGGTGGCGCCCAGCGGATGCCCCTTGGACAGCAGGCCGCCGGAGGGATTGGTGACGATGCGGCCGCCGTAGGTGTTGTCGCCGTCGACGATGAACTTCTCGGCCGTGCCTTCGGGCGTCAGGCCCAGCGCCTCGTACGTGATCAGCTCGTTGGCGGTGAAGCAGTCGTGCAGCTCCACCACGTCCAGCTCCTCCGGGCCGATGCCGGCGGCTTCGTAGACCTGCTTGGCGGCGGCGACCGTCATGTCGTAGCCCACCAGCTTGCGCATGTCGTGGCTCTCGAAGGTCGAGGGCGTGTCGGTCGTCATGGCCTGCGCGGCGATCACCACGCCGGTGTCCAGGCCGTGTTTCTGAGCGAACTCCGCGGAGCAGACGATCGCGGCGGCGGCGCCGCAGGTGGGCGGGCAGCACTGGTAGCGCGTGAGGGGGTCGAACACGGGCGGCGAGGCCATCACCTCGTCGAGCGTCAGCGTCTGGCGGAACACGGCCAGCGGATTGCGCGCGGCGTGCTGGCGCGCCTTGACGGAGATACGCCCGAAGGTCTCGCGCTTGATGCCGTACTGCGCCATGTAGTCGCGCCCGGCGCCGCCGAAGAACTGCGCCGCGCGCGGCGCTTCCCGGCTGAAGCCCTGCTTCTCGGTCATCGCCGAAGCGAACTTCGCCATCGGCGAGGGCCGGTCGTCCCAGGCGCCCTTGAGCGCGCCGGGCTGCATCTGCTCGAAGCCGAGCGCGATCGCGCACTCGACCATTCCGCTTTCCACCGCCTGGCGCGCCAGGAACAGCGCGCTGGAGCCGGTGGAGCAGTTGTTGTTCAGGTTGAAGACGGGGATGCCCGTGAGCCCCACGCCGTAGATCGCCGCCTGGCCGGCGGTGGAGTCGCCGTACACGTAGCCCACGTAGGCCTGCTGCACCAGCTCGTAGGCGACGCCGGCATCCTCCAGCGCCAGCCTGGCCGCGCGCTGGCCCATCACCGTGTAGGGATCGCTGGCGCCGGGCTTGGTGAAGGGGATCATGCCCACGCCGACCACGTGGACGGGGCGCTGCATTCTGGTCATGGAAGCTCCTGGAGGGACATCGGGGCGATGCTGCGCAGTCTCGGCTTGCGCGCGAGGCGCAGCAATCGCGGAACGGGCCAAAAGGATTGGCGGAAACGATCAGGCCGGATCGCGCAGGTGGAAGGTGCCCATGGCCTGCCCCGGCGCGTGCTGCAGCCCGGCCCGGTCCGCGCCGGCCATCACCTGTCTCGCCGCGACGCCGCCGCTGCCGCCGAGAAGTCGCGCGGGCCGGTCAGGGCGAGGCCGCCGTCGACCGGGATGATCGCGCCGGTGATCCAGGAGCCCCAGTCGCTCGCCAGCAGCATGGCCATCCGGCTGATGTCCTCGATGCGGCCCAGGCGCCTGAGCGGCACGCGCTGCGTCATCGCGTCCAGGGTTTCCTCGGTGGGCGCCAGGCGCTTCAGGCCCTCGGTGCCGGCGATCGGCCCGGGCACGATGGAATTGATGCGGACGCCCAGCGGTCCCCACTCCAGTGCCAGCACCTGCGTCAGCATGTCGACGCCCGCCTTGGCGGCGCACACGTGCGCCTGGAAGGGGGTCGGCGTGAAGGCCTGGCCGGCGGAGATCTGGATCACGCAGGCGCCCGGCTTGCGCAGGTGGGCGTGCGCCAGCCGTGCCACGTTGAAGCTGCCCAGCAGGTCGATGTCCACCACCGTCTTGAACGCGTTCGGCGACATGTCGAGCGCGCTCGCCAGGAAGTTGCCGGCCGCGCCGGAGACCAGCACGTCGATCGGGCCGAAGCGCGCGCTCGCGGCGGCGAACGCGCGCTCCAGCGAGTCCGGGTGGCGCACGTCGGCGGCCAGCCCCAGCGCCTGCGTGCCCAGCGCCTGGAGCTGCCGCGCCGCCGCGGCCACCTTGTCGGGCGAGCGGCTGATCACCGTCACGCGGGCACCGGCGCGGGCGAACGCCTGGGCGATGCCGAAATTGATGCCGCTGGAACCGCCGGCCACGAACAGGTGGCGGCCGGTGAAATCGAGGGCGGAAAGGTCCATGGGTTCACCGCGGCGCGAAGCCGGCCTCCTGCAGCATCCGAAAGCGGCGAGCTTAGGCCGCGCAGCGCCCGAGTCCAATGGCGGGAAGCGCCAAAGGACCTGGCGAAACCGGTCAGCGCCCGACGGTGGCGGGCCTCAGCGCTCGGCGCCGGCGTGCGAGTGGCGGTACTCGCCGGGCGCCACGCCGGTCCACTGCTTGAAGGCGCGGTGGAAGGTGCTGGCCTCGGAGAAGCCGACGCGGTTGGCCACCTCCGGCAGCGGCAGGTGCGTCTGCAGCAGGAATTCGATGGCGGCGTCGCGGCGCAGTTCGTCCTTGATCTGCTGGAAGCCGCGGCCCTCGTCGCGCAGCCGCCGGCGCAGCGTCTGCGGCGTGACGGCGAGGGCCTCGCCCACTTCCTCCAGCGAGGGCAGCTCGCCGCCCAGGCGCTTGCGCAGCATGCGGCGGATCCGCTCGGTGAGGTTGCTGTTGTCGCGGTACTTCACGATCAGGTTGGCGGGCGAGCCGGCCAGGTACTCGCGCAGGCTCTGCGGCGACTGCACCACCGGCAGCTCCAGCCAGCGCGCGTCGAAGGACAGGCCGACGTGCGCCTGCGCCTGCCGCACCGGCACCTGGTACACGCGCGAGATGTCGCTGCTGGTCACGCCACTGGTGTAGTCCACCCCCAGCAGCGGGATGCGGCGCGCCACCAGCCACGACGCCGCGTTGAAGGAGAACAGCATGTACGCCTTGATCGCGAAGTCCAGCCGGGCGTCGGGCGCGGTGCGCGGCACGAACTGCATCCGCGCCGTGCCCTCGCCCACGGTCAGGCGCGGCGTGAAGTCCGCCAGCAGCAGGTGGTAGTAGGCGAAGCCGGCGCGCAGGGCCTCCTGCAGCGTGGCGCAGCGCACGAGTTGCCGCATGCATTGCCCGAAGCTGCCCGGCGCCACCGGCCGCGACAGCATGCCCCAGAATTCGTCGCGCAGCGTGCGCCGCAGCGCGCGGATCAGGAGCGCGTACTGCCCCTGCGAGATGCGCGCGAGCGGCGAGTCCAGCAGCGCGGGGGAGATGCCGGCGCGCGCCAGCAGCGGGGCGACGTCGAGGCCGCGATGCTGCGCCCCGCGCAGGATGCTGTGCACCTGCTGGATGGCGACGGTGTGGTGCGGGGAGGTCATGGCGCGGCTCGCGCCAGATTGTAGGGAGCCCTCCCTGGCGAAAGTGTCACGGCGGCCACCGCCGGCAGGGTGGGGGCGCCACGCACCACCCGCGCAGCCCCGCCTTGGCAGGAAGCGCCGCAAATGGTCGAATCGCGTCATGCCTGCGAACACCCCGGCCCCCTCCCTTCCCGCCACTGCATGCGAGCGCGTGCGCGAGGCCCTGCTCGCACGGCGCGAGATCGCGCTCGTCGACGTGCGCGAAGAAGAGCCCTTCGCCCGCGGGCATCCGTTGTTCGCGGCCAACCTTCCCTTCGGCCGCATCGAGCTGGACGCGTGGACGCGGATCCCGCGCCTCGATACCGACATCGTCGTCTACGACGACGGCGAAGGCCTGGCCGAAGCCGCCGCCCGCCGGCTGCAGGCGCTGGGCTACACGAACGTGTCGCTGCTCGCGGGCGGCCTGCAGGGCTGGCGCGCGGCCGGCGGCGAACTGTTCATCGACGTCAACGTGCCCAGCAAGTCCTTCGGCGAACTTGTGGAAAGCGTGCGCCACACGCCCTCGCTGCCGGCGCAGGAAGTGCAGGCGCTGCTGGCAGGCGGTGCGGACGTGGTCGTGCTGGATGTGCGCCGCTTCGACGAATACCGCACGATGAGCATCCCCGGCGCGATCAGCGTGCCGGGCGCGGAGCTGGTGCTGCGGGCGCGCGCGCTCGCGCCCGACCCGGCCACGCGCATCGTCGTCAACTGCGCCGGGCGCACGCGCAGCATCATCGGAACGCAGTCGCTGGTGAACGCGGGGCTGCCCAACCCGGTGGCGGCGCTGCGCAACGGCACCATCGGGTGGCTGCTGGCGGGGCAGGCGCTGGACCACGGCGCCGGGCGTCGCGCGGGGCCGGTCGATGCGGCGCAGCGCGCGGAGGCCGCGGCACGCGCGCGCGAGGTGGCCGGGCGCGCCGGTGTCCGCCTCGCGAGTGCCGCGGACCTGCAGCGCTTCCTGGCCGAGGCCGGGCGCACCACCTACCGGTTCGACGTGCGGACACCGGAGGAATTCGAGGCCGGCCACCTGACCGGTTTCCGCAGCGCGCCCGGCGGGCAACTGGTGCAGGAGACCGACCACGGCGCGCCGGTGCGCGGCGCGCGCATCGTGCTCGTCGACGACGACGGCGTGCGCGCCCGCATGACGGGCTCCTGGCTGGCCCAGATGGGGTGGGAGACCTGGGTGCTTCAGGCAGATTCCGCGCAGTTCGTGGAGCGCGGTCCCGTCCCCGCGCGCACGCCCCAGCCCGAGGGGCCGCTGGCCTGGGTCACGCCGGCCCGGCTCGCCGACTGGCTGCAGGGCGCCGCCGGGGAGACGGCAGTGCTCGACTTCTCGCCCAGTGCGCGCTACGTCGCCGGCCACATCCAGGGCGCGTGGTTCGTGTTGCGCTCGCAGCTCGCGCAGGCCCTGCAAGTCATCCCGATGGCGCGGCGCTACGTGCTCGCCTGCGGCGACTCCACCCTCGCCCGCCATGCCGCGCGCGATGTCGCGGCGCTGCGTCCGGACGCAGAGGTCCTCGTGCTGGAAGGCGGCAATGCGGCATGGGCCGCGGCCGGCCTGCCGCTGGAGAGCGGCGAGACGCGGCTCGCTTCGCCGCGCATCGACCGCTACCGCCGTCCCTACGAAGGCACGCAGGCATCGCCCGCCGCGATGCAGGCCTACCTCGATTGGGAATTCGGCCTGGTCGCGCAGCTCGCGCGGGACGGCACGCATGGCTTTCGCGTCATCTGAGCGCCGGGTCATGCTCCCGCTGCCCGCCCACGACCTGCTCCTTTCGTGGCTCCACACCCTGGTGGAAGCCACCGCCAACCTCGCCTTCGCGCTGTCCGGGCTGCTGGCGGGCATGCGCAAGCGGCTGGACATGGTGGGCGTGTGCGTGGTGATGGGGCTGGCGGCCTTCGGCGGCGGCACCCTGCGCGACGTGCTGCTGGACCGCCGGCCCTTCTTCTGGGTCGCCCATCCCGGCTGGCTGTGGATCCTGATCGCGCTGGGGGTCGGTGCCATCCTGTTCGTGCGTTCCAGCCACTTCGAGCTGACGGAACGCGCCATCCAGTGGCCCGACGCGCTGGGGCTCGGCCTGTTCACGGCCAGCGGAACGCAGCTCGCGCTGGCGCAGGACCTGCCCGCCATCGTGGCCGTGCTCATGGGCGTCTTCACCGCCACCTTCGGCGGCATCCTGCGCGACGTGGTCTGCAACGACATCCCCACCGCCCTGCGCGACCGCCGCCCGTATGCCGTGTGCGCGTTCGTCGGCGGCTGGATGTACGTCCTGGCCGACCATCTCGCCTGGACACCGGGCATGGCGCTGCTGCTCGCGGCGGCCACGGCCACGGGCACGCGCGTAGTGGCCCTGTGGCGCGGCTACGAGCTGCCGGCCGGGTACACGGCGGGCTCCCGCGACTAGGAAGCCAGGCGGCTCCTATCCGCCCAGGCGGCGCGTGATCGCCGCCGTCGCGTCGCGCACGGCCCGCGCGCCGGCGCTGTTCCAGTCGCCCTTGAGCCGGTCCTCGTGGTCCAGCGCGGTCAGCACCAGTGCCGGATGCCCCTCGTGGTCGAAGGCCGCCGCGCTGAAGGCATTGACGCCCGGAATCGGCCGGCCCGCCGCGCGCGCCACGCCATGGCGCTTCACCTCCGCGGCGACCTCGTCGACTTCCTTGCGCCAGCTCCTGGCCGGGGTGCGCGCCGCGCCGACTTCGTAGCCCGGCGAGAGCGTGATCGCGCGTTCCAGCTGCTCGGGAGGCATCACCGCGGCGAACGCGCGGCCGGTCGCCGTGCCCAGCACCGACATCACGCTGCCCACGCGCAGCATGATGTGCAGCGGCTGCTGCGCCTCCACCAGGCGCACGATGGTGGGCCCGAAGTTGCCCCACACGGCGATGGCCACCGCGTGGCCCGTCGTGCGGGCGAGTTCCTGCGCGATCGGCTCGGCGACCTTGAGCGGGTCGAGCTGGTGCAGGCAGGCCAGCCCGATCTGCAGCGCCGCGGCGCCCAGCGCGTAATACCCGCTGTCCGATTGCTGTTCCACCAGGCCGAGCCGCTGGAAGCTCACCAGGTAGGGGTGGGCCCGCGAGGGCACGAGCCCGGCGCGCGCCGCCAGCTCCTTCAGGGGCAGCGGATTGCGGCTCTCGGCCAGCGCCAGCAGCAGCCGGCCCCCCACTTCCACCGACTGCACGGCACGGCGGCTGTCTTCCGCCTCCTCGGCGGGCGGCTGGTTCCTGTGGGATGCGGGCATCCCCTGATTTTGTTCATTGCAAACCCGTTTGACAACACCGGCGGGCTGCGCCATGATTCGACAAATCAGTTTGCAATCAGCAAATCAGGAATCCGAACCCCGTGAACACTCCCACCAAAGCCTTTGCCTCCCAGGCCGACCTCGAGGAAAAGAAGGTCAGCTTCGTCCAGCTCTCCCCCAACGCCTACGCGTACACGGCCGAAGGCGACCCGAACACGGGCGTGATCGTCGGCGACGACGCGGTGATGGTGATCGACACGCAGGCCACCCCCGTGATGGCACAGGACGTCGTGCGCCGCATCCGCGAGGTGACCGACAAGCCGATCAGGTACGTCGTGCTGAGCCACTACCACGCGGTCCGCGTGCTCGGCGCCTCCGGCTACGCGCCCGAGCACGTGATCGCCAGCCGCGACACCTACGACCTGATCGCCGAGCGCGGCGAGCAGGACAAGGCCAGCGAGATCGGCCGCTTCCCGCGCCTGTTCCGCGCCGTCGAATCGGTGCCGCCGGGCCTGACCTGGCCCACCATGACCTTCGAGGGCCGCATGTCGGTCTGGCTCGGCAAGCTGGAAGTGCAGCTGCTGCAGCTCGGTCGCGGCCACACCAAAGGCGACACGGTGGCCTGGCTGCCGCAGCAGCGCATCCTGTTCGCGGGCGACCTGGTGGAATTCGACGCCACGCCCTATGCCGGCGACGCCTACTTCAAGGACTGGCCGCAGACGCTGGACAACATCGCCAAACTGGATCCGGTGGCCCTGGTGCCCGGGCGCGGCGCCGCGCTCACGACCCCCGGCCGCGTGCGCGAGGGGCTCGCCGCCACCCGTGCCTTCATCAGCGACGTGTACGCCGCGGTGCAGGAGGGCGTGCAGGCCGGCAAGGACCTCAACGCCGTCTACCGCGACACCTGCGCGAAGCTCAGGCCGAAGTACGGCCACTGGGTCATCTTCGACCACTGCATGCCCTTCGACGTGACACGCTGCTACGACGAGGCCACGCAATACCCCGACCCGCGCATCTGGACCGCCGAGCGCGACCGCCAGATGTGGGCCGCGCTCGAGGGCTGAAGCCCCGCACCGCGCATCCTTTCAACCCTGTGGAGACAAGACCCGTGAACCTGAACAAGCTTTCCCGCCGCAGCGCGCTCGCCTTCGCCGCGGCCGCCGCCGCCCTGCCCGCCACGCTGCTGGCGCAGGACAGCCGCCCCATCGAGTGGGTGGTCGGCTACGCCGCCGGCGGCGGCTCCGATGCCGTGGCGCGCACCGTGGCCGAAGCGATGGGCAAGACCCTCGGCCAGACTATCGTCATCAACAACAAGCCGGGCGCGGCCACCAACATCGCCGCCGCCTACGTCGCCAACGCGAAGGAGAACGGGCACATGCTGTTCACCGCGGACTTCGCGACGCTGGCCGCCAACCCCTGGCTGTTCGCCAAGCTGCCGTACAACGCGGAGAAGGACTTCATTCCCGTCGGCATGCTGGCGCGCTTCCCGCTGCTGCTGGTGGTCGCGCCCAACGTGCCGGCGAAGAACTTCAAGGAGTTCGTGGCCTGGGTGAAGGCCCAGTCCGGCCCCGTGAGCTATGCGTCCGCCGGCGTCGGCAGCCCGCACCACCTGGCCACCGAGATGCTGCGCGAGCGCACCGGCCTGAAGCTGCAGCACGTGGCCTATCGCGGCGCCGCGCCCGCGGTGCAGGACCTGCTGGGCGGCCAGGTGCCGTTCGGCCTGATCGACACGGCCAGCGTGCAGCAGTACGTCGCCACCGGCAAGCTGCGCGCGCTCGGCGTCGCCAGCCCGGCGCGCCTGACCACGCTGCCCGAAGTCCCGACCCTGGCCGAACAGGGCCTCACCGATTTCACCGCCTTCGCGTGGCAGGGCCTCGTGGTGCCGGCGGGCACGCCGGCCGACACGGTGGCGAAGTACAGCAAGGCCCTGCAGGCCGCGCTCGACTCCACGCAGGTCAAGGCCCGCTTCCAGGCCCTGGGCCTGGAGGGCCTGCCCGGCACGCCGCAGCAGATGGCTTCCTACACCCGGCAGGAGCGTGACCGCTGGGGCAAGCTGGTGCAGTCCGCCGGCATCAAGCTCGATTGACGCCCGGCATGCGCACCGACGCCACGCACGACCCGGCACTGCAAAGCTGGGTCGCCTCCGCCAACGGCGAAGGCACGGACTTCCCGATCCAGAACCTGCCCTTCGGGCGCTTCCGCCGCGCGGGGACGCAGGAACCGTGGCGCATCGGCGTCGCCATCGGCGACCAGGTGCTGGACCTGCGTGCCGCGCGCGATGAGGGACGCTGGTCCGCGGAGGTGGCGGCTGCGCTCGCACCGCTGGCGGCCGGCGACCTCAACACCTTCATGGGCGCCGGCTCCGCCCCGCGGCGTGCCGTGCGGGCGGCGCTCTCGCAGGCGCTGGCGCAAGGCAGCCCGCAGCAGCAGGCGCTGGCCTCCTGCCTGCTGCCGCAATCGGGCATCGAACTCACCGTGCCCTGCGCGATCGGGGACTACACGGACTTCTACACCGGCATCCACCATGCCACCACGGTGGGCCGCCTGTTCCGGCCCGACAACCCGCTGCTGCCCAACTACCAGTGGGTGCCGATCGGCTACCACGGCCGCAGTTCCTCCATCGTCGCCAGCGGCCACCCGGTGCGCAGGCCGCTGGGACAGGCCAAGGCAGCGGACGCGCCGCAGCCCTCCTTCGGTGCGAGCCAGCGGCTCGATTACGAAGTGGAACTCGGCTTCCTGATCGGGCCGGGCAATCCGCTCGGGCAACCGATCGCGATCGGCGAGGCCGAGGAGCACCTGTTCGGCGTGACGCTGTTCAACGACTGGTCGGCGCGCGACATCCAGCCCTGGGAGTACCAGCCGCTGGGGCCCTTCCTGTCGAAGAACTTCGGCAGCACGATCTCACCCTGGGTGGTGACGATGGAGGCGCTCGCGCCGTTCCGCGCGCCGCTGCAGCGCCCCGCGGGCTCTGCGCAACCGCTGCCCTACCTGGATTCGCAGGCGACGCGCGAGCAAGGTGCGATCGCGGTGCGGTTGGAGGCGTGGTTGCAGACGGCCGCGATGCGCGCGGCGGGCGAAGCACCGGTGCGGCTGTCCAGCGCGCGGGCCGACGAGGCGGCGTTCTGGACGCCGGCGCAACTGGTGGCGCATCACACCAGCGGGGGCTGCAACCTGCAGCCCGGGGACCTGTTCGGATCCGGCACCCTGTCGGGACCGGCGCCGGACCAGGCCGGCTCGCTGCTGGAACTCACCTCGGGGGGGAAGGAGGCGATCCGGCTGCCGAATGGGGAGACGCGCAGTTTCCTGGCGGACGGGGACACGCTGATCCTGCGCGGGGCTTGCGAGCGGGCGGGGGCGCGGAGGATCGGGTTCGGGGAGTGCGCGGGGACGGTGCTGCCGGCGCTGGCGTGAGCTCGGGGACGGTGCTGGCGGCGCTGGCGTGAGTTCGGGGACGGTGCTGGCGGCGCTGGCGTGAGTTCGGGGACGGTGCTTCCGGCGCTGGCGTGAGTTCGTAGGCTGGGGCGGCTGAAAGCCGCCGAAGGTGAGCAGCGCGAACCCCAGCGCTGCGCGCGATCGCTGGGGTTTCGCTGGCGCTTCACCGCCAGCCTACGAAACCCCAGCCTCTCAAACCATCATCAAGACGCGCGCGGAGCCCCCGCCCGCCGCGCCACTTCCATCGCCTGCGACAGCACCGCGCGGTCGCCCACGTGGTTCGCCAGCACCAGCAGCAGGCGCGCCTGGAACAGCGTGGCCTGTTCGTCGTCGAGGTCGCGCTGCATGCCGATCAGCTCCTGGTAGAAGCCGTCCGGATCGGGGATGTTGGGTTGGAGCTGCAGGCTCATGCGGGTTCCTTCAGTTGGCAGGCGCGCGCGAGCGCGGCGCGGATGCGGACGGGATCGAAAGTGCGCCAGCGCGCGGCCACGTGCCGGTCGGGACGCAGCAGGTACACGGTGCCGGGCTGCGCGTCGTAGCGCTGCGCGAGGAGCCCCTCCGCATCGCTGAAGTCGCGGCCCACGCAGACCACCTCGGCCCGCACGTCGCCGACCCGCACTTCGGACACCGGCGCCTCGGGCGCGAACACCAGCAGCGCAAAGCCCGCCGGCAACTGGTTGAGGAACCACAGCTTCTCGCCGCGGCGCTTCACCGGTGCGTCGGCGCAGTTGGTGCCCGGAAGCATGGCTCCGGCGAAGCTGTCCTCGTCGGGCGTGTTCAGAGAGGACTGCACGTAAGGCGTGGGGGTGGACAGGCGGCCGCTGTTCACGAGCTTGCGCGCGAACGGCTGTTCCTCCGCCAGTTGCAGCGCCGCGTCGCGCAGCACGCGGCTGCCCCGGCTCTTGGGCGTGATGAAGTCGGTGGAGCGGGTGGAATTCAGCAGGTTGTCGTCGGCCGCGAAGGCGCGCTCCTCGTGGTAGCTATCGAGCAGGGACTCGGGCGCGTGGCCATCGAGCACCAGCTTCAGTTTCCACACCAGGTTGTCGACGTCCTGCACGCCCGTGTTGGCGCCGCGCGCGCCGAAGGGCGAGACCTGGTGCGCGGCGTCGCCGGCGAACAGCACGCGCCCGTAGCGGAAACGGTCGATGCGGCGGCAGGCGAACTGGTAGACGGAGACCCACTCCAGGTCGAACTCCACGTCCTTGCCCAGCATGGCCTGGATGCGCGGGATCACGTTCTCCGGCTTCTTCTCGCGCTCGGGGTCGGCGTCCCATCCGAGCTGGAAGTCGATGCGCCAGACGTTGTCGCACTGCCGGTGCAGCAGCACGCTCTGGCCACGGTGGAACGGCGGGTCGAACCAGAACCAGCGCTCGGTGGGGAAGTCCGCCTTCATCACCACGTCGGCGATCAGGAAGCGGTCCTGGAAGAACTGGCCGGTGAACTCGGCCCCGACCATCTTGCGGGTGTCGCTGTTGGCGCCGTCGCAGGCGATCACCCAGTCGGCTTCGAGCTGGAAGATGCCGTCCGGCGTCTCCAGCGTGAGCTTCGCGTGGTCGGCTTCCTGCGACAGGCTGATCAGCCTGTGCTTCCAGCGCAGGTCCACCAGGCCGCTCTTCTCGCAGGCCGCCACCAGGAACTCCTCCAGGTAGTACTGCTGCAGGTTGATCATCGCGGGCATCTTGTGCCCTTCCTCCGGCAGCAGGTCGAACTGGTAGACCAGGTCGTCGTGGAAGAACACCTTGCCGACCTTCCAGCTCACGCCCTTGCGCGCCATCGCCTCGCCGACGCCGAGCCGGTCCCAGATCTCCAGCGGCCGCTTGGCATAGCAGACCGCCCGCGAGCCGACGCTCACCGTGTTGTTGTCGTCCAGCAGCACGGCGGGAATGCCGCGGCTCGCGCATTCCAGTGCCGCGGTCAGCCCGATCGGGCCGGCGCCGACGATCACCACCGGGTGGCGGCGCACGACGCCGAGCCGCTGCTCCTCGGACTGCCGGTACGCGAATTCGGGATACGTGTAGGTCTTCTGCATCGCCGCCTCAGGCCGCCAGTTCTTTTTCGTGCATCCAGGCCGCCTGCTTGGGGGCGCGCTTGGTGCGCGACCACTCCTCCAGCATCTCCCACTTCACGTCGTCGAGCTTCTTCATCTGTTCCGGCGTGGCGGTGTCGACCGCCAGTTCCAGGCGGTGGCCGTTGGGGTCGCGGAAATAGATCGACTTGAAGATCGTGTGGTCGGTGATCCCCACCACCTCGATGCCCGCAGCCTCCAGGCGCGCCTTCGCCGCGACCAGCACCTCTTCGCCGCCGTCGACCTTGAACGCGATGTGCTGCACCCAGTCGGGGGTGTTGGCGTCGCGGCCCATCGGCGGCGAGTTCGGGATCTCGAAGAAGGCCAGGATGTTGCCGTTGCCGGCATCCATGAACAGGTGCATGTACGGGTCCGGTGCCTTGGTGGAGGGCACGCGGTCCTCGGCGATGGCGAGCACGAACTCCATGCCCAGGTGCTTGCGGTACCACTCGACGGTCTCGCGGGCATCGCGGCAGCGGTAGGCGACGTGGTGGATGCGGGCAATCTTCATGGCGGCTCCTCGGGTTGTTTGGTAACGGTGGTTACTATCCTAGCGGGGCGTCCTGGATTCTGCAAGTGCGTTTGTCATACGCAAATACCCTTAGGGATCCCGGGGCACCGTACGGGTGCAGCGCAGCGCCGGCCCGGCCGCCGCTGGTAACGGGTGATACGATCCGCCGATGGAGCTCGAGAAGTTCTTCCCCTACCGCCTGGCAGTGCTGGCGGAGCAGGTCAGCCTGGCCACGGCGCAGGTGTACCGCGAGCGCTTCGCGCTCTCCCGCGACGACTGGCGGGTGCTGGCGGCGCTGGCCGACCAGGGCGAGGTCCGCGCGGCGCACGTGAAGGACCGCACCACGCTCGACAAGATGCAGGTCAGCCGTGCCCTGGCCCGGCTGGAAGCCGCAGGGCTGGTGGCCCGCTCTCCCGACCCGGAGGACGGGCGCGCCTGGCGCGTGCGCCTGCTGCCCGCGGGCACGGCCCTCTACCGCAAGATCGTGCCGATGGTGCAGGCGCGCGAGGAATACCTGCTGTCCGACCTGTCGCCGCAGGAGCTGGAAGTGCTCGCCGCCGCCATCGACAAGGTGGAAGCGCGCGCGCGGCAGCTGACGCGGCAGGGCTGAAGGCCCGGCGCGGGCCGGCCTCGCGGACAATCGGCGCCCGAATGCACGAATTCGAGCAGATCCTGGCCCTCTTCGTGGCCGCCGTGCTGCTGGCGGCAGCGGCGCGGCGCGTCGGCGCGCCCTATCCGGTGTTCCTCGCCATCGGCGGCGCCCTGCTCGCCTTCGTGCCGGGCGTGCCGCATCCGAGCCTGCCGCCCGACCTGGTGCTGGCCCTGTTCGTGGCCCCCGTGCTGCTCGACGCCGCCTTCGACGCCTCGCTGCGCGACCTGCGCGACAACTGGGCGCCGGTCACGGGCCTGGTGGTGTTCGCCGTGGGCCTGACGACCGCCGCGGTGGCCGTGGTGGCCCACGCGCTCGTGCCCGGCCTGCCGTGGGCAGCGGCGATCGCACTGGGCGCCATCGTCGCCCCCCCGGACGCGGTGGCGGCCACGGCGGTCCTGCGTCCGCTGCAGCCGCCGCAGCGGCTGCTGACGATCCTCGAGGGGGAGAGCCTGCTGAACGATGCGAGCGCGCTGCTGATCTACCGGCTCGCGGTCGGCGCGGTCGCCGCCGGCAGCTTCTCGCTGGAGGCGGTGGCACCCACGTTCCTGCTCGCGGTGGGAGGCAGCATCGTGGCCGGTCCGGCGCTCGGCTGGCTCGCGCAACGCCTGCTGGAACGCGTGCAGCACATCCCCACCGCGATCATCCTGCAGTTCATCACCACCTTCGGCGTGTGGCTGGTGGCGGAGCGGGCCGGCCTGTCCGGCGTGCTGACGACGGTGTGCTACGCCATGACGCTCGCGCGCAGCGCGCCGGCGCGCATTCCGGCGCGCGTGCGCATCCCGACCAACGCGGTGTGGGCGACGGTGATCTTCGCGCTGAACATCTTCGCCTTCATCTTCATCGGCCTGCAGATCCGGCCCATCGTGGCGGAACTGGAAGCTCCGGTGCTGCGGCAGTACCTGGTCGTGGCGGCCGCCGTGCTCGCCACGGTGATCCTGGTGCGCATCGCCTGGCACATGGCCTTCAATGCCGTGCTGCGCTGGAAGGACAGTCGCTTCGGCTTCCATCCGCCCCGGCCCATGCTGCGGCCCACCGTGGGCAGCGGCCTGCTCATTTCCTGGGCCGGCATGCGCGGCATCGTGACGCTGGCGGCGGCCCTGGCCCTGCCCGACGGCTTTCCGGCGCGCAACCTGATCCTGTTGACCGCGTTCTCGGTCGTGCTCGGCACGCTGCTGGTGCAGGGGCTGACCCTGAAGGCCCTGCTGCGCGCACTGGACCTGCGCGATGGCGATCCCATCGCGCAGGAAGTGGGCATCGCCCGGGAGCGTGCGCTGGAAGCCGCGCTCGCCCAGCTGCCGCGCGGACGCTCCTCCGTGATCGATCTCGTGCGCAAGGATTTCAAGGTGCGGCTGGGGAACGTGCTGCAGGCTCCCGCGGCCCCGCCGGCCTCGGCCTCCGAGTACGAAGCCGCGTATGGCGCGGCGCTCGCTTCGGCACGGCAGGCGCTGCTCGCGGTGCGCGCCAGCGGCGAGATCGGCGACGACGCATTCCACAGCCTCGAGAGCGAACTCGACTGGCTGGAGGTGTCCGATCCCCTGCGCTCCGCGAACGCGGACGAGACCTCCGACCCTCACGAGCCAGGGTGAGCCGTCGGCCCGGACGGCGCCGACCTGTTCGTCAGCCACACGCCTACAGCGCCCACGCGCGCGGCCTTGCATGCTCCGCGCTCCAGCGCGTATCGACGCTGCAAGGATGCGAAGTCATGGACAGTTCCGATCCCCTCAAGGTCTCGCGGCGTGAGCTCCTGATCGCGGGCGCCGCCGCCTCGGCGGCAACGTTGCCCACGGCGGCAGACGCTGCCACCCAGGCGCCCGTGCCGCCTCGGCAACGCTCCGTGCCCGCCTCGCGCGTTGCGCTCGAGGTCAACGGCACCACCCACACACTGGATCTCGACAACCGCACGACACTGCTCGACGCGCTGCGCGAGCACCTGCACCTCACGGGCACCAAGAAGGGGTGCGACCATGGCCAGTGCGGCGCATGCACCGTGCTGGTGGACGGCGTCCGCATCAATTCCTGCCTCACCCTGGCGCTGATGCACCACAACGGCAAGGTCACCACGATCGAAGGGCTCGGCACGCCCGCGCGCCTGCACCCGCTGCAGGCCGCCTTCATCAAGCACGACGGCTACCAGTGCGGCTACTGCACGCCCGGCCAGATCTGTTCGGCCGTCGGTGCGCTGGACGAACTGGGGCGCGGCGTCCCCAGCCACGTCAGTGCCGACCTCACGGCCCAGCCCGTGTTCTCCGCCGAGGAGCTGCGCGAGCGCATGAGCGGCAACATCTGCCGCTGCGGCGCCTACTCCAACATCGTGGATGCGATCAGCGAAGTCGCGGGGGTGCGCACATGAAGCCGTTCACCTACGAGCGCGCCCGCTCGCCCGCCGAGGCCGCGGCCGCCGTCGCGCGCCATCCGGCGGCGAAGTTCATCGCCGGCGGCACCAACCTGCTGGACCTGATGAAGCTGCAGATCGAGGCCCCGGCCCACCTGGTCGACGTGAACTTCCTCGGCCTCGACCGGATCGAGGCGACGCCGGAGGGCGGCCTGCGCATCGGTGCGCTGGTGCGCAACACCGCGCTCGCCACCGACGAACGCGTGCGGCGCGACTACGGCGTGCTGTCCCGCGCCCTGCTGGCAGGGGCCTCGGGCCAGTTGCGCAACAAGGCCACCACCGCGGGCAACCTGCTGCAGCGCACGCGCTGCCCCTACTTCTACGACACCGACCAGCCCTGCAACAAGCGGCAGCCGGGCAGCGGCTGCAGCGCCATCGGCGGCTTCAGCCGGCAGCTCGCCGTGGTGGGCAGCAGCCAGGCCTGCATCGCCACGCACCCGAGCGACATGGCCGTGGCCATGCGCGCGCTGGACGCGAACGTCGAGACGGTGCGGCCCGACGGCCGCACCCGCGTGATCCCGATCGCGGACTTCCACCGCCTGCCCGGCGACACCCCGCACATCGACACCACGCTGCAACGCGACGAGCTGATCACCGCGGTCACGCTGCCGAAGCCGGTGGGTGGCACCCACATCTACCGCAAGGTGCGCGACCGCTCCTCCTACGCGTTCGCGCTGGTCTCCGTCGCGGCGATCGTGCAGAAGGACGGCTCGGGCCGCGTGGCGCTGGGAGGCGTCGCGCACAAGCCCTGGCGCGACGCGGCCGCCGATGCGGCATTGCCCCAAGGCGCCAGGGCCGCCGCCGCGCGCCTGCTGGCCGACGCCCGCCCCACGCACGACAACGCCTTCAAGTTGCCGCTGGTGGAGCGTACGCTCGCCGCGGTCCTGGCACAGGCGAGGAGCTGAGCATGAAATTCGACACCCCCGCCACCACCAATCCCATCGACCGGCTCAAGGTCGTCGGCCAGCCGACCGACCGCGTCGACGGGCCGCTGAAGACCACCGGTACCGCGCCCTATGCGTACGAGCGCCACGACGCCGCCCCGGACGCGGTGTACGGCTGGGTGATCGGCGCCGGCATCGCCAAGGGCCGCATCGCCGCCATGGACCTCGGTGCCGCGCGCGCCGCGCCCGGCGTGCTGGCGATCGTGACGGCGCGCAACGCCGGCAAGCTCGGGAAGGGCAGCTTCAACACCGCCAGGCTGCTGGGCGGCCCGAACATCGACCACTACCACCAGGCCGTGGCCCTGGTCGTGGCGACGACCTTCGAGCAGGCGCGCGCCGCGGCGCAGCTGGTGCGCATCACCTACGAGCGCACGCCCGGCAAGTTCGACCTCGCGGCGGAGAAGGCCGGGGCGAAGCTCGCGAAACCCACGCCCTTCGCCGGCCCGCCCGAGTCGAAGGTCGGCGATTTCCCCGGCGCGTTCGCTGGCGCCCCGGTGCAGTTCGACGCCACCTACACCACCCCCGACCAGTCGCACGCGATGATGGAACCGCACGCCACCACCGCGGCCTGGCAGGGCGACAAGCTCACCGTCTGGACCTCGAACCAGATGGTGGCGTGGAGCGTGGGCGATCTCGCCAGGACGCTGGGCATCCGCAAGGAGAACGTGCGCCTCGTCTCGCCCTTCGTCGGCGGCGGCTTCGGCGGCAAGCTGTTCGTGCGCGCGGACGTCGTGCTGGCCGCCCTGGGCGCCCGGGCGGCCCGGCGGCCGGTGAAGGTGGCGCTGCAGCGGCCGCTGGTGATGAACAACACGACGCACCGGCCCGCCACCATCCAGCGCATCCGCCTGGGCGCGACGCGCGACGGGAAGATCACGGCGATCGCGCACGAGGGCTGGAACGGCAACCTGCCGGACGGCTCGGCGGAAACCGCGGTCAACCAGACCCGGCTGCTTTATGCCGGGGCGAACCGGCTCACCACCACGCGGCTGGCGGTGCTGGACCTGCCCGAAGGCAATGCGATGCGCGCTCCCGGCGAAGCGCCGGGGATGATGGCGCTGGAGATCGCCATGGACGAAATGGCGGAAAAGCTCGGGATGGATCCGGTCGAATTCCGCGTCGTCAACGACACCCAGGTCGATCCGGAGCAGGCGAACCGTCCGTTCTCGCAGCGGCAACTGGTGCAGTGCCTGCGCACGGGGGCGGAGCGCTTCGGCTGGAATCGCCGCAACGCGCGCGCAGGGCAGGTGCGCGACGGCCGTTGGCTCGTGGGCATGGGCGTGGCGGCGGGCTTCCGCAACAACCTCGTGACCAAGTCGGGCGCGCGCGTGCGGCTGGACGACCGCGGCCTCGTCACCGTCGAAACCGACATGACGGACATCGGCACCGGCTCGTACACCATCATCGCCCAGACGGCGGCGGAGATGATGGGCGTGCCGCTGGCCAAGGTGTTCGTGCGACTGGGCGACTCCAACTTCCCCGTCTCCGCCGGCTCGGGCGGCCAGTGGGGCGCGAACAATTCGACCGCGGGGGTGTACGCCGCGTGCATGAAGCTGCGCGAGGCCGTGGCGGCGAAGCTCGGGATGAACGCGCGCGAGGCCGAATTCACCGACGGCACGGTGCGCGCCGGCGAGCGCGTGGTGCCGCTGGCGGAAGCGGCCGGTCCGCAAGGGCTGGTCGCCGAGGACTTCATCGAATACGGCGACCTGGACAAGAAGGTCCAGCAGTCGACCTTCGCCGCGCACTTCGTGGAAGTGGGGGTCGACGCCGCCACCGGCGAGACGCGCGTGCGCCGCATGCTGGCCGTGTGTGCGGCCGGGCGCATCCTCAATCCCAAGACGGCGCGCAGCCAGGTGATCGGGGCCATGACCATGGGCGTGGGCGCGGCCTTGATGGAAGAACTGGCCGTGGACAAGCGCCGCGGCTTCTTCGTCAACCACGACCTCGCCGGCTACGAGGTGCCGGTGCATGCCGACATCCCGCACCTCGACGTGGTCTTCCTCGACGAGACCGACCCCATGTCCTCGCCGATGAAGGCCAAGGGGGTCGCGGAACTGGGCCTGTGCGGCGTGGCGGCGGCGATCGCCAATGCGGTCTACAACGCCACGGGCGTGCGGGTACGCGACTATCCGCTCACGCTGGACAAGCTGATCGACCGCTTGCCGCCGGTGGCGTGACCGCTGCTTTGCGAAAGGTGAACGGCGCCGCGCGCTGGCGTGGACAATCGCCGCATGACCTTCCGCAAGATCGCCCTGGGTGTCGCCGCCGGCCTCGTGATCGCCGCCACCGCCGGCTGGTTCACCCTCGACCGCGAAACGCGGGGCCTGCTCGCCACGCTGCCCACCAACCGCGACCTGCTGTTCTGGAGCCAGCCGCAGCGCGATGCCGCCTTCCGCGCGCTCGATCGCATCCCCCTGCTCGCGAAAGCGCGCACGATTCCCGCGGGCGGTACCGTGCGGCCGCTGCCCGCCGGGGCGCCGCTGAAGCTGCCGCTGGACCTCGACGCCTACATGGCCGGCCAGCGCAGCGCGGCGCTGCTGGTGGTGCACGATGGCAGGCTGCGCCTGGAGCGCTACGGCCTCGGCTTCGACGCCGCCGGGCGCTGGACCAGCTTCTCCGTCGCCAAGTCGATCACCTCCACCCTCGTGGGTGCGGCGCTGCGCGACGGCCACATCCGCAGCATGGACGACAAGGTCAGCGACTACATCCCGCAGATGAAGGGCTCCGCGTACGACGACGTGAGCATCCGCCAGCTCCTGACCATGACCTCGGGCGTGCGCTGGAACGAGGACTACGCGGACCCGAATTCGGACGTCGCCCGGTTCAACAACCACCAGCCGGAGGAAGGCGTCGACGCGCTCGTGAGCTACCTGCGCCGCCTGCCGCGCGAGG
Organism: Ramlibacter sp. AN1133; assembly: GCF_037890035.1. NCBI lineage: Bacteria > Pseudomonadati > Pseudomonadota > Betaproteobacteria > Burkholderiales > Comamonadaceae > Ramlibacter > Ramlibacter sp. AN1133. The sequence continues at coordinate 289,823 of NZ_JBBKTQ010000007.1, forward strand.
TGCCACCCGGCACGCGCTGGAACTACAGCACCGGCGAGACCAACCTCGTCGGCATCCTGGTGAGCCAGGCGACGGGCAAGCCCCTGTCGCAGTACCTGTCGGAAAAGATCTGGGGGCCCGCCGGCATGGAGCAGCAGGCCACCTGGATCCTCAGTCGCACCGGGCAGGAGATCAGCGGCTGCTGCATGCAGGCAGCGAGCCGCGACTTCGCCCGCTTCGGGCTCTTCATCCTCGACGGGGCCCGGGTGAACGGCCAGCCGATCGTGCCCGAAGGCTGGCTCGCGGAGGCCACCGGCACGCGCACCGGCATCGGCCGGCCGGGCCGCGGCTATGGCTACCAGTGGTGGACTTACGCGGATGGGACGTTCGCCGCCCGCGGCATCTTCGGCCAGGGCATCTTCATCGACCCGAAGCGCAGGCTCGTGATCGCATCCAACGCCAACTGGGGAGGGGGTGCGCGGGACCCCGGGGCGACCGAGGCGCGCGAGGCCTTCTACCAGGCGGTACAGAAGGCGATCGACGACGAGGCCGGCGGGAAAGCTGCCGGCTCCTAGGAGGAGCCTGGCCCGCCTTCAGGCGGGGATGTGCAGCCTGGTCGAGTTCTTCACTTCTTCCATCACCGCGTACGTGCGCGTCTCGCGCACGCCCGGCAATTGCCACAGCACGGTGCCGGCGAAGGTGCGGTAGGCGTGCATGTCGGCCACGCGCGTCTTGACCAGGTAGTCGAAGCCGCCGGCAACCATGTGGCACTCCAGGATCTCGGGGTGCACCTGCACCGCGGCGCGGAACGCCTCGAACACGTTGGGCGTCGTGCGATCGAGCAGCACCTCCACGAACACCAGCATGCCCGCCCCCAGCAGTTGCGGATTCAGCCGTGCTTCGTAGCCCTGGATGAATCCCTCGCGCGTGAGCCGCTGCACCCTGGCCAGCACCGCCGTCGGGGACAGGGCCACCGCTTCCGCCAGCTTCAGGTTGGAAATCCGGCCGTCGTCCTGCAACTGGGACAGGATGCGGCGGTCGGTACGGTCGAGGCTCGGCGTTTCCGGCATGGTTTGGTGATTCCTTCGGCTGGACCGCCTCATTTTGAAGCAATATCCGGTCAGCTATCGAGATGATGGAGGATGTCATCTCCACCGAGATCCCCGATGCCCGCGCAGCCCCACGACGTCTTCGACCGCTTCTTCGAGCCCTCTGCCTTCGCCGCAACGCCGCTGCGGCGGGCGATCACGGCCGCGACGCGCAGCCCCGAACCGGAGGCGGTGCAGTCCGTCCTCGACGCCGCACGCGTCCCACCGCCCGCCGCGCAGCGCATCCAGGCCCTCGCGTTGCGCCTGGCCGCGGGGCTGCGCGCGCGCAAGGCGGCCAGCGGCCGCGCGGGCATCGTGCAGAACCTGCTGCAGCAGTACGCGCTCTCGTCGCAGGAAGGCGTGGCGCTGATGTGCCTGGCGGAGGCGCTGCTTCGCATCCCGGACGCGGCCACGCGCGACACGCTGATCCGCGACAAGATCGCGCAGGGCCAGTGGCAGACGCACCTGGGCAAGAGCCCCTCGCTGTTCGTCAACGCCGCCACCTGGGGCCTGTTGCTCACCGGCAAGCTGGTCTCCACGCACAGCGAATCGGGCCTGTCCGCTGCCATCGGCCGCCTCGTCTCCGTCGGCGGCGAGCCGCTGATCCGCAAGGGCGTGGACATGGCGATGCGCATGATGGGCGAGCAGTTCGTCACCGGCGAGAACATCGCCGAAGCGCTGCGCAACGCGCGGCCGCGCGAGCAGGAGGGCTTCAGCTATTCCTTCGACATGCTCGGCGAGGCCGCGCTCACGGCGCACGATGCGAACCGCTACCTGCGCGACTACGAGCAGGCGATCCACGCCATCGGCAAGGCGTCGGCCGGCCGCGGCATCTACGCCGGCCCCGGCATCTCCATCAAGCTGTCGGCGCTCCACCCCCGCTACAGCCGCTCCCAGTACGACCGCGTGATGGGCGAGCTCTATCCCCTGCTGGTGCGCCTGTGCGCGCTGGCCAAGCGCTACGACATCGGCCTGAACATCGATGCCGAGGAGGCCGACCGGCTGGAGCTCTCCCTCGACCTGCTGGAGCGCCTGTCCTTCGAGCCGCAGCTGCAGGGATGGAACGGGCTCGGCTTCGTCGTGCAGGCGTACCAGAAGCGCTGCACCTTCGTGGTCGACTACGTCGTCGACCTCGCGCGACGCAGCAAGCGGCGGCTGATGATCCGGCTGGTCAAGGGCGCCTACTGGGACTCGGAGATCAAGCGTGCGCAGCTGGACGGCCAGGACGACTATCCGGTCTTCACGCGCAAGCCGTACACCGACGCCTCGTACATCGCCTGCGCGCGCAAGCTGCTGGCCGCGCCGCAGGAGGTGTATCCGCAGTTCGCGACGCACAACGCCCACACGATGGCAGCGATCTACGAGCTTGCCGATCCGCAGCGCTACACCCCGCACCAGTACGAGTTCCAGTGCCTGCACGGCATGGGCGAGCCGCTGTACGAACAGGTCGTGGGCCCGGTGGAAGAAGGCAAGCTGGGGCGGCCCTGCCGCGTGTATGCGCCGGTCGGCACGCACGAGACGCTGCTGGCCTACCTGGTGCGCCGCCTGCTGGAGAACGGGGCCAACACCTCCTTCGTGAACCAGGTCGCCGACCAGGCCATCGCCGTCGAACAGCTCGTGCGCGATCCGGTGGACGTGATCGAGGAGTACGCGCGCCGCGAAGGCGCCACCGGGCTGGCGCATCCGGCGATCCCCTTGCCGCGCGCACTCTATGGCCACGTGCGCCGCAACTCGCGCGGCGTGGACCTGGGCAACGAGGCGCAGCTGCAGGCGCTGTCGCAGGCGTTCACTGCCGCGGCCGGGGAAGACTGGAACGCGGGCCCGCTGCCGGCCGCGGACACGCCCGCACACGACATGGCCCCCGTCACCAATCCGGCCGACCGCAGCGACCGGGTCGGGTCCGTGCGCGAGACCACCGACAGCGAAGTGGAGCTCGCGCTGCAGCGTGCCGTGCAGGGCGCGCCGCGCTGGGCAGCGACGCCACCGGACGCGCGCGCCCGACTGCTGGAAGGCGCGGCCGACCGGCTGGAAGCCGACATGCCCCGCCTCATGGGCGTGCTGATCCGCGAGGCCGGCAAGACGGCCTCCAATGCGGTGGCCGAAGTGCGCGAGGCCGTCGACTTCCTGCGCTACTACGCCCGCGAGGTCCGCGACCACTTCGACAATGCCACACATGTCCCCCTGGGACCGGTCGTCTGCATCAGCCCGTGGAACTTCCCGCTCGCCATCTTCATCGGGCAGGTCTCCGCGGCGCTGGCCGCCGGCAACGTCGTGCTGGCCAAGCCGGCGGAACAGACGCCCCTGATCGCAGCGGAGGCCGTGCGGGCGCTGTGGGCCGCAGGGGTCCCGCGCGATGCGATCCAGCTGCTGCCCGGCCCCGGTGCCGTGGTGGGCGCAAAGCTGGTGGCCGATGCGCGCACGCAGGGCGTCCTCTTCACCGGTTCCACCGAAGTGGCGCGCCTGCTCCAGCGCAGCCTGGCGGGCCGGCTGAATGCGAGCGGGCGGGCGATCCCGCTGGTCGCGGAGACGGGCGGGCAGAACGCGATGATCGTCGACTCCTCGGCCCTGGCCGAACAGGTGGTGGGCGACGTGCTCGCGTCGGCCTTCGACAGCGCGGGCCAGCGCTGTTCCGCCCTGCGCGTGCTGTGCGTGCAGGAGGAAGCGGCGGACCGGATCCTCGCGATGCTGCTGGGCGCGATGGCCGAACTGCGCGTGGGCAATCCGGCCCGGCTCGCCACCGACGTCGGCCCGGTGATCGACGAAGAGGCGAAGGGCAACATCGAGCGCCACCTGCACCGCATGCTCGCCAAGGGGCGGCGCGTGCACCAGCTGGCCGGCCACAGCGAACACCCGCTCCAGGACGGGACCTTCGTGCTGCCCACCCTGATCGAGATCGACAGCATTTCCGAGCTGGAGCGGGAGGTGTTCGGCCCGGTGCTGCATTTCGTGCGCTTCCAGCGCGAGGAGCTCGACGGGCTGGTGGCCCGCATCAACGGCACCGGCTACGGCCTCACGATGGGCCTGCACACCCGCATCGACGAAACGATCGCGCGCGTGGTGGGTGCCGCGCATGCGGGCAACATCTACGTGAACCGCAACATGGTGGGGGCCGTGGTCGGCGTGCAGCCGTTCGGGGGCGAAGGCCTGTCGGGCACGGGCCCGAAAGCCGGCGGGCCGCTGTACCTGTACCGGCTGCTGGCGCGCCGGCCGGAGGACGTGCTGGCCCGCGCGCTCGCATCCGACACCGATGGCCCCGCGCCGGCCGCGCCCGCCGCCAGCGGCGCGTTGCGCGCGCTGCTGGAGTGGGTCGGCGCGCAGCAGCCCGCGCTGGCCGTCGCGTGCTCGCGGGTGGCGGCGTTGGCGCGCCCCGGCGCCTCCGTCGTCCTGCCGGGCCCGACGGGGGAGCGCAACGTCTACACGATCGCGCCGCGTGCCAGCGTGCTGTGCCTGGCCGCCGGCGAAGCGGACCGCCTCGTGCAGCTGGCCGCCGTGCTCGCAGTGGGCAGCCGTGCCATCTGGAGTGCCGAGGCGCAGGAACTGCTGCAGCGCCTGCCGCCCGAGGTGCAGGCGCACGTCGCGCTGGCGCGCGACTGGTCCGCGCCGGAGGTCTCCTACGAGTCCGTACTGCTGCACGGCTCGCCGCAGGAACTGGCGGAGGTCCAGCAGCGGATGGCCCGTCGCGAGGGCCCGGTGGTGAGCGTGGAGCGCATGGAGCCGGGCGAGACGTCCGTCCCGCTCGAGCGCCTGGTCATCGAGCGGGCCCTGAGCATCAATACCGCGGCGGCGGGAGGCAATGCCTCGCTGATGTCGATCGGCTGACGGGGCAGCGCGGCCCGGCCAGCCGGTGCCTCAATAGGTCTCCAGGTGCAGGCGGCCGTCCCGCCGCAGCGAGGCGCCCACCGTCTCCCAGTCCAGGCCCGCATGCGTGGCGATGTCGTGCAGCGTCATCACCACGCCCTCTTCCATGGCCTTGAGCCCGCAGACGTAGAAGTACGCGTTCGGGTCCGCCAGCAGCGGCGCCAGGTCGGCGGCGCGCTCGCGCATCAGGTCCTGCACGTAGCGCTTGGGCTCCCCGGCGACGCGGCTGAAGGCCAGGTTCAGGTCGATGAAGTCCTTCGGCAGCTTCTGCAGCGGGCCGAAGTAGGGCAGCTCCTCCGGCGTGCGGGCACCGAAGAACAGCATCAGCTTGCCGCCTTCGAACTTGCCGGAGTTGCGCAGCCGCCGGCGCCACTCGGTCATGGCCCGCATCGGCGCGCTGCCGGTGCCGGTGCAGATCATCACGATGTGGCTCTTGGGGTGGTTCGGCATCAGGAAGGTGGCGCCGAAGGGCCCGATCACCTCCACCTTGTCGCCCACCTTCAGGTCGCACATGTAGTTGCTGGCCACGCCGCGCACGGGGCGGCCCTCGTGGTCCTCCAGCACGCGCTTGATGGTCAGCGAGACGTTGTTGTAGCCGGGGCGCTCGCCGTTGCGCGCGCTGGCGATGCTGTACTGGCGCGGATGGTGGGCGCGCCCCTTGGGGTCCACGCCGGGCGGCACGATGCCGATGCTCTGGCCCTCCAGCACGGGAAAGGGCGTGCTGCCGAAGTCCAGCACGATGTGATGGGTGTCGTAATCCTTGCCGACCTCGGTCACGCGGTGGTTGCCGGTGACGGTGGCGACGATCGTCTTGACCGGCGCCTTCGGCCCGTAGACGTTGGTGAAGGCATGCGCGGCCGACCACGGCGGCACGGTGGCCCCCCAGTCGCCGCTGCGGAAGGTGGAGGCCTGCGGATCGATCTCCGTCGCCACCGGCGCGCTGCTCGCGGGCTGCGGCGGCACGGCCAGTTCGGCCCCGCCCGCGGCCTCGGCCAGTTCCGCCTCCGACAGCGCCTCGGGCAGCGACTCCCAGCCCAGCTGCTCGTCGATGGTGTACGCCCGCGCCCTGGGCACCGTGCGCCAGTTGTCGATGCTGCCGGTGGGGCACGGCGGGATGCAGGCCATGCACAGGTTGCACTTGGCCGCATCCACCACGTAGTTGTTGCTGTCGTGCGTGATCGCGGCGACGGGGCAGGTCGCCTCGCAGGTGTTGCAGCGGATGCAGATCTCCGGATCGATCAGGTGCTGCTTCAGGAAGATGACGTCGGAATGATCCACGATGGTTCCCGTAGGCTGGTGGTGACGAAGGAACCCCAGCGATCGGATGAGCGCAGCGAGCTGGGGTTCCTTCGTCACCACCAGCCTACAAGGGGGCGCCTCAGGCGAAGCGCACGTACTCGAAATTCACCGGCTGGCGGTTGATGCCCATGACCGGCGGCGCGATCCAGTTGGCGAACTTGCCCGGCTCGACGACGCGGCCCATCAGGCTGGCGACGAAGGCCCGGTCTTCCGCCGTGGGCAGCCACTGGCCCACCTTGGCGTTCCATTCTGCCTCGCTCACCACGTGGCCGTCCGGCGCCACCTTGACGCCCGCCAGCGCACCGATGTTGCGGTGGAAGGCCTTGTGCGGCACGGTCAGGCGGAACGGGATGCCCGCCTTCTCGATCACCTTGTTCCAGCGCTGCACGCCGCCCACGCTGTCCTTGATGTAGTCGTCGCGCAGCACCTCGTTGAGGGCGTTGAGCATCGGGACTTCCTTCTCGACCAGCTGGCCGCCCACGACGTTCAGCACCTTGTAGTTCTGGCCGCGCAGCTGGTGGTCGTCGACCCGCTTGCCTTCCTCGAAGCGGCCCTTCAGGCCCGAGCTGTAGAAGGTGGCCGCATTGCTCGACTCGTCGGCGCCGAACAGGTCGATGGTCACGCTGAAGTGGAAGTTCAGGTAGCGCTGCAGGGTGGGGAGGTCGATCACGCCGGCCTCGCGCAGCGTCTTCGGGTCGTCCGTCTTCAGCTCGTTCATCGCCTGGCAGGTGCGCTGGATCACGCGGCTGATGCCGGACTCGCCCACGAACATGTGGTGCGCTTCCTCGGTCAGCATGAAGCGCGTGGTGCGCGACAGCGGATCGAAGGCCGAT